>NZ_JQMO01000002.1:921079-1228106 GCF_000744785.1 Kitasatospora azatica KCTC 9699 | reverse complement strand
CCACGCGGCCGTCTCGGCCACCGTGGAACTGGCCCGGGTGGTGCTCGGCGACGGGCGGGCCAAGTTCGTCAACGCCGTGCTGCGCCGGATCAGCGCGCAGGACTTCGACGCCTGGATCGCCCAGGTCGCGCCGCCCTACGAGCAGGACGCCGAGGACCACCTGGCGGTCGTCCACTCGCACCCGCGCTGGGTGGTCGCCGCGCTCTGGGACGCGCTGGGCCGCTGGCAGCCCGGCTCGGCCGGGCGGGCCGCGATCGAGGAGCTGCTGCGCGCGGACAACGAGCGCCCGGAGGTCACCCTGGTGGCCCGGCCCGGGCGGATCGCCGTGACGGAACTGGCCGAGGCGCTGCCGGAGAGCACGCCGGGCCGCTGGTCGCCGTACGCGGTGCGGCTGGCCGAGGGCGGCGACCCGGCCGGGGTGACGGCGATTCAGCAGAACCAGGCCGGCGTGCAGGACGAGGGCAGCCAACTGGTCGCGCTCGCGCTGGCCGCCGCGCCGTTGGACGGTCCCGACCGGGTCTGGCTGGACGGCTGCGCCGGCCCGGGCGGCAAGGCCGCGCTGCTCGGCGCGCTGGCCGCCGAGCGGGGCGCCGCGCTGGTCGCCTCGGAGCGGCAGCCGCACCGGGCCCGGCTGGTGGCGCGCGCGTTGGACGGCAACCCCGGCCCGTACACCGTGATCACCGCCGACGGGACCAAGCCGGCCTGGCGGCCAGGCAGCTTCGACCGGGTGCTGGTGGACGTGCCGTGCTCCGGTCTCGGCGCGCTGCGCCGCCGGCCCGAGGCGCGCTGGCGCCGCCGTCCCGAGGATGTCGCGGGCTTCGGGCCGCTGCAGCGCGACCTGCTCCGCTCGGCGCTGGACTCGGTCCGGGTGGGCGGCGTGGTCGGCTACGCGACCTGCTCGCCGCACCTGGCGGAGACCCGCGCGGTGGTGGACGACGTGCTGCGGGAGAGGGCGGGCAGCGTGGCGTGGGTGGACGCCCGGCCGCTGCTACCCGGCGTGCCGGCGTTGGGCGAGGGGCCGGACGTGCAGCTCTGGCCGCACCTGCACGGCACGGACGCGATGTACCTGGCGTTGCTGCGCCGGACGAGCTGACGGGAGCCTTCCGGGCTGCGCCAATGACCCGGGGGAGGGATTCGGGCGGCCCCGGACGCGGTAGGGATGGGGGCATGGACGCGACTGAGCAGGTGGTGGCGCGGTTCGTGGCCGAGCTGCGGCGGAGCGTGCCGCTGCTGGCGGTCTGGGCGCACGGCTCGCTGGCCCTGGGTGACTACCAACCGGGGCGCAGCGACCTGGACTTGCTGGCGGTGATCGAGCGCGCCCTCGATCCCGGCGAGCAGGCCGCACTGACTGCCTTGCACCGCACGCTGGAGGACACCGCACCGCTGGCCCGGAAGCTGCACTGCTCGTACCTGGTCCAGGGGCGTCTTGGCGACCCCGCTGAACGCCATCTCACATGGGCTCACCGGGAGTTGTTCACCCGGCCGGTCTCGGTGGTGACCCGTCGCGAACTCGCGCTGGGCGGGCGGACCTTCTTCGGGCCGCCGCCGGGGGAGTTGGTTCCGCCGGTCAGCGACGAGGAGTTGGCCCAGGCGATCCGGGCCGACCTGCGCGAGTTCTGGATGCCGGCCACCGCGCGGTGGCGGCGCTGGCTGCGCGACGACTGGGTGGACGTCGGCCTCTTCACGCTGGCCCGGGCCTCGGTGACGCTGCGCACCGGGGAGCTGCTGACGAAGAGTCAGGCGCTCGCGGTGCTGCCCGAGTTCGGCGTCTCGGTGGAGCTGCTGCGGGATCTGGCGAACCGCAGGTACGGGCGTGCGGTCTCGCAGACCTGGCGCTGGCGCCGGCGTCGCGCGGACGAGGTGCGGCGGGTGCTGCGGGCGGGGATCGCGCGGGTGGCGTGACCGAGCCCCCGCGTGAGGGAGCCCCGCGTGAGGGGGCCCCGCGTGAGCGGGCGCCGCGTGACTGGGCCCCGCGTGAGCGGGTGCCGGGCCGGGCTGCCGGTCGTCCGTCAGGGCTCGAGGATCACCGGACGCGACAACCTCCACCTGGTCGGCCGCTTCCACCGCCTCGGCGCCCGCGAGGCCCGCCGCCGCAGCGCCGAACTGCTGGAGCGCTTCGGCCTGGCCGAGGTCGCCGACCGCCTGGTGCGCAGCTAGTCCGGTGGCCTGCGCCGCCGACTGGACCTGGTCGCCTGTCTGGTCACCCGGCCACCGGTGCTCTTCCTGGACGAGCCGACCACCGGCCTGGACCCCCGCAGTCGCGGTGAGATCTGGGACGCCGTGCGGGAGTTGACCGACACCGGCAGCACCGTGCTGCTCACCACGCAGTACCTGGACGAGGCCGACCGGCTGGCCGACCACGTGCTGGTGATCGGCCAGGGCCGGGCGATCGCCGACGGCCCACCGGACCGACTCAAGGCCTCGATCGGCGCCCGGGTCGAGGTGGCCGTCGGCAGCGTGGCCGAACTGCCGGAAGCCGCCCGGGTGGTGGCCCGGTTGACCGGTGGCGAGCCGCAGACCGACCCGCACCGGCTGCTGGTCGTCGCCGTCTCCCGGCCCGGCCGGGAGACCTCGCTGCCGCACCTGGTCCGGGAGTTGGACGCAGCCGGGGTGGCCGCCCGGGACGTCGCCCTGCGCACACCCACGCTGGACGACGTCTTCCTCGCGCTGACGGCCGGCGCCGCGGAGCAGGTGGCGGCCTGATGAACGACGCACTCACCTCGGCCCGTCGGATCCTGCTGCACTACCGCCACGCCCCCGGCCTGGTCGCCGCCTCGCTGGCGGTGCCGGTGCTGATGGTGGTGGTCTTCGGCTACGTCTTCGGCAGCGCGATGAACGTCCCCGGGAACTACCGGGAGTTCCTGCTGCCCGGCTTGCTCGCCATGGTCGCCGTCAACGGGATCATGCCGACCATGGTCGGCTCCGCCCGCGACCTGGACCGCGGCGCGGCCGACCGGATCCGGCCGACGGCGCTGGGCTGGTCGGTGCTGCTGCTGGCGGTCTGCGGCCCGCTCGCGGTGCGCAGTTACGTCAGGCACGGTCGGTGAGCCGGTGTCACTGATGGGGCGAAGCCATGGTCGAGCTGTGAACGACAGGAGAGGAAATCGGCCGAACTCCTACTGGACTGGCTGAATGATGATCCGTCAGGACCTCTTCCTGGTCAAGAAGATGAAAAAATTCCTATGATCAATTCGGGCATCCTTCGCAGACCCTGATGAATTCGAACCGCTGTCCGAAATAAGTGCTGTACCACTCACTCGGACGACAGGTATGAATGGGGCCGCCCATCGCCGTGCGGGTCTTGGGCATGAGCAATCCGTGGAGGAACGGTCGTGCCCCACTCTCTTCTCTCGCCTGCCCGAAAGGCCTGGCTGCGGCGGATTGTCGCGGTTCTGACCGGGCTCGGTGTGCTGTTCGCCTTCGCCACCGTGGACGCGGCGGCGTTCACCGCGAAGCTGGCGGCGGCGGCCGTGGGATCCGGTGCGAAGCCGGTGACGCCCGGTCAGCTGTCCGGCGGCGCGGACGGGAAGCCGGGCTCGGTGCCGGCCGGCGCGACGGACCGGGACGGCCGGTCGAACGACACCTCGCACCGGCCGGGCGCCGGCGAGCTGCCCGCGGCCAAGGGCACGGGCGGCGCGGGAGCGACCCGCGGCTCCGACGGACCGCCCGCGCCGGTCGCGGGCCGGGCGGCCACGCCTCCGCAGAGCCTCCAGCCGAAGCCGCGCACCGCCAAGAACGAGAGCGGCAAGGACGTCCGGGACGGCGGCCGGGCGGTCGACGACGGCAAGAAGGGCCAGGAGGGCGGCAAGCCCGCCACCATCGTGCCCGGGCCGGCGGCCGAGGGCGTCGAGGACGTCAGCAAGCGCACCGACAGCGCCTCCGTCTTCGTCAACCCGGACGGCACCAGGACCGTCCGGGTCTACCCGCGCCCGGTGCACTTCAAGGCGGCCGACGGCAGCTGGGCCGACATCGACACCACGCTCGCGCAGGACAGTTCGGGCCGCTGGACCGAGGCGGCCAACAGCCGGCAGGCGAGCTTCGCGGGCCGGGCGGACGATCCGAAGCTGGTCAGCTGGACCCTGGACGCCGGCCACCAGGTGTCGTACGGCCTGCGCGGCGCGTCGGGCGTTGCCGGCGCCGCCGCGGGCGAGCAGCTCAGCTACCCGGGCGCCCGGCCGGGCGCCGACGTGGTCTACAACGGCATGGCCCAGGGCATCAAGGAGTCGCTGGTCCTGCACGACGCCAACGCCCCGACCAGCTGGGACTTCCCGCTGAGCACGAGCGGCCTGACCGCGTCCCTGGGCACCGGCGGCCAGGTGCAGTTCCGCGACGAGCAGGGAACCGTCCGGCTCTCCATACCGGCCGGCTTCATGGAGGACTCGAAGATCGACCCGGCCTCCGGCGACGGGGTCTACAGCAGCGGTGTGAGCTACCAACTGCTCACCGAGGGCAGCACCCAGGTGCTGCGGATGAACCTGGACGCCGACTGGCTGCACGACAAGGCGCGGGTCTACCCCGTCAAGGTCGACCCGACGACCACGACCAGCGTCAACGTCGGCCAGTCCACCTACGTGGTGAACACCGACCACTCCAACTACTCCTCGGACTCCCAGCTGAAGATGGGTACGTACGACGGCGGTTCGCACCTGGCCAACACGTACCTGTACTTCCCGGCCGTCGCCAACATCGGCCTGAACTACATCGAGGCCGTCTCGCTCAACCTCAACAACTTCCACTCCTACGAGTGCTCACCGCACGATGTGACGGTCAGTCAGATCAACACGGCCTGGGACCCGCACTCGATCAACACCTTCCCCGGGGTGGACATCGGCCAGCAACTGGGCGACCGGGCCTGGTCGCACGGCGACACCTGCGGCGGGGCGGCCTGGGACTGGGTCAACCTCGGCCAGTCGCACAGCGATCCGGGCTCGCAGCTGGTCGAGAGCTGGGCACACGGCGGCTGGAACTACGGCCTGGCGGTGCACACCGACCCGTGGAACTCGTACTACTGGAAGAAGTTCTCCAGCGTCAACACCGCCTACCCGCCCTACCTGTCGATCGTCTACAGCGACTGGGCTGCCGCCTACTCGGTGCCGGGGAACTACAACCCGCCCACCGCCAACACGGCCGGCTCGCAGCAGGTGACGATGACCAACCTGGCGGCGAACTGGTGGAACTCCAACAGCATGCAGCTCAAGGCCCGGATCTTCGACGGGAACTGGGCCGAGCAGAACTTCAACGCCCCGCTCACCGGGGTCTCCGGGCTGGTGCGCACCGGTGACCAGGTGACCGTCAACGGCGTCATACCCCCGCTGCCGGTGGGCCGTTCCTTCATCCTCTGCTGGGACGGCTACGTCGGCGGCACCACCTCGCTGCACGACTCCTACGGCGTCCCGTTCGGCACCTGCACCTGGGTGGCCGCCAACAACGTGCCGCCGCAGCTGGACACCGTGGAGCCACTGGCCGACACCGTGGTCGGGGTGCTCTCCCCGCAGCTCTACGCGACCGGCCACGACCCGGACAACTACCCGGGCAGCGGCCTGCAGTACCAGTTCCAGGTCTACTCCGGCGGTGCCACGGTGGCCGACTCCGGCTGGGTGAGCACCTCCTCCTGGGCCGTGCCGACGGGCGCGCTGGCCTGGAACAGCTCGTACACCTACTCCGCCCGGGTCTTCGACGGCCAGGCGTCCAGCCAGTGGTCCACCCCGGCGCCCTTCACCACCGCCGTCCAGCAGCCGCTGATCACCTCGCGGCTGAGCGGCACGGCCGCCAACGGCTCCAGCCGCTCCTTCGACGCGCAGGTCGGCAACTACACCACCGCGGTGACCGACGCCTCGGTCAAGGCGGTCGGCCCGGCCCTCGAGGTGGCCCGCTCCTACAACTCGCTGGACCCGCGCAGCTCGACGCTGTTCGGTGCCGGCTGGTCCTCGGCGTACGACATGCAGGTGCTGCCGGACGCGGACACCACCGGCTCGGTGGTGCTGACCACCGCCGGCGGACGCACCGAGCGCTTCGGGCGCAACGACTTCCAGCTCACCCAGCTGGCCGGCATCGGCGACCAGACCGGCGACGGCATCGACGACGCGGTCGCCGTGGACTCCAGCACCGGCAAGCTCTGGCTCTACCCGGGACCCGACTTCTCGCAGGCCAAGCGCAAGTGGCTGGGCGACGGCTGGAACGGCATCTCGCAGATCACCGGCGGCGACGTGACCGGTGACGGCATCGGCGACCTGATCGGCGTGGTGACCGGCGACGGCAGCCTGCGCCTCTACCCGGGCAAGGCGGGCGGCGGCTTCGGCACGCCGATCACCATCGGGAACTCCGACTGGAACGGCATGGCCAACCTGTCGGTCTCCGCCCCGCTCGCCACCGACGGGCGCAAGGACCTGCTGGGCGTCGAGAAGTCCAGCGGCAACCTCTACGCCTACCCGATCAAGGCCGACGGCACGTTGGACGCCCGGGTCTCGCTGGGCTGGGGCTGGAACGCCATGTCCGAGCTGGTGGCCGGCGACTTCAACCACGACGGCAAGGGCGACGTGGTCTGCGTCGAGGCCGCCACCGGCAGGCTGTTGGAGTACCTGGGCACCGGCAACGCGACCCTCGGCACCTCCACCCTGGCCAGCCCGGTGCAGATCGGCACCAACTGGACCACCATGCGCGACCTGGCCGTGGTCAACGGTCTGCCCGGCGACAGCGGCGGCACCGACCTGCTCGCCGTCGAGAAGTCCACCGGCGTGCAGTACCTCTACCACAGCGCCGGAGCCTGGTCCGGACCGTCCCGGACCGTCACCGGCATGGCCTTCTACACCTCGCCGTCCGGCGAGTACGAGACCCTGGCCACCGACGCCGGGGCCGGCGGCTGGATCCTCGCCGACACCACCGGCACCGTCTACCGGTTCGGCCAGCCGACCAGCGGCGGCGGCTACCTGCTCACCCAGATCACCGACCGGGACCAGCACAGTCAGCTGCTGCACTACACCGGCGGCAAGCTGGACACCGTCACCGACCAGGCGTCCGGGCGCGCGCTGCACCTGACCTGGACCGCCGACGGTCGGCACGTCGCCGCCGTCACCACCGACCCGGTCACCGGCACCGACCAGAGCACCGCGCTGAGTTGGACCTACAGCTACGACACGACCAACGTCGACCAGCTCGCCCAGGTGTGCACGCCGCCGGCCGGCACGGCCACCACCCGCCCCTGCACCAAGTACTCCTACACCCCCGGCTCGCACCTGCGCTCGGCGGTGCTGGACGCCGGGCCCAGCTCCTACTGGCGGCTCGGCGACACCACCGGGACCAGCGCGAAGAGCGAGGTGACGGCCAATCAGGGCGTCGACAACGGGACGTACACCGGCGTCAGCCTGGCCGCTTCGGCCGGTCCGCTGACCGGCTCGGCGACCAAGGCGGCCGGCTTCGACGGCAGCACCTCCTCGGTCGCGCTGCCGAACGCGGCGCTGCGCAACAGCTACCTGGCGGTCGGCCTGTGGTTCAGGACCACCGCGCCCGGCGTCCTGGTGGGGTACCAGAACACCGCCCTGTCCGGCACCCCCTCGCACGCCTCCTCACCGCTCTACATCGGCACCGACGGCAAGCTGCGCGGCGAGTTCTACGGCCCGGCGATCGGGTTCAACCCGATCACCACCACCGGGACGGTGACCGACGGCAACTGGCACTTCGCGGTGCTGTCCGGCGCGGGTGACACCCAGAGCCTCTACCTGGACGGCAACCTGGTCGGCTCCGTCGCCGGCGCGATCGACCACCTGGACACCGACTACACCTACCTGGGTGCCGGGTTCACCCGCGGCATCCCGTGGCCGGTCCCGCCGGCGGCGGGCAGCGACGGCAACAACCACTTCAACGGCCAGCTGGCCGAGGTCGCGCTCTACCCGCGCAGCCTGGGCGCGCCCGCGGTCACCGCGCTGTGGGCGGCCGGGCACAACGCCGCGACCGAGCTGACCGGGATGACCACCCCGCTGGGCAAGACCAAGCTCGCCGTGGTCTACGACGCGGTCGCCGACCGCGCCGCGCACATCACCGACGCCAACGGCGGTGTCTGGGACCTCAGCGCGCCGACCGTCTCCGGTTCCGAGCAGGAGTACCGCAGCGCGGTGCTCGGCTCCCGCCCGTCCGGCTACTGGCGGCTGTCCGAGGGTGCGGCCAGCCAGGCCACCAACACGATCACGGTGGCCCGGCCGACCCCGAACAACGGCAGCTACTCCAACGTCGCGCTCGGCGCGGCCGGCCCGATGACCGGCTCGGCCGGGGCGGCGAGCTTCGACGGCAGCACCTCCTGGGCCGAGATCCCGGCGGCGTACGCGCCGACCAGCGGCCCGGGTGCGCTCGCACTGTGGTTCAAGACCTCCACCGCCGGAGTGCTGGTCGGCTACCAGTCCTACCCGGTCGGCGGCACCCGCCCGGCCGGCGCGGACTCGAACCCGGCGCTGTACGTCGGCACCGACAACAAGCTGCACGGTCAGTTCTGGACCGGTTCGGCCGCCGCCACCCTGGTGTCCAGCGCCACCGTGACCGACAACAACTGGCACTTCGCGGTGCTCTCCGCCGACAGCGACTCCGCCCAGACCCTCTACCTGGACGGCGCGGCGACGGCCGGCCCGCTCAACGCCAAGATCCTCTTCAACGGCGACGCGCACGTGTACATCGGCGCGGGCTCGGTCGGCTCGGGCTGGCCGAACTCGCCGAGCGACCCGTCCGGACACTTCACCGGCCAGATCGCCGACGTCGCCGCCTTCGCCCACGGCCTGGGCTACGGCACCCGGATCCCGGACCTGTACAAGGCGGCCACCACCAACGGCGCGGCCGCGTACGACGCCGCCGTGGTCGACGCCCGCCCGACCGGCTACTGGCGTCTCGCCGACCCCGGCGGCAACGTTGCCGGCGAGCTGCTGACCTCGGCCGCGCTGGCCCAGAACCAGGGCAGCTACCAGAACGTCACACTCGGCGCCGCCGGCCCGTACGCGACCGGCGGCACCACCGCGGCCTCCTTCAACGGCACCACCTCGCTGGTCTCGCTGCCCGGCACGGCGGTTCCGCGCACCGGCAACACCGCCAGCGTCGAGGTCTGGTTCAAGACCGCGAGCGCCGGCACCCTGTACGGCTACCAGTCGTTCCCGCTGGGCGCCGCGCACGGCGGCCCGGACTGGTGGAACCCGGCGCTGTACGTCGGGACCGACGGCATGCTGCACGGCCAGATCTGGAACGGCAACACCGCCAACACCGCCGTCTCCGCGAAGGCCGTCAACGACAACGTCTGGCACCTGGCCACCCTGGTGGTCAGCAGCTCCAGCGGCACCACCTCGCAGCAGCTCTTCGTCGACGGCCAGCCGAGCGGCAACCCGGTGACCGGCAGCACCAGGTGGTGCGGGGACTCCTACGCCTACCTGGGCGCCGGAACCGCCGACGGTTCGCCGAACGCGCCGACCGACGTCAGCGGCCACTTCAACGGCTCGCTCGCCGACTTCGCGTACTACCCGTACGCGATGTCCAACAGCACGGTGGCGCAGCACTACAGCGCGGCCACGGTGGCGGGCGGGGAGGCGGGCTCGCAGTCCGCCGCGTACCGCAGCAGCGTCACGCTGGCCAACCCGTCCGCGCTGTGGCGGCTCGACGAGCCGGTCGGCTCCCCGATCGCCCAGGACGCGCTCGGCTCCGCGCTGCCCAACCAGGACCACGGCACCTACACCGGCGTCACGCTGGGCACCGCCGGGCCGTCCGGCAACTCCGACGGCACCGCCGCCACCTTCAACGGCACCAGTTCCTCGCTCCAACTGCCCTCCGGCGCCTCGGTGGTCAACGGTCCGCACAGCGTCGAGCTGTGGTTCAAGACGGCTGCGGCCGGGGTGCTCTACGGCTACCAGTCCTTCCCGCTGGGTGCCGCGCACACCGGCGGCACCGACCAGTGGAACCCGGCGCTCTACGTGGGCACCGACGGCAAGATGTACGGCACCTTCTGGACCGGTGACGCCGCCAACGCGCTGGTGTCCGGCAAGACCGTCAACGACAACGCCTGGCACCACGTGGTGCTGACCGGCGACAACTCGGGCCAGACCCTCTACCTGGACGGGGCCCAGGCCGCCACCGGCAAGCCGACCTCGCCGATGTTCTACAACGGCGCCGCCTACGTCTACGTCGGCGCGGGAACGGCCGACGGCGGCTGGCCCAACCACCCCACCAGCACGGACGGCCGGTTCACCGGTTCGATCGCCGAGGTGGCCGCCTACCCGGTCCGGCTGGGCGCCGACGCGGTGACCGCGCACTACAAGGCGATGGGCAACGCCACCCAGCCGACCAAGATCACCTACGCCTCCGTCAACGACCCGCTCGGCCACACCGACAGCTGGCGCTGGGACACCCGGTCCGGCCGGCTCACCGCGACCGTCGACGCCACCGGCGGCACCACCCGCTACAGCTACGACTCGCACGGCTTCCTCTACAGCACCACCGACCCCGACGGACACACCGTCACCACCGGCCACGACGACCGCGGCAACACCGTCTCCACCACCACCTGCAGTACGGCGGCGGTCTGCCACACCGGCTACGCCTCCTACTACCTGGACGCCGTCAACCCGTTCAACCCGCAGAACGGCCATCTGCTGACGAAGGCCGATGCCCGCTCCGCCGGGCCGGACGACGCCGGCTACGCGACCGCGTACACCTACAACAGCGCCGGCGACCTGCTCACCACCACCCTGCCGGCCACCCCGGACTTCCCCAACGGCCGCACCACGTCGGTCAGTTACACCACCGGCAGTGAGCCGGCCGTGGGCAGCGCCGGCACCCAGCCGAGCGCCCTGGTGGCCACCACCACCGGGCTCGGCGGCAGCAGTGCGACCGCGAGTTACGACCGGGCCGGAAACCTGACCAAGGCGGTCTCACCCACCGGCCTGTCCACCAGCTACAGCTACGACAACCTCGGCCGGATGACCGGCAAGACGGTCAACTGCGCGGACTGCGGACCGGGGCTGACCAGCACCACCGCGAGCTACGGCTGGGACGGGCAGGGCCACCTGCTGACCCAGACCGACCCGGCCGCCACCGACGCCGTCACCGGTGTGGTGCACACCCGGCAGACCCGCGACGACTACGACCCGGACGGCGAGCACACCACCCGGACGGTCGCCGACACCACCGGCGGCGACGCCCCGCGCACCACCAACTGGACCTACAACACGACCAACAGCCTGGTCGCCAAGACCACCGACCCGCTGGGCCGCAGCACCTCGTACAGCTACGACGGCAACGGCAACATCACCTCGAAGACCGACGCCGCCGGCACCAAGTGGACGTACAGCTACGACGGGCTGCGCAGGCCGATGCGCACCGCGATCAGCAACTTCACCGGCAGCCCCACCGAACCGGTCGCCTCGCGCAACCAGGTCCTGGTGTCCCGCGGCTACGACCCGGCCGGCCGGGTGGCCACCGTCACCGACGCGATGGGCCGCACCCTCCACACCTACTACAACGACGACAACACGGTGGCCGAGGTCGACCTCGACGGCTTCCGCAACGCCGACGGCACCCAGCGCACCGTCGTGCTGGAGCAGGACAGCTACGACCCGGCCGGCCAGTTGGTCCAGCAGACCACCGGCGGCGGCCGCACCACCACCGACACGGTCTTCGACGCGGCCGGGCGCACCACCAGCAGCACCGTCGACCCCGGCGGCCTGAACCGCACCAACAGCTACAGCTACGACGCGGAGAACCGCGTCCTCGCGGACGTGCTGACCGGCGGCGGCGCGAGCCAGCGGACCGAGTACACCTACAACGCGGCCGGCGCGGTACTGACCCAGACGGTCAAGGGCGGCACCGCCGACGAGGTCACCAAGTACACCTACGACCAGCTCGGCCGGCGGACCGGCACCATCACCCCGAACGGCAACGCGGCCGGCGCCGACCCGACCTCCTACACGAGCAGCCAGGCCTACGACGCGCTCGGCCGCCCCACCGTCAGCACCGGGCCGCTGGTGACCGCCGAGAGCTACGACCCGACCAGCCGGGGCAGCACGCCCACGGCCGTGCGGCCCATCCTCAGCACCGGCTACGACACCTTCGACGAGCGCACCACCAGCAGGGACCCGCTCGGCAACACCACCACGACCACCTACGACGCGGCCGGCCAGCGGATCGCCACCACCGGCACCGCCTACACCGACCCGCGCACCGGGGCGAGCCTCACCCCGACCACCAACTCGGCCTACGACGTGCTCGGCCGGCTCACCAGCACCACCGTCGACCCCGGCGGCCTCAAGCTGACGGTCGGCTACCAGTACGACCAGCTGGGCCGCCAGGTCGAGCAGGACCTGCCGGCCGTCAACGGCAGCACCCCGAAGTGGCTCAACTCCTACGACCTGGACGGCGAACTGCTCGCCACCACCAGTCCCACCGGCCAACGCACCGAGGCGACCTACGACGACTCCGGCCGCCGGATCACCGCCACCCAGATCGAGCGCTTCCCGACCCCGACCGCCCTCACCACCACCTTCGGCTGGGACGACGCGGGCAACCAGATCAGCTCCACCCAGCCGAACGGCGGCACCACCAGGGCCACGTACAACGCGATCGGCCAACTGACCAGCAGCACCGACCCGTCCGGCCGAACCACCCGCACCGACTTCGACGGCCTCGGCCGCCCGGCCAAGGTGACCCGGCCCGACGGCACCGCCGGCACCTTCGGCTACGACGCGCTCGGAAACACCGTCAGCACCAGCACGCTGGACACCTCGGGCGCCGTCAGCGGTACCAGCTACGCGGGCTTCGACCTGGAAGGCCGCGCCACCAGTGGCACCGACCAGGTGGCCAGTCAGGCCGACACCGCCCTGCACACCACCAGCCTGACCTTCGACCCGGCCGGCCGACTGGTCAAGCAGGTCGAGCCGGTGGCCGCCGGACAGACCATCACCAGCACCTTCGGCTACGACGCGGCCGGCCACCGCACCCGCTTCACCAACGGCAAGAACATCCCGGTCTACTACACCTACAACTCCCTGGGGCTGCCCGAGTCCACGGTCGAGCCGCCGACCGCCACCGCCCCGAACCCCGCCGACGGGACCTTCACCACCAGCTACGACGCGGCCGGCCGGGCGACCGCGCTGAGCGAGCCGGGCGGCGTGGTGCGCCAGCGCGGCTACGACCCGCTCGGCCGGCTGACCCAGGAGAGCGCCACCGGCGCCGAGGTCAGCACGCCGACCCGCACCCTCGGCTACGACAACGACGGCAGGCTCACCTCGGTGGGCGCCCCGACCGGGACCGACACCTACACCTACAACGACCGCGGCCAGCTGCTCACCGCGGCGGGCCCGGGCGGCAGCTCCGCCTACAGCTACGACGGCGACGGCAACCTGACCGCCCGCACCAACGCCACCGGCACCACCGCGTTCAGCTACGACCCGGCGGACCGGCTGAAGACCGCGGCCGATCCGCTGACCGGACGGACCGTCAGCTTCGGCTACGACAGCGCCGGGCGGGTGCAGACCGAGCAGTACGGCGTCGGCGGCTCCAGCCGCAGCTACGGCTACGACACGAACGGTCGACTCGCCTCGGACACCGTCAAGAACCCGGGCGGGACCGTGCTGGCCTCGATCGGCTACGGCTACGACATCGAGGGCCGGCTCACCGCCAAGACCACCACCGGAACCGCCGGGGCCGCCGTCAACCAGTACGGCTACGACCTGGCCGGGCGCCTCACCTGGTGGAACAACGGGACCACGACCACGGCGTACACCTGGGACGCGGCCGGAAACCGCACCAGCGCCGGGGGAACGGCGGCCAGTTACGACGAGCGCGGGGAGCTGCTCGACGACGGCTCGAACAGCTACACCTACTCCAGCCGGGGGACGCTCAGCAGCACCACCGCGCGCGGTGCCCAGCCCTCGGTGGTCCAGTTCGACGGGTACGACCGGATGGTCAAGGAAGGCCCCGTCGGCTACAGCTACGACTCGCTGGACCGGGTGACGCAGTCCCAGTCCGCCGTGTTCAGCTACGACGGCGGTTCGAACAACCTCGTCTCCGACGGCACCACCAGCTACAGCCGGCTGCCCGGCGGCGCGGTCCTCGGGGCCGCGAACGCGGGCGCCACGCCCAACCCGCGCCTGATGCTGACCGACTCGCACTCCGATGTGGTCGCCACCCTCGACCCGGCCGGCAGCACGCTCGCCGGCTCGGCCGCCTACGACCCCTTCGGCAAGCCGACCGCCTCTTCCGGGGCGGGCAACTCGCTCGGCTACCAGAGCGGTTGGACCGACCCGACGACCGGCGACGTCAACATGGCGGCCCGCTGGTACCGCCCGGGCAGCGGCGGCTTCGCCTCCCGCGACTCGTGGACACTCGACCCGACCCCGTCGAGCCAGGCCGGCCGGTTCGGTTACGGCGCCGGCGACCCGATGGACCGGACCGACCCGTCGGGGCACTGCCCGATCTGTGTGATCGGCCTCATCATCGCGGCGCACGTGGTGTTCGACGTGGCCAAGCAGGTCGCCATGCCCGACCCGACCGGGCGCGACGACTGCTGGTTCAACAACGGGGTCTGCCCGGTTCAGGGCGACTCGGCGCACGACATGTTCTGCGACACCCACTTCTGGACCCGCCAGTGCGGCGGCGACGGAAACCGGCCCGGCAACAACTGGGCCCCCTCGCGCCCGACGAGCTGCGAGGACACCGGCAGCTGCGGTGGCGGCGGTGGTGGCGGCGGAGGCGGCAGCAACTACAGCAGCGGCCACCACAAGCACCGCAACCCGGTGATCGGCATCCCGATCCCGCGGCCCAAGCCGATCGACATCACGCCCACCAACTCCCGTCCGACGGTGCACCACGACCCGCTGGACTGGTTCACCGACACGGTCATCCAGGTCGGCACGGCCGTGGTGGTGGCCGGTGCGACGGACGCCGCGGCCTTCGTGGTCGGGGCGGCGGCGGAGGGCACCACGCTGGTGGTGGCCGGCGCCGAGGCGCTGATCACCATCACCGACGACCTGTTGGGAGAGGACCCGGAACCCGAGCCCAAGCCGATCCCCGGCCCGGACCCCGGTGACCCGGGGCCGACCGGCCAGCGGCAGAACCAGAACTGCCTGCGGGGCGGCAAGGGCTGGGTCGACTACGGGGCCACCGACCCCGCGAACGGCGACCGGGCCACCGGGGTCGAAGCCTGCCTGGACAGCGCCTACCTGGCCGATCACAAGGGCACCCGAACCGATGTGGAGAAGGTCGCACCGCCCGGGTACCTGTGGGCCAAGAGGTACGCCGGCTGGCTCGGGCTGGTCTCCAGCCAGGCGATCAACGCCTGTCACCTGCTCGGCAGCCAGCTGACCGGTTCGGGTACCGACCTGCGCAACATCTCCACCTGCTCGCGGTCTGCCAACACCTACGTCAAGCAGTCGCAGTACGGGATCATCCCGGAGAACATGAACTACTGGGAGGACAAGGTGAAGGCCGCCATCGACGCGGGCCAGATCGTCCACTACCGGGTGGTGCCCAAGTACGACGGCGACCGTACCGTTCCGGTCTCGTACGAGATGATTGCCCAGGGCGTGTACGCCGACGGCAGGCCCGGCATCGACTTCGACCAACCCGTGCCCAACATGATCTACAGCCAGAGCAAGGGCTGGAAGAACCTGGGCTCGGTGACCGACAGCAGGACCGGTGACCCGGTGCCGACCGGGACGACACCGTGACCAGGAGGGTGATCCGATGAGTCTGGACCGACTCAGGACCATGCTGTCCGCTCCGGCGGGCGGTGGGGACAGCGTGGACTGGGAGGCGGCCGAGGCGGCCCTCGGCCGGCGTCTCCCGAGCGACTACCGCGAGTTCATCGCCGTCTACGGCGCGGGCTCGATCAGCGACCACCTGGGCGTGGCGATCCCGGTCTCGACCAGTGGCCCGGGTGAGCCGCCGATCGACGTGGTCGAGGAGACCGGCGAGGCGCGGTTCACCTTCGCCCGGGTCCGCAGCGGACTGCCGGCGGACGTCACCGACGAGTCGGCGCTGCTCGGTTGGGGCCACAGCGACAGCGCCGACACGCTCTGCTGGATCACCACCGATCCGGACCCGGACAACTGGCCGGTCGCCGTGTGGAGCGACTTCGAACAGCAGTGGCTGGTGTTCAAAGTCGGCATGGTCGACTTCCTGATCGGGCTACTGGCCGGCGAGTTCGACGAGTGTCCGCTCAGCGACCTCTCGCTCTGGGGCCGCCCGAGCCAGCGCTACCTCAGCTGGCGGGAGGCCTAGTGCGGGGCCGCACCCGGGTGGCCGTCGCGGTGGTCGGCGGCCTGGCGGCCGCCGCGGCGGCCGGAGCGGTGCTGCTGCTGGGCGGCTCGGGACATGCCCCGGTGCGCCCCGCGAAGGTGGTCGCCAACGACGTCTCCGGGCGGGGCACCGCCTGCCTGGCGGCGGACAGCGCGACGGCCGCCGCCGGGGCGACGGTCACCGGGGTGTGGAGCGCGATGCAGGCGGCGGCCGGGACGGGGCAGCAGCAGCGCAACGTCCAGCAGCTGATCATGCCCGCCACCGACGCCGAGCAGGCGCGGCCGTACCTGGCGGGACTGCTCAGCCAGCGGTGCGACCTGATCGTCACGGTGGGCCGGCCCTTCGGGCAGGCCGCCCCCGCGCTGTCCGTCGGGCACCAGGGGGTGCGGTTCGTCGCGGTCGACGCGGCGCTGCCGGGCGACCCGCCGCCCGGCGTCACGCTGCTTGCCGGCGACCAGGCCCCCGACGCCGTGCGCCGGCAGGTGAGTGAGATGGCGGTGTCCAAGAAGTGAGTTGAGGCTACGTCAGATCCAACTTGCGGGTCGCTCTGGACAAACAGGGCCGGTGCGGCAGAGGGTGGACAATCATGGAGTACACCCACCTCGGCCGGACCGGCCTCCGCGTCTCCCGACTCTGCCTGGGCACGATGAACTTCGGCCCGCACACCGAAGAACCCGACGCCCACCAGATCATGGACGTCGCACACGAGCAGGGCATCAACTTCTTCGACACCGCCAACGTCTACGGTTGGGCCGAGAACCGCGGCCGCACCGAGGAGATCATCGGCAACTGGTTCGCCCAGGGCGGCGGCCGCCGCGAGCGCACGGTGATCGCCACCAAGCTCTACGGCGAGATGGGCGCCTGGCCCAACGAGGGCAAGCTGTCCGCGCTCAACATCCGACGCGCGGTGGACGCCAGCCTGCGCCGTCTGCAGACCGACCACATCGACATCTACCAGATGCACCACATCGACCGGGCCACTCCCTGGGAGGAGATCTGGCAGGCGATGGAGGTGCTGGTCGCCCAGGGCAAGATCATCTACGTCGGCTCCAGCAACTTCGCCGGCTGGCACATCGCGCGCGCCCAGGAGGCCGCCAAGGCCCGCAACTTCCTCGGCCTGACCAGCGAGCAGTCGCTCTACAACCTGCTGGAGCGCAGCATCGAGCTCGAGGTGCTACCCGCCGCCGAGCACTACGGTCTGGGCGTCATCCCCTGGTCGCCGCTGCACGGCGGCCTGCTGGGCGGAGTGCTGCGCAAGGAACGCGAGGGCGTGCGCCGCACCAGCGGACGGGCCGCCGACGCCGTGGGCAAGCACCGCGAGCAGCTCGAGGCCTACGAGGACTTCGCCGCCGAGCTCGGCCACGAGCCCGGCGACATCGCCCTCGCCTGGCTACTCACCCGCCCCGCCGTCACCGCCCCGATCGTCGGCCCGCGCACCCTGGACCAGCTGCACGCGGCGGTTCGGGCGCTGGACGTCCAGCTGGACCAGAAGGCGCTGGCCCGACTGGACGAGATCTTCCCCGGCCACCGGCCCGCGCCGGAGGACTACGCCTGGTGATCGACCGCGGCCCTGGCGCCTGTTCCACCTCTCAAGGCGCCAGGGCCCTGGCCACCAGCTCCGCCGAGAGCGCCCGCAGCTGCTCGCGCGCCTTCGGGTCGTACGCCTGGGCGTCGGCCCGGGCCTCGGCGGTGCCGTTGTAGTAGTGGCCGCTCGCTGCGCCCGCCGGGCCGGTGACCAGCTCCAGGGTCGCCGCCACCCCCTGCTCGACGCTGCTCATCGGCTCGACCCCCGCCTCGCGGACCATTCCGGTGGCCATGAAGGTCGCGGGATGCAGGGCGTTGACGGTGACCGGCGAGCCCTCGGCGGCGAGTCGGTCGGCCAGGTCGAAAGTGGCGATGACCTGCGCCAGCTTGGCCCGCCGGTAGGCCGTCACCCCGTCGTAGGCGGCGAGCAGCTGCGGGTCGGCGAAGTCGATCGGATACTGCCCGGCCGAGGCCACGTTGACGATCCGCCCGCCCGCCTCGGTGAGGCGGGGGAGCAGCCGGTCGGTCAGGTGGTAGCCGGCCAGGTAGTTGACGGCGAAACGGAGCTCGACGCCGTCGGCGTTCTGCTCGCGCCCGCTGCCCGGCGCGCCGAAGCCGATCCCCGCGTTGTTCACCAGCACGTCCAGCCGGTCGAAGTCGGCCAGCACCTGGTCGGCAAGCCGGTCCACTTGGCGCAGCTCGGCCAGATCCGCCAGCCGCACCTCCGCCCGCCCACCGGCGGCCCGCACCTGCCGCTGAACCTCCGCCGCCCGCTCGGCGGAGCGCCCGTGCAGGATCAGCAGGGTGTCCGGGCCGGCCAGGCGCAGCGCCAGCGCGCGGCCCAGTCCGTCGGTGGCGCCGGTGATCAGGATCGTCCGTGGCGTCTGTGACATACCGTCAATCTATCGAAGCACCCGAGCACTTGGAGGCAGTGGTGACCCAGGCCCACGAGGATCCCCGGCTGGCGGCGGTGTACCAGCACGGCAACGAGATGCCGGCGGCCGCGCTGCGGGCCTGGGCGGCACTGATCGCCGGGTACCTGCCCGCCGCCACGGCCGTGCTGGAGGTCGGCGCGGGCACCGGGATGTTCACCGCCGCGCTGGCCCGGGAGCTGCCGTCCGCCGAGGTCACCGGAGTCGAACCCAGCGCCCCGATGCGCGCCGAGGCCGAGCGGCTCAGCGGCCACCCACGGGTGCGCTACCTCGCGGGCTCCGCCGAGGCGCTGCCCGTCCCGGACGCCGGCTTCGAGCTGGCGCTGCTCTCCCGGGTGGTCCACCACCTGCCCGACCGCCCGGCAGCCGCCCGCGAGTTGGCCAGGGCGCTGCGACCCGGCGGACGGCTGGTGCTCCGGACGACCGTGCGTGAGCGGCTGGACGCGCCGGTCTACCGCTACTGGCCGCGCCTGCTGCAGACCGACGCCCGCCGCTTCCCGAGCGAGGCCGAGCTGCTGGCCGACTTCACCGGCGCCGGCTTCACCGTGCACCAGGTGCGCTCCTTCGCCCAGCCCGTCGCCCGCGACCTGCGCGAGCTGCGGGAACGGCTGGTCCATCGGCCGCAGTCGAAGTTCCTGGCCCTGACCGAAGCCGAGTTCGCCGCCGGACTGGCGCGGCTGGACGCGGCGGGTGAGGGTGGTGGCCCGGTCGAGGAACGGTATGACGTGATCGTTCTGGAACGTGCGTCGTAAGCCTTCTGGACCGTGCGTCGTGATCGTTCTGGAACGCGCTTCCTGATCCGGGAGATGATGGGGGTCGGGCGACCGCCCGGAGCGACGATCGGTGAGGGTTTTCGGAAATGGCGCAGATCAACCCCAGCATCCTGTCCGCGGACTTCGCCCGCCTGGCCCAGGAGGCGGAGGCGGTGCGGGGCGCCGACTGGCTGCACGTCGATGTGATGGACAACCACTTCGTGCCCAACCTGACCCTCGGCGTGCCGGTGGTGGAGTCGCTGGCCCGGGCCACCGACACCCCGCTGGACTGCCACCTGATGATCGAGCAGCCGGACCGCTGGGCGCCGCAGTACGTGGAGGCCGGGGCCGGCTCGGTCACCTTCCACGTGGAGGCCGCCGCCGCGCCGGTCCGGCTCGCCCGGGAGATCCGCGCCAAGGGCGCCCGCGCCGCGATGGCGCTGCGGCCGGCCACCCCGATCGAGCCCTACGAGGACCTGCTCTCCGAGCTGGACATGGTGCTGATCATGACCGTGGAACCCGGCTTCGGCGGCCAGGCCTTCCTGGACATCATGCTGCCCAAGATCCGCCGCACCCGGGAACTGATCGCCAAGCACGGCCTGGAGCTGTGGCTGCAGGTGGACGGCGGGGTGTCGGCCACCACCATCGAGCGCTGCGCCGAGGCCGGCGCGGACGTCTTCGTGGCGGGCTCGGCGGTGTACGGCGCGGCCGACCCGGCCGAGGCGGTCCGCTCGCTGCGGGCCCAGGCCGAGGCGGCCAGCGCGAGCGCGCCGTGGGCCTGCGCGCACTGAGGCTGGTCGCTGCGCGCACTCAGGCTGGTCCCTGACCGCACTCAGGCTGCGTCAGAGTTACCTCGGGGCCGGGTCAGAGCTACCTTGGCCTGGTGAGCAACCTTGATCTCAAGCCCGTGGCAACCCTGTGCGCCGGCGACCCCAGCGCCGGTCCGGTCCGTGATCTGCTGACCGGCCGGACCGTGCAGCTGGGCGAGAGCACCCAGGTCCGTCGTCTGCTGCCCAACCTGGGGCGACGGATGGTCGGAGCCTGGTGCTTCGTCGACCACTACGGCCCCGACGACATCGCCGACGAGCCCGGAATGCAGGTCCCACCGCACCCGCACATGGGCCTGCAGACCGTGAGCTGGCTGCACGACGGCGAGGTCCTGCACCGCGACAGCCTCGGCAGCCTGCAGACCGTCCGCCCGCGCGAGCTCGGCCTGATGACCTCCGGCCGGGCCATCTCCCACTCCGAGGAGTCCCCGCGCCCGCACCCGCGGCTCCTGCACGGCGCCCAACTCTGGGTCGCCCTCCCCGACGCCCACCGCCACACCGCCCCCACCTTCGAACACCACGCCCAGCTGCCCGAGATCACCGCCCCCGGCCTGCACGGCACCGTGATCCTCGGCTCGGTCGACGGCGCCACCTCACCCGGCACCACCTACACCCCACTCGTCGGCGTCGACCTGACACTCCGTGAGGGCAGTACGGCCCAACTGCCCCTGGAACCCGGCTTCGAGTACGCGGCCCTGGCGATCAGCGGCAGCGTGGACGTCGACGGCGTCCGCGTCGAACCGGGCTCGGTCCTCTACCTCGGCTGCGGCCGCCGCGAACTCCCGCTGCTGGCCCGCACCGACAGCTCCCTGCTGCTGCTCGGCGGCGAGCCGTTCGAGGAGAAGCTCGTCATGTGGTGGAACTTCATCGGCCGCTCGGACCAGGACATCCGACAGGCCCGCGAGGACTGGATGACCACCGCCCGCTTCGGCGAGGTGCACGGCTACGACGGCGATCGGCTGGCCGCGCCGGAGCTGCCCCAACTGCCCCTGAAGCCACGAGGAAGGGCGTGCTGACCTGCGAGAATGTGGCTGCAGCCTGGGCGGTTGCCGGATCCGCACCACGGGTGCACCACCCACTGATGCGGCGTGGTCAGTCGACCGCTGAGCCGGCGCGAGGCCAGAACCCGGGGAACTACGTGACCGTCGATGGGCGGGGATACCGTGAGCCCGGTGGAGTACGTGTACCGAGTGACGAAGTACGACCCGGCCGACCGCGACGAGCGCGGTCGCTACGTCGGTGCCGAGGACAGTGAGAGCGACTACGGTCCGGTGGAAGCCGCGTACCTGCGTGCGGTCGAGGAGTTCGCGCGCGAGAGCGGGGTGACCCGGCTGGCCGTCCGAGAGCCGCACGCCCCGTCCCCGTACCACGACGGCGAGGAGATCCCGCTCGCGGTCGCCGTGGAGGTGGTGCGCGGGATGCTGCGCGGGGACGGGTTCTACTGCCGGTTGGAGGTAGCCGGCCGGTTCGAGGTCCAGGTCGGGTGGGACCTGTACCTGTACCTGGGCAGCGCGGTGCCGTGCCACGGGGCGGTGGAGCGCACCCGGGCGCTCGGTCTCTTCCCCGAGCCGCTGAGCGTGTCCCCGTACGAGCCCGAGGAGCCCGGCGAGCAGCGTCCGGCCGACGAGACCTTCTGGGCCCGGCTGCGCCACCTGCTGCTCGACCGGACGCTGCTCCTGGAGGAGGGCTACGTCCACAACGCCACCCGGTGGCACCGGTTGGCGCCTGACACGCTCGAAGCAGTGCGAGCCGGCCTCGCGCCGCGGGCCATGCTCTGCGTCTGGCCCGACCTGAGTACCGATGTCGCCGCAGTGCTGGCCGACCTTCCCCAGGACGGGTCGGCCGAGCTGGTCTGGGAGGACACGCAGGGCCGGATCAGCAGCGTGGACACCGAGGAGCCGGAGCCCGCTGACCTGGTCGAGCTGGCCGCCGGGGCCCGAGCCGCTGCCCTGCTCTCCTGTTGCCTGGACGACCGCAACCCGCTGCTCACTGCCGTACTGCCCGACGCTGACGGCGTGTTGCGCGCCCGTTGGCGGACCGACCCCACACCGGGCGATCAGGCGTGGGTACTCCTGCGAGGGCTCGCGGTCGGAGAGATCCGCTCGGGGGCCGAGCTCGCCGGGATCGAAGTGGAGGTCGAGGGCGTGGTCACCGAGGTGGGGGAGGAGACGCGAGTCGAGATCGTGGGGGTGGACCTGGTGCGGGAACGGGCCTCGGGGGTGCTTTTGGTTGGGGCTCCGGCCCGATACGAGCAGTAGCGCCAGTGGAGGGCCCCATGCGGGAACGGGAGGCCGTGGCGGTCACGAATCCCGCTCGGAAGGGCCTTCGGAGGGACGGTTCGGCTCGCCGTCGGCAGTAGCGGGTTCCTCGTCGAGCAGTTGGAGCAGGGAGGCCACGGTGCGGCCGGCTTCGGCGGGGTGCCGCAACTGGGTGTGAGGTGTCACCTGGTAGCGATTGCGCCGTCCTTCTCGCGAGTGGGTGAGGTAACCGTCCGCCTCCAGGTCGGCGACGATCGCCTGTACGGCGCGCTCGGTCAACTGGCAGGTCGCGGCCACGTCGCGCAACCGGATCGCGGGATCCTTGGCGATCAGCGAGAGCACCCGGGCGTGGTTGGTCAGAAACGTCCACGCCCGTCGGCCGACGGCATTCGTCTCCATCTGTCCATCGTACGAGCGATATTTCACGTCCTCCAATATGTGAACAAAGGAGCCGAGTACAGGCACGGATTCGGGTTTCTGCCCCCGCCGGCACGGGTTGCCGGAGATCGCTGCTCCGCTGGCCGTCAGCACCAGCGAGGCACGGGAGCTGTCGCGCGTCCTCCTGCTCCGCCTGCGGCATACGGAGCAGGGCACGGAGTTGCACTCCTATGTGCGCGGGACGCTGATCGAACTCAACGTGTCCCTCGTCAAGTTCGCGGCCAGGCGCTTCCGCAGCAGCCACGAACCGATGGACGACATCATCCAGACCGGCACGGTGGGCCTCATCAAGGCCATTGACCGCTTCGACCCGGACCGTGGAGTGGAGCTCACCACCTTCGCCCTCCCGACGATCATCGGTGAGATCCGTCGGTTCTTTCGCGACTCGACCTGGGCGGTGCACGTCCCCAGGCGCCTCCAGGAGGCCCGGCTCGCCGTCGTCAGGGGCTCGGACGAGCTCGAGCAGTACCTCGGTCGCGCGCCCACCACGGAGGAACTCGCCGTACACCTCTCGCCCACAGGACGAGGTGGTCGAAGCGCTCGCAGCTGCCACCGCGCGAACCGCCACCTCATTGGACGCACCGTCGGACGACGGCGATGTGGACAGCACCTGGGAGTGTTGCCTGGGCTGCTGCGACCAGGCGCTCGCCGTGGTGGAGGACGTGCAGTCCCTGAAGCCGCTGATAGCCGCACTGCTTGAGCGCGAGCGCACGATACTGCAATGGGGGGGCGGCCCGGCGAGGCCGACCAGGCACCCGGCGCGCCGACGGCGGTTGTCACGCCGTGCACGGGTAGGCCAGTGAAGCGTTCGGCACGAACGCTTCGAACCCTGCTTCCTCACACACCGTTCCAGCCTGCGCGGCCCGCAGCGCGGTCGCAGCGGGCCGGTGGCCCGCACGGGACCCGGCGGTCAGTCAGCGTCCGGCCCGCCCTCGTCGCCGCGCCGATCGTGAAGGATCGGGCCGACCATGGCTCCGGCGTAGACGGTGTAGCCGACGCCGATCAACCAGGACTGCACGACCAGCACGGTGCCGACCGTGCCGTAGGAGATCGCGTTGGAGACGATGAGCGGGGCGAAGACCAGTTGGGAGAAGACCCGCAGCCCGGCGAACGCGACGACTGTGGCGATCGCGCCGGGCAGCAGGGTGCGCCAGGCCACGCGGCCGCCGAGCAGCAGGTGCTGCAGCCACCAGAAGTACAGGACGCCGCCGAGGACGCTCACGGCGGCACGCAGCGCTGTGGTGGCGGTCGCGTGGTGGGGGAGCACACCACGCCAGGTGGTGAGCAGGATGTAGGCGATCAGTGCGGCCAGTCCGACGACCTGCCGCCATACGGTGTGCCAGGGTCCGGCGGACAGCTGCCAGATCCTCTCGTAGCTGCGCTGCAGGGCCGACATCAGGGAGATCCCGAAGACCGCGAGTGCGGCCAGACTCAGGGCCGTGGTGGCGCTGAGCACCTCGCTGCGCGTGGCGAACAGGTCGCCCACGGCGCGTGCCGAGCGCCCGGACAGCGCGAGGCCGTCGGTGATCCAGTCCGCGATCCCGTTGCCCCGGCTCGGCAGCGCTGCGGCGATCACCACCAGTAGCGGCACCAGGGTGACGAAGAAGAGCGCGGCGAAGGCCAGCGACCGGTACAGCAGCTCGATCTCCTGGCCGTGGCGCCAGAGCTCTCGGGTGAGTCCCACAGTTTGCCGGCCGAGCTCCCTGATCCGGTGACCCAGGGGTGTCGAAGCCATGGCCCTGCTCCTCGGGAGGTCGTGGTGGCCGACCCCGACCAGGATCGAGCGACCTGGGAGGGCGACCGGTCTCTGACATCCTCGGCGCGTTGCCGCCGGTGCTTGAGGACTGACCAGACCTTGGCCGTCGCGTCCAGGAGCCGTGCCGATCTCCTCCGATGAGACTGTGAGACCGGGCGAGTCGGTACACCGCCGGGGGCCGGCACCGGCCTGCCAGTCCAGCTCGGCGCCGCCTGCGGGCGAATGCCGGACGGAGCGGCCCCGCGCAGGGTGGCCGGCGCTGCCCGCGAGCCGGGCTGCCGGCCCGCATCGGCCGCCCGCGCCTCCGGCCTGGACAGCGACGCCGACCTGATCGACTCCCACATACGGCACACCGTGGACCTGCTGCTCGACCGCTCCCGCGTCCTCGCCGACCAGGTCGCCTCCGGCCGCGCCGCAGTGGTCGGCCTGGCCTACCAGCTGGCCGAGGGCAGTGCCCGGCTCGTCACCGTCCGGGGTATCCCCGCCGCAGAATCGGCTGCCACGAACAACGGATGAGAGCCGGCTTCGGCGCCGGCCGGCGAGCCGTCCTGATCTTCCGGATCTCGTCGGTTTCACGATCGTGAACCGGGCAGACGCGGGGGCGCGGAGGTACGACGATGATTCTCCTATTGGTGTTGCTGCTGGCGCTCATCCTCGGGCGGTGTCGGGTTCGCGGTGCATGTGCTGTGGTGGGTGGCGCTCGTGGTCCTGGTGTTCTGGCTGCTCGGCTTCGTGTTCCGGGACCCGTCCCACAGCGGCGGCCGAGCGCGCTGGTACCGGTGGTGAGTACTCCCATGCGTGCCGGTCCGCGTGGTGCTGTCTGAGGATCTTGCCCGGCTGGCGGCCGCGCTGGTCCGGGTGGGACTGTTCAAGACCTCCGCGAAGGAACCACAGGGGGTGCCATGAACCCGCTGGAACGCATGGTGCGCGCACTGGACCGGGTGCAGCAGGGGCACCCGGCGCCCGCCGTCGTGTTCGGCATCGTCAAGAAGTACGGGGACGACCGGGGCGGTTACCTGGCCGCTCTGATCACCTACTTCGGTTTCCTCTGCCTAGCTGCCGCTGCTGCTGTTGCTCAGCACGGTCCTGGGTTTCGTCCTGCACGGCCACCCCGGCGCCCAACGGGCTGTGGTCGACTCCGCGCTCGCCGACTTCCCGATCCTGGCTTCGCAGCTGCGGGAGAACGTGCACTCCGTCCAGGGCAACGGACTCGCGCTGGCGGTGGGCGTGTTCGGCCTGCTCTACGGCTCCCTCGGCGTGGCCCAGGCCCTCCAGCACACGATGGCGCAGATCCGCGCAGCATCGTGCAGCCGCCGCTCACGACGGTGATCGGCTGGCTGCGCCTGAGCTGCCCTAACTGCCCCTGAAG
Source organism: Kitasatospora azatica KCTC 9699 (assembly GCF_000744785.1). Classification (NCBI taxonomy): domain Bacteria; kingdom Bacillati; phylum Actinomycetota; class Actinomycetes; order Kitasatosporales; family Streptomycetaceae; genus Kitasatospora; species Kitasatospora azatica. The sequence goes on along the minus strand of NZ_JQMO01000002.1, from coordinate 1,201,993 downwards.
CCACGGGGACGGGCGCGCTGACCCGAGCCTGCTCGGGCCCGGGCGGCGAGGCCGGTGATCACTGCGGGCGGGGGCCGGCCGGAGGCGGGTTCAGTCGAGGGTGACGACCATCTTGCCGAGGGCTGTTCCGGCCTCCATCACCCGGTGGGCGTCGACGATCTCCTCGAACCGGAAGACGCGGGTGGGGCGGGCGCGCAGCGCGCCGGCGCTCACCTTGGCGTAGATCTCGTCCAACGGCACGTCGGTGAGCGGGAATTCGGGGGTGCCCAGGACGAAGGCGCTGCCGAAGAAGCTGAGCCGGACGCCGCTGGGGAGATCGGCGAGCGGGTCGAAGTCCGGCACCGGTGCGAATCCGCCGAGGAAGCCGAGCTGGCAGACCCGGCCGCGGGGCCGGACCAGGGCCAGCGAGTCGCGCAGGACGCTGTTGCCGATGAGGTCGAAGACTGCGTCGACGCCGAGCCCCCGTTCCTTGACCTGGGCGGCGAGCGCGCCGTCGTCAACGAGCACCTCGGCGGCCCCGAGCTCCTTCAACAGCGGTATGTGCGCGGGGTTTCGGGTGGTGGCGAGCACGGTCGCGCCGTGGTCGACCGCGAGGTTGACGGCGGCCTGGCCGAGCGAGGAGGTCGCTCCGCGCACCAGGACCGTCTCGCCCGGCCGCAGGTCGAGGTTCCCGAACAGACCGCTCCACGCCGTCGCGTACACCTCGGGAACGGCGGCCAGCTCGGCCCAGTCCAGCGCGGAGTGCACGGCCAGCACATTGGTCGCCGGTACGGTCACCAGTTCCGCGTAACTGCCGTTGCGGGTCCGCCCCATGCCGCCGAGGATCGCCACCACCATGGTGCCGACGGGGAGTTGGCCGGAGGGGTCGGCCTCGACCAGCCCGGCGCACTCGATTCCGGGAACGGCCGCGACCTCTCCCCAGGCGCCGCTGCGCATGTACGCCTCGGCATGGTTGAGGCCGAACGCCTTGACGCGGACCAGCACTTCGCCCTCGGCGGGCACCGGGTCGGGCAGCTCGGTGGGGGTGAGTACCTCGGGACCGCCGTGGGCGGAGATGACGATGGCCTTCATGTTCCGGGCTCGATTCTTGAGCGGTCATTCAAATATTGGGCCGACAGAAGGGCCACCGCGTGCGGTGGCCCGGGTGGCCGGCTGTCAGGCGAGAGCGGCGAAGGCGTTGTCGACGATCGCCCGCAGCAGTGTCTCGTCGGGATTCGCCTTCCCGACGACCATCAGCCCCTGGCAGGTCGCGACCAGCAGCTTCGCGCTGCCGGCCGGGTCCAGCGAGGTGCGCACCTGGCCCCTGCGGGCCGCGTTCTCCAGCGCGTGGGTCATGCACCGTTCCAGCCGGGCCAGGTGGCCACGGACGACGGCCGCCGCCTCGTCGTCCTCGGCGGCCTTCTCGATCGCCGTGTTGACCAGCAGGCAGCCCTGCCGGCCCTCGGGGCTGAGCAGGTCACGCACCAGCCCGTCGAAGTAGCCGCGGATCTCGGCCACCGAGGCGCCCGGGGCCTCCAGTTCGCCCAGCTTCTGGGGAACGACCAGCTTGGCGTAGCGTTCCAGGGACTTCAGGAACAGGGCGTGCTTGCCGCCCGGGAAGGCGCTGTAGATGCTGCCGGGCTTGACTCCGGTCGCCTTCACCAAGTCCTCGATGGACGTCGCCCGGTAGCCGCGCTCCCAGAACCGCAGCATGGCCTGGTTCAGGACGGCGTCGGGCTCGAACTCTCGAGGTCGGGGCATGCGGCCAACATACCTGAGCGACCATTCAAGAACAATCCCGATTCACCGGGTCGGCGGCTCGGGTCGGTGCCTGCGCAGCCATTGCCGGTAGGTCGGGCTGCGGGTGGCGGCGGCCCGGTGGGCTTCGGTGGCGTGCTCGACCAGGGTCGAGCCCAGCTGGGCCAGCGGGCCGGACCGGTGCCAGCCGAGCAGGTGCCGGTACCACAGGGGGTTGCCGGTGATGGGACGGACGGCGATGCCCGGCAGCTGCTCGAAGGTGGCCTGGCACAGGCTCACCGCGTGGCCGCTGCGGACCAGTTCGAGCAGCAGCCGCCCCTGCGCCTCGTGCACGGTGCGCATCCGGCGACCCAGCGCGAGGAAGGTGGTGGACCAGTACTCGCGGGTCCGGTCGTCGTCGGGAGGCGGGGAGGCCCAGTCCTCGTCGGCGAGTTCGTCCAGCGGAACCTCGCCGAGCGCGGCCAGCCGGTGGCCGGCGGGCAGGGCGACGAAGACCGGCTCGGTGGCGATCGGGTGCAGCGTGACACCGGGGCGAGGGGCCAGCTCGTAGCCGGGGCTGTCGCCGACCACGGCCAGGTCGAGGCGGCCGTTGGCGAGCTCCTCGGCCAGCGGCACCGAGGAACCCTGCTCGCGGGCGGCGATCCGGGCCCTCGGGTGGTGGGCCTTGAGGGCGGTGATCAGCCCGCCCAGCAGCGGCGCGTTGACCGAGCCGAGCCTGAACAGCGGGACCGGGTCGGCGAACCGGGCGGCCGACGTGGAGCTGCCCAGCAGGTCGTCAATGGTGGGCAGGACGGCCCGGGCCCGGGCGAGCACCACCTCGCCGAAGGCCGTCGGCATGGCCCCGGAGGACGTGCGGTCGAAGAGCGGGCCGCCGAGCAGGGTCTCGATCCGGCGCAGCTGGGCGCTGATGCCGGGCTGGGTGAGGCGTAGGGCGGCGGCCGCGCGGCTGAGGCTGCCGGTCTCGGCGATGGTGCAGAGGATCCGCAGGTGGCGTATCTCGAGCTCCATAACCGGATGTTATGGGCGGCTGGGGGCTCCCGGAAGGGAGCGCGGACCCTCAATCTTGTCCCACATGTGAAATGTCATATCGCATTACCCTCTGATCCTCGCCTGACTCTCGAAGGAGAGAGATGCGACTGTGCCCCCTCACCACCGCTCTGGCCCTGGCCCTTCCCCTGGTGACCGCCGCCCCGGCCGTCGCCGACCCGCTCCGCCCGTCCGGCGCAGCCGTCCCCGCCGCCGCGTGCGCCCTGCCGGGCCGGACCGGATGGACCGACGAGGGCCACGACACCGACCGCGCGCAGTTCCAGCAGCCGCTGGGCACCAAGCACGTCCTGATGCTCTTCGTCGACTTCCCCGACGCCCCGGCCACCGGTGCGCTCGCCGAGTACTACCGCCAACTCGCGCCGGCCGCCGACTGGATGAGGCAGGACTCGTACGGCAGGACCCGTCTGGACGTCACCCCGCTGAACCAGTGGCTGCACATGCCGCAGGACTCGGCCTCCTACGGCTTCCAGCGCGGCATCACCTTCGAGCAGCACGAGGCGTACGTGAAGCAGGCGGTCGAGGCCGCCGAGCCGTACGCCGACCCCTCCCGCTACGACATGCTCTACGTCGTCCCGACCAGGAGCGCCGCCGCGATCAGCTTCTCGCCCACCTACCTGTTCAACCCGACCACCGCCGGCATCACGGTCAACGGCAAGCGGATCAAGTGGGCGGTCACCTTCGGCCAGGACATGTACAACTGGGGCTACAAGGTCGCCGACCACGAGACCTCGCACACCTTCGGGCTGCCCGACCTCTACGCCTTCACCGGCCCCGACTACCACCGCTTCGCCGGTGGCTGGGACCTGATGGGCCTCATCTCGGGCCCGGCCCCGCAGCATCTCGGCTGGGAGCGCTGGAAGTTCGGCTGGATCGACGACCGGCAGGTCGCCTGCCTGCCGGCGGCGGGCAGCCGCACCGTCCGCCTGCAGGCCGTCGAACGCCTGGGCGGCACCAAGATCGCGGTCATCCGCACCGGCGAGACCACTGCCTACGTCGCCGAGTCCCGCCGAGCCGTCGACGCGGACGCGGGCGCCTGTTCCACCGGCGTGCTCATCTACAAGATCGACACCGCCGCCCAGACCGGGGAGGGGCCGGTCCAGATCGTCAACGGCAACCCGGACGCCACGCCACCGGCCGGCTGCAAGCCCCTCGACGTGGCCGCCTACGGACCCGGACAGTCCTTCACCGACCCGGCCGCCGGAGTCCGGATCGACGTGCTGCGCCGCGACCGGCTGGCCGACACCATCACAGTCACCCGGCGGTAGTCAGGTCGCGCGGTGGCCGCAGTGTGACGCAGTCGACCGGACACGCCGGCCGGCGGCTGGTGGCGGTGCGCCACAATGACTTCCGCACACGCTGCGGCGAGCCCGGGAATAAGACGGGCCAGCCCGGTGTCTTAGCTGGGTTGCGGTGAGGGACCGCAGCGCGGAACAGAGCGGAACAGAGGGGGAACGAAAGTGGAGCCGGGGAGCAGACGCCGGGACGTGGCGGCGCTGGAACGCAAGATCCGCGCGGCCGGAAGGCCGTGGACGATCGGCGACATCGCGATGGTCAGCCACTGCCAGTGGGCCGTGCGCACGCGGATGGAGGCGGTGGCCGAGGAGTCGGCCGTGCGGGACCGGATCGCGGACGAGCGCAGCGTGGGGCTGACCCTGGAGGAGCTGCTGCGGTCGGCCGGGGGCGACCGCGACGCCCGCGAGGACTGACGGCCGCCGGCGGAACCGCTAGCCGACCGGGTAGGCGTGCACCCCGGTCGGTAGCCCGTTCGACAACCCGTGCGGCAGCGCGGCCGCCGTCGGGAGCCACTGCGCGAGCACCCAGGCCGAGGGCCCGAACATCGGCTCCGGCAGCGCGTCCAGCCCGACCCGCTCCCACCCCGCGCAGGCGTGCGGCTCGGTGACGAAGGCGGGTGCGTCGCTCGGCGGGGCGAGCACGGCGGCGGTCAGCCGCGGGCGGCCGTCCTGGTGGTCGAGGATCACGCCGAGCACCCGCATCCGCTCGGCGGGCAGCACGATGCCGGTCTCCTCGGCCAGTTCACGCGCCGCCGCCTGCTCGAAGGACTCGCCGGGATGGTCCACCTTGCCGCCGGGCAGGCTCCAGCTCGGCGGCTCGCCGACGGTGGTCCGGCGGCCGACCAGCACCCCGCTGCCGTCGACGGTCGGGACGATCACGCCCGCCCCGATCAGCGGGGCGGGGCCGGGCGCGGTCACCACGCGGAGGGCTCGAAGTCCTTGAGGAAGCACCCGTACAGGTCCTCCCCGTGCTCGCCGCGCACGATCGGGTCGTACACCCGGGCGGCGCCGTCCACCAGGTCCAGCGGTGCGTGGAAGCCGGCGTCGGCGAGCCGCATCTTGTCCGGGTGCGGCCGCTCGTCGGTGATCCAGCCGGTGTCCACGGCGGTCATCAGGATGCCGTCGGTCTCCAGCATCTCCTGCGCGCTGGTGCGGGTCAGCATGTTCAGCGCGGCCTTGGCCATGTTGGTGTGCGGGTGGCCGGCGCCCTTGTAGGCGCGGCTGAACTGGCCCTCCATCGCGGAGACGTTCACCACGTACTTGCGGCGGGCCGGGGAGGCGGCCATCGCCTTGCGCAGGCGGCTGATCAGGATGAACGGCGCCGTCGAGTTGCACAGCTGCACTTCGAGCAGCTCGATCGGGTCGACCTCGCTGACCGTCTGCACCCAGCTGTTGGTGTCCGCCAGGTCCGGCACCAGGCCGCCCGCGTCGATCGCGGTGCCGGCCTCGATCCGGGCCGGCGAGGCCGAGCCGGTGACCAGGGCCAGCGCGGTGACCTCCTGGGCGCTCAGCGGCTGCCGCGAGCCGGGCAGCGCCGGACGGTCCACGCTGCCGCTGCCGAAGCTGCCGATCACCTCGGAGGCGGGCAGCTCGCCGGCCGGCAGCGGCGCCGACTCGGCCGCGAGCAGCTCGGCGTAGGCGGCGGGGGAGCGGCGCACGGTCTGCGCGGCGTTGTTGATCAGGATGTCCAGCGGGCCCTCGGCGGCCACCGAGTCGGCCAGCGCCACCACCTGGGCGGGGTCGCGCAGGTCGATGCCGACGATCTTCAGCCGGTGCAGCCAGTCCGCGCTGTCCGGCATCTCGGTGAAGCGGCGGATCGCGTCGTTCGGGAACCGGGTGGTCACCGTGGTGTGCGCGCCGTCGCGCAGCAGCCGCAGCGCGATGTACATGCCGATCTTGGCCCGGCCGCCGGTGAGCAGCGCCCGACGGCCCGTCAGGTCCACCTTGGCGTCGCGGCGGGCCCGGCTGTCCTTGGCGCAACTCTGGCAGAGCTGGTGGTAGAAGGCGTCCACCTCGACGAAGCGGTCCTTGCAGATGTAGCAGGAGCGCGGCCGCTGCAGGACGCCGGCGATCTCGGTGGTGGTCGGCGTGGACAGGCCGAAGACACCGGCCGTCTCGTCGTCGATCCGGCCCGGCGCGCCGGTCGCGGTGCGAGCCGTCACGGCCCGGTCGTTCGCGGTCTTGGCGGCCCGGGTCTCCTGCCGGCGGCGCTGCTTCACGGTGCGGAAGATGCCCGCCACCGCCCGGCGCACGGTGATCGCGTCGGGGTGGTCCACCGGCAGCTCGTCGAGTTCGGCGAGTACGTCGAGGCAGAACTGGAGGCGCTCCGGGTCGATGCCCGGCCCGTACTCCTCCTCCGTGGTGTCCTGCTGCTCCGCTGCCGTCGTCATGCTGCCGCTGCTTCCCTGATGATCGCTGTTCCCCACCGAATGACTTGTTGAATCGTACGGAGTGCCCTGCGAGCGGCAAAACGGCGGTGGGTAGATTGCGGGCATGATCACAGTGACCGAGCCCGTGGTGCTGCTGCCGTACCCGTCCGAGCAGATCCCCGGGATGCCCGACGGGCTGGCGCCGTCCGTCTTCGACGGAGCCGAGTACGACGGGCGCCCGGGACCGCCGCCGACCGAGCTGCTGGCCCGGGTCGAGCTGCTGGTCGTCCCGTACATGCAGACCGGCACGGTGCTGCCGCTGCTCGGCGCGATGGAGCGGCTGCGGGTGGTGCAGACCCAGACCGCCGGGGTGGACGACATCCTGCCGCACCTGCCCGCCGGCGTGACGCTCTGCAATGCGCGCGGGGTGCACGACGCCAGCACCGCCGAACTCGCGGTGGCCCTGACGCTGGCCGCGCTGCGCGACATCCCGGGCTTCGTCCGGGGACAGGACGCCGAGCAGTGGCGGGCCGGCTTCTACCCGGCGCTGGCCGACAAGCGGGTGCTGATCGTCGGCTACGGCTCGGTCGGCGCGGCGATCGAGGCGCGGCTGCGGCCCTTCGAGGTCGAGGTGGAGCGGGTGGCCCGCACGGCGCGCGCCACCGAGTACGGCCCGGTGCGCCCGCTGGCCGAGCTGCCCGCGCTGCTGCCGCGCGCGGACGTGGTGATCCTCGCGGTACCGCTCTCCGAGCAGACCCGGGGCCTGGTGGACGCCGCCTTCCTGGCCGCGCTGCCGGACGGCGCGCTGCTGGTCAACGTGGCGCGCGGCCCGGTGGTCCGGACCGAGGCGCTGCTCGCCGAGCTGACGGCGGGCCGGCTGCGGGCGGCGCTGGACGTCACCGACCCCGAGCCGCTGCCGGCCGGCCACCCGCTCTGGCACGCGCCGAACCTGCTCATCTCCCCGCACGTCGGCGGCAGCTCCTCGGCCTTCCTGCCCCGGGCGCGGCGACTGATCGGCGAGCAGCTGAGCCGCTTCGCCAAGGGGGAGCCGCTCGCCAACGTGGTCAGTCCAGCCGGCTGAGCTGCTCGGCGGTGAGCGTGACGCCGAACTGCTCGCGGTAGGCGTCGAGGCGGTGCTGCGCGGTGGGCAGTTCCTGTTCCTGCCGCTCGCCTTCCTGCCGCTCGCCGTGGACGGTACGGATCAACTGGTGGCCGGCCAGCGTGATCCGGCCGTTCCCGACCAGCATCGAGCAGACGTTGCGCCCGGTGAAGGCGGAGTCGGGCGAGGTGGCCTGGAACCAGCAGGTCGGGATGAAGTCGCTGATCTGGTAGGAGCGTTGGTCGAGCCGGTACTGCGGCTCGCCGTCGCAGTGGACGTCCAGGTCCGGGCCGTGCTCGAGGACGGTGAAGCCACCGCACGGGTGCGGGGCCCCCTGTTCAGGTCGGGCCGGGCCGGGTCGGGTCGAGTCGGGTCGAGGTCAGGCCGGGTCGTCCAGGCCCAGCGCTCGGCGGACGGCGAGGCGCGGGCTGGTCAGGACCGGGACCGGCAGGTCGGTGAGCAGTGCGAGAGCCGGGACCATCGAGGCCTGGGCGAGGACCACCACGTCCACCGCACCGGCCGCCGCCCGCACCTGCTCGGCGATGCTCGCGTGGTAGCCGGGCAGGTCACCGGCCTCGAAGCGGGCCCAGGCGGCCGGGCACGGGATCTCGACCAGCTCGCCGGCGTGGCCGTCGACGTCGTCCGCGCCGGCCTTGCCGTCGACCCCGTCCGCGCCGTCCGCGCCGTCCGCGCCGTCCGCGCTGGCCTTGTCGTCGACCCCGTCCGCGCCGTCCGCGCCGTCCGCGCTTCCTGCGCCGGCCTCGGCGAGCAGCTCGCGGGTGGGCGCGAGGGTGGAGTCGACGGTGTAGGCGAGGCCGATCCGCCGGTACCGGGCCGCCGCCTCGGCCATCGGGCGGTCCGCCCGGATCACCGTGGGCAGCAGCTGCTCCGCCGTGCCGCCGATGCTCGAACAGGTGACGACCACCACGTCGTTGCCGGCCAGCTCGGCGAACCGGGCGCGCAGCCCGTCCTGGTAGGGCCGGCCGGCACGGGCGTCGGCGAGCAGGCCGGCGTCCACCAGGTGCTGCTGCTCGACCTCGCCGGTGGCGAGTTCCTCCACCAGCGACCGGAAGGTGGGCACGTGCAGATCGGCGGTGTGCAGGAAGCCAATGCGGATCACGGCGCCCATCATGCCAGCCGGTTCACCCCACCCGGCCGGGCCCGCTGAGCTGCCGAAGGATCGTCAGATAGTCCGGCCCGGGTGGCGGGTCCCCACCGCCGGACACCGTCGGCTCGGTCCACAGGGCCGGGAACCCGTCCGAGCACTCCAGGTGCCCGCTCGCGTTGTGGCAGGAGGTGGAGGTGTTGGGCTGGTACTCCGGGCCCCAGAGCAGAGCCACGGCCGCGCCGGAGCTCGCCATCGCGCTCAGCACGCCCCGGAAGGCCGGCCCGGTGCTGCCGTTGCCGCCGTCCACGGGGGCGTAGAACTCCGACCACCAGATGGGCAGTCGACTGCGGCCGGTGCGGCTGAGGCGGGTGTGCAGCCAGTGGTCCAGGGTGCGGAACTTGGCCGCGCCCTGCGCCGGGGTCGGGAATCGGCGGTACTTCTGGTCGTCCGGGCAGTCGGACACGCCGGGTGGGCAGGCGGGCTCGGTGTCGGTCCCGGCGTCCACGGCCAGGAAGTCGGCGCCGGCGCTGTGCGCCAGCCAGTAGTCCAGCGAGTCCACGGCCCGCTGGTCCACCGTGCCCCAGGGCTGGCCGGCCAGTTCCGGATCGGTCGCGGGGTGGCCGGCGGCGCCGGGATCGTCCCAGCTGGGGAACGGCAGGTAGGGGCCGCCGATCCGCAGGTCCTGGCGCGCGGCGCGACGGTAGCCGTCCAGGGCGCGGTAGACCGTGTTGTAGAAGTCGGTGTAGGCCCGGTGGTTCCACTGGCTGTAGTCCGTGGTGCCGTCCGGGCGCGGCACGCCGTAGAAGCCCTTGAACTCGTTCCACACCTGGTAGTAGCGGACGAACGGGAAGTGCCGGGCGATGGCGACCGCCAGGTCGGCGTAGTCCTGGTAGTGCGTGGGCAGCGGGGCCTCGTACAGGTGGGTGTCGTCGTTGGGCGCGGCCGGGTCGTAGTGGTCGGTGGCCCAGGACGGTGAGCAGCACAGGGTGATCACCGGCGTGCCGCCGGTGGCGCAGATCAGCCGCATCCGCGCGTCCAGGGCGGACCAGTTGAAGGCGCCCTGCGCCGGTGCGCGCGGGGCGGTCCACTCGCCGAAGCCGAAGATGTGCATGTTCTGCAGCGGCCCGACCGAGCTGAGCACCCGTTTGGCCCGGGCCACGGCCGCCGGGGCGGGGGGCGGCGCGGTCGGGTCGACCCCGGTGCCGATGCTGTGCTCCGTGTGGGTGACACCGACCTGGAAGCCGCCCAGCACCTGCGCACTGCCGCACCCGGCGCCGTCGAAGACCGGCAGGGCGCCGGCGGCCCGGTGCGCACCGGCGGTGCAGCCGATCAGGGCGAAGACGACCGCCGCCAGTACGAGCAGGCGGCCGCGGTGAAGGGCGGGCACGGGCGGACTCCAGGATCGGCGGGCGGCCCGACCCATTCTCACTGACTGATCGTCAGTTCCGCCGACTGACGCCGTATGTGTCGTCGTGTTGCGGGCCTGTGGCAGTTCGCCGATCTTGCTTGACCACCCGTTCGGCCCGCCAGCAGAGTTCTTGGACATGTCACGCATGAGTAGGGGCAGGGCCGTCCGCGCGGCCGCCGGATTCGCGCTGCTCGCCGGCCTGAGCACCGGCTGCGGCGGCGCGAGCAGCACCGCGGCGTCCGCCGGCTTCGACCCCGGCGGCTGCCAGGGCGGCACGCTCACCGTGCTGTCGCACGCGGGGCAGGGCGCCCTCGACCCCGCCGAGCTGGACACCACCGACGGCGCCGGGCTGCCCGCGCTGGTCTTCCGGACCCTCACCACCCACGACCACACCGCCGAGGGTCCGCAGAGCACCAAGGTGGTCCCGGACCTGGCCACCAACACCGGTGAGCCCAATGCCGACGCCACCGTCTGGACCTACCACCTCAAGTCGGGGCTGAAGTTCGAGGACGGCACGGCGATCCGCTCGGCCGACATCAAGTACGGCATCGAGCGCTCCTTCGCCGCCGAGCTGCCGGGCGGGCCGCCCTACCTGCGGGAGTGGCTGATCGGCGGCGAGCAGTACCAGGGTCCGTTCAAGGGGGCCGAGTTGGCCTCGATCGAGACGCCGGACGACAGCACCCTGGTGTTCCGGCTCAGCAAGCCGGAGGGCGACTTCCCGTACCTGGCCACCGCCACCCAGTTCGCGCCGGTGCCCAGGGACAAGGACACCGGTACCGAGTACCAGAAGCACCCGATCTCCTCGGGCCCGTACAAGGTGGTCAGCAACGCCGGCGGCAAGTCGCTGCTGCTGGACCGCAATCCGTACTGGTCGCGGGAGCTCGACGAGCAGCGGCTGGCCTGCCCGGACAAGGTCGTCCTCACCTCGGGCCTGGACACCGCCGTGATCAACCAGCGGCTGCTGGCCGGCAGCGGCGACGACGCGCGGGCGGTCAGTGGGGACACCGACGTCGACGCCACCGTGCTGGCCCGGCTCGGAGGCGAGCCCGGACTGCAGAACCGCGTGGCCACCGGCTACTTCGGCGCGACCCGGTACCTGGCCTTCAACCCGAAGGTGAAGCCGTTCGACAACCCGGCCGTGCGGCAGGCGATTTCCTACGCGGTGGACCGCGAGTCGGTGATCGACGCGGTCGGCGGGAGCACTGTCGCCAAGCCGGCCACCACGTTCCTGCCCGACCAGCCGGCCTTCGGCTACCAGCCCTACGACTACTTCCCGGGCGGTCTGGCCGGTGATCCGGTCAAGGCCAAGGAGGTGCTGGCGCAGGCCGGTTACCCGAACGGTCTGACCGTCACGCTGAGCCACTCCAGCACCTCGGGCGACACCGGCCCGGCCGTCGCGGCGGCCGTGCAGCTGGCGCTCGGCAAGGCCGGGATCACCGTCAAGCTGGACCCCGCCGCCGACCAGGACTACGTCGCCGGGACCCAGAAGCCGGACACCGAGCCCGGGTTCTTCATCGCCGGCCGGGGCGCCGACTGGCCGTCCGGCGGGCCGTTCCTGGCGCCGGTCTTCGACGGACGCCACCTCCTCACCGCCGGCGGCAACGTCAACTCCGCACAGCTGAACGACCCGCAGGTCAACGCCGAGATCGACGCCGCCGGCCGGCTCACCGACCCGGCCAAGGCGGCCGCCGCCTGGGGACAGCTGGACAGCGAACTCGGCAAGCAGGCCTGGACGGTGCCGCTCTTCCACCCGGTCCACATGCGGCTGGTCGGCCCGGCGGTGAAGAACGCCCATGCCAGCCAGTGGAACGGCCGCTACGACTACTCCCGGATCTCGGTGAGGTGAAACGGCAGGATCCACAGGAGGGGCCCCGGGTCCGGACCGGCCCTAGCTAGGCAGTGTCGTCAAACGGTCAGGCCCACATGAGGAGTGAGGCGAGGGTAGCTGCGGCTTGGTGGGAGACGGCGGTCTGACAGACGCGGATCTCCTCGCAGTGTCGCCGGATGCGGAAGGTGTACCCAGCACCACCATCAAGTCGGATAGGAGTGCTACTGCCTCGGGCGCGCGCGAACGACATGCTGATGTTGTGCCCGAGGGGCGGGCCCGAGAGGGAGTCAGGTGTCATGGCGAGCACTCAGCTGACCGGCGTTCATTCGCCCCGTCTGGTCCGCGTGCACGCCGGTTCGGCCTCGGGTGTCCCGCGGATCCTTCCGAAGGCCGCGGCCGCTTCGGCGTTCCCCCTGCTGCGTCGCCGGGCGGCCACGGTCCTCACCGTGCTCGGGCTGGCGATGATTCCCTGGCTGGTCTTCCTGCACACCGGGCTGCCGGCCACCGCTCAGGCCTCGCACTGGGCCTGGACGTGGACGGGTCTGGACAGCTTTGAGGCGCTCGGCCTGCTCTCCACCGGACTGCTCCTCAGGCGCGGCGACTGCCGGGCCTGCCTGACCTCTGCCGCGACCTCGGCCCTGCTGCTGGTCGACGCCTGGTTCGACACCATGACGGCTGCCCCGGGTTCGGACTTCAAGCTGGCGGTGCTGCTGGCGGTCTTCGCCGAGTTGCCGCTGGCGGTGGCCTGCGCGGTTCTCGCGACCCGGACCTTCCCTCGGCCGGGCCGCTGAGCGGAAGAGCTCGTGACGTGATCGGCGCTTGCGGTCCGGTCCGTCTCGGGAAGTCCCCGGCCTGCCGCAACGGCGGTCCACGGGCGTTTCGTTCGGCCCGTTCGGCCCGTTCGGGTCGACTGCCGACAAAGTCGGCGCTGGCGCAAGCAGATTGCACACAAATACAACTGATTGACCATCAGAGATGTGCTCGATGGCCCAATTGGACACTTAAGGAGGAATTATGAGGAATTCGCGAGCATTGATCGGCGCGGGCGCTGCCGCCGCCGTCGCCACCTGGTGGTTCACCGACTCCGCGCCGTACCCGTACTCTCAGCGCTGGTTGCTCGACCTGCCGCTGCCGTTCCTGACTCTGAAGCGTCTGGACCACGTGCTGCAGGCCCGGGAGGGCGAGAGGATCCTGGAGATAGGCCCCGGAACCGGCCTGCAGTCGCTGCACGTCGCACCGCAGCTGGGCCCGAACGGCCAGCTGGACATCCTGGACATCCAGCAGGAGATGCTCGACCACGTGGGCCGCCGGGCCAAGGAGCAGGGCGTCGACAACATCGTGCCGAACTGCGCCGACGCACATGAACTTCCTTTTGAGGATAGCTCGTTCGATGCGGCTTACCTGGTGACGGCGCTGGGCGAGATCCCGGATCCGGCGCGTACGCTGGGGTCGTGTCCCGCTTGGTGGTGTAGCCGATCAGTCGGTGGGCGTGTTGGGTAGTGCGGGGGCGCTTTCGGGGAGCTTGGCAGGGTAGAGCTGGTCCATGCTGCCTTCGGGCAGGTAGCGGCGGGGGAAGGCGATCCACTCGTCGTGGAGCTCGAAGAGCACGGCGGTGACCAGTCGCAGGAGCGCGTCGTCGTTCGGAAAGACCTGGACGACGTCGGTGCGGCGTTTGATCTCGCGGTTGATCCGCTCCAGCGGGTTGGTGGACTGGATCTTCTTCCAATGTCGTTCCGGGAAGACGGCGAAGGCGGTCAGGTCGTCCTTCGCTTCCAGCAGCATCGCTTTGACCTTCGGGAACTGGGCGCCGAGCATGTCGGCGACGGTGTCGAGTTGGGTGCGGACCCCCTCGGCGGTGGACTGGGCGAAGACCGTGCGGATCGTCGCGGCGACCATCTCGCCGGCTTCCTTGTTGATCACGCTGAACACATTCCGTAGGAAATGGACCCTGCAGCGTTGGTAGGAGGCCCCGAGCATGACTTTGCGGATGGCCTTGACCAGCCCGAGGTGGTGGTCGCCGATCACGAGCCGGACTCCGGCAAGGCCGCGTTCGCGCAACGAGCGAAGGAACTCGGTCCAGAAAAGTTCGGTCTCGCTGTCGCCGACCATGACCCCGAGCACTTCGCGGCCGCCGTCCTCGGTGATGCCGGTGGCCACGACCACGGCCCGGGAGACGATCTGGTGCTCGACCCTGGCCTTGCAGTAGGTCGCGTCCAGGTAGACGTAGGGGAAGCGGACGTGGTCCAAGGGCCGGCCCCGGAAGGCGGTCAGCTGCCCGTCAAGATCCTGGCAGATCCTGGAGACCTCGCTCTTGGAGATGCCGGTGTCCGCGCCCAGGGCCTTGACCAGGTCGTCGACCGAGCGGGTGGACACGCCGTGGACGTAGGCCTCCATGATGACCGCGTACAGGGCCTGGTCGATCCGGCGGCGTCGCTCCAGCAGGGCGGGGAAGAAGCTGCCGGCCCGCAGCTTGGGGATCGCCAGATCGAGGTCGCCGGCCGCGGTGGTCAGCGTCTTGTCGCGGTGCCCGTTGCGGAACGCGGTGCGGGTATCGGTGTGCTCGTTCCACTGGGCGCCGATCCTCGCGGTGGCCTCGGCCTCGATGAGTTCCTGGAGCATCCGCTCGGCCACCCCGCGGACGAGTTCGAGCCCGTCTGCCGAACGTAGTGACTCCAGCAGGCGTAGTAGGTCAGACTGGGACAGGGCCACCGTGCGTCTCCTTCGTTGAACTGCCCGTTCACATCGGAGAGTTGCACGGTGGCTGACCCATGCTCAGGGAGTGTGAGGCCCCTGCGGGTGTGCGCCCCGGGAGCGAGCCCGCGCACACCTCACCCGTGATCGGCTACACCACACAGCGGGACGCCATCTACGCTGGCCGAGCTGCGCCGGGCGCTGAAGCCGTTCGGGCGGCTGGTGGTCGGCGAGTTCTTCGACCGGCATCAGATCCGGCCGTCCTCGCTGATCGGCCTGGCGGAGGGAGCCGGGCTGCGGGTCGCCCGGCTGTACGGTCCGCCGTTCGCGTACTACGCGGTGCTGCGTCCGATCGACGCCTGACGCGGCACTAGCGGAGCAGGAGGACGACAGCGGTGATCAGAGCGCCCATGGTCAGCAGCAGGCAGAGCCGCAGGGTGTGACCCCAACTGCGCAGCGCCAGCCTGATGATGCCGGCGGCCTCCTTCAGCAGGGTGGCCGTGGTGTGGCCGTTGGTGAACACAGTGCTCCTCCGTGGTGTGCCCGTCGTGGCTCGGCTGCTCACTCGAAGTGGCGAAGTGGCAGCGGGAGGACCATGCGCTCTGCTGTGATTGTTCCCCAAGTCGCGGCGGTGTTCGCGCTGGTGGGCGGCGGACAAGGCGGGGTTGTCCGCGGACGGCGAGGGGTGGGGCGGGCATGGTGGGGAATCGGGCGGGACGACCGTGGGGCCGGCCGGCTGCCGACCTGGCGCGGGAGCAGGTGGAGTTGGTTCGGTTCCTGCGGGCGCTGAAGGACCGGGCCGGGCTGACGGTGGCACAGCTGGAAGGGCCGACGGGGTTCGGGAAGACGGCTGTCAGCCGCCGCCTGGCCGGTACCGGGCTGGACTGGCGGTTCGTTGAACAGGTGGTCCGGGCCTGCACGGAGGGCCACGAGCTGCGTCCGCGCCGGGAGCGCGACCTGGCCAGGGCCCGTGAGCTGTGGCAGGCCTGCGAACGCCCGCCGCAGCGACCGGTGGTGCGGGCTGCGCAGGCCGCTCCCCTCGATGGGCAGCGGCGCACGATCGAGCTGCAGGGCGAGCTGCTCGACACCCAGCGTCGACTGATCCGGACCCAGGCGGAGCTGGTGGACGCCGTCGAGGCGCAGGCGCAGAGCACCAAGGCGCTGATGCAGGCGAACCAGTTGACGCTGGTGCTGAGCGTGATGCTCGGCAGCCTGCGGGAACGGGTCGACCAACTCACCGGCGCGCGGGAGCTGCCACCGCCGGCCTCCGGGCCGCAGGCGCTGGACGGCGGGCAGCTCCGCCTGGACCGCGCCGAGCGGCAACTCACCCGCACCCAGGAGGAGTTGCGCCGGGCCGAGGCCGAGCGGAGCGAGGCCCTGCAGCTGATCGCCGAGGCGACTCGCCGGGTCGGCGCCCTGCGTCGGGAGATCGACGGACTACGAGCGGCGCTCGGCCCGGCGATCGAGGAGGGCTCGGCACCGCTTCCGCCGACCGCTCCGGTCCCGGCACAGCGGGTCGAGGACGATCCGGCGACGCGGGACTACGATGCCGCGCTCGACCGGGCGGCGCAGGTGGCTGCGGAGATCACCACGCAGCTGCAGGCCGCCCGCGCGCGGCTCGGCGCTTCGGTGGAGCTGCCGTTCGAGGCCGAGCATCGGATTGTCCCCGGTGCGGTGTTGTCCGCCGCGGACAACCCGGCGACCAGCGCCGATTCGGCGGGCAATGCCGAGGCATCGGGCAATGTCGAGGAGCTGGCGGACGAGTGGCCCCGGGCCGGCGAGAACGGGGGGCTGGGCGACGGCCTCGTCGTGATACCCGGCTCGGCGGTGCTCCGTGCCATGGCGCAGGCCGCGCACCCGCCGTGGCAGTGCCTCGCGGAGCTGATCGACCTGCTTCGAGCGACCACCGGCGAGCGCAAGACGGAGGAGGACCCGCTCACCATCGAGATCGTCGTGCCCGTGCCTCGGGACGACCCCGCCGAGGCGAAGATCAGTCTGACGGACAACGGCTGTGGAATGGACCCGGCCACGCTCTCCCAGCGGTTGCTGCTGGGACTGCAGCGGGACGGCAGCCCGTTCGGCACCCTCTTCAACCTCGGCTTCTACCAAGCGGTGTTCGGTCTGGGGAGCAGGGTGGAGATCATGACCTCCACGGCCGGCGAGGAGTGGTGGAACACCGCCGTCCTCACAGTGGAGGCACTGCTGCACACGGGATCGGTGACCCAGCAGGTGCACCGGACACCGAAGTGGGACGCCGGCGACCACGGCACCAAGCTGACCATCAGCGGCCTGCACGCTGACCCGAAGCCGACGTCGTCCACGCGCCGACTGGGCGAGGTGGGCAGGATGCTCGGTGACGTCTACAGCCATCCGCTGGTCAACAAGCAACTTCGCCTCTACCTCAACAAGAAGTTGCTGTACCCGCGGCGCCCGTGCGTCTGGTCCGGCCAGCGAACCGTGCAGCGAGCCGGCCGCGAGATCAGCGCGGTGCAGAACATCGATCGGGTCTTGCCGCCGGTCGCCCAGTGCCAGGAGTGCGGCATGACCAATGTCCCCGGCATGGACGCCTGTCCGGTCTGCGGCTCGGCACGCCTGGTGGTTGTCGAGCGCCGCATCTGGGGCTGGCTCGGTGTCCAGCGCTACTTGGACGAGGTCGACTACGGCATCGACTTCCTCAGTCATGGCCGGAAGATCCTGCTCCGTGACAAGCGGGTGTTCGACTGGAGCGACCCCGACGGACTGGCTCCCGCGCTTCGCGAGTACCCGGTCGACAACCCGGCCCAGCTCGGCCGGCTGGTCGGGGAAATCCACTGCGACCACGTCGCGGTCTTCGCTGCGAAGAACGGCTTCGACTTCGGCAGCGAGGACTGGCAGGAGGTGGTCCGGACGATCAGGGGTGACGGCCCGATCAGGCCGAAGCTCGCCCTTGCAAAGGGCTACCAGGAGAACGACAGTCCACTCGCTCTGCTCTTCCGGGGCTTTCGACGCAACGACCCGGGCCTGCACTGCCTGGTGCCGGGCGACGGGCGCCTGTCGCTGACCCGCGTGGCGAAGGAGTGGGCCAGCCGGTTCCACGCGGGTGACCCGGAGTACCTCACCGACGAGCGCTGGTACCTGGCGGCCGTACGACACGACGAGCGCCAGGCGGCGCGAGCTGAGGGGCTGGCTCTCCTTCCCGGAAACCTTCCGCAGCTCGGCCGGCCCGGCCATGGGCTCGATCTGCCCCGACTGGTCGCCTCGGTGGCCGTCGTCGGGTACGGAAGGCCGCCAGAGTCGCCGGCCCGGTTCCGGACGGCTCTCTACCAGGCGGTGGCGGCAGCGCTGTGGGACGCGGGGATCCCGCTCAACCAGGTCAGCCTGAGCGATCAGGATCCCGATCTGCTGCTGGTGTTCGAACCGGTGGTGAGCTTCTCGGCCGTGCTCGACAGCTGGGTCGGATCGCTGACCAGCGCCGTCCGTAGCGCACTGGCCGATTCCCAGGCCCGGCTGCTGGTAGGAGTGGCGCGAGGCGTCACGGACTTCACCGACTCCGAATTCCTCGGCCCGGCCGTGCGCCACGCCGACCAGTTGCGCGACCATCGTGAGGGGCGGCAGCAGCTCGGGGAATCCGGGGGCGACACCCTGCTGACGGTCGACACGGAGCTGTACGAGCAGCTCACCGGCGAGAGCACCCGCCAGTTCCTACCACTGGGCGCACCCTACGTGGGCGAGCCCGTCATCGCCTGGTACCGCGTGCTCTCCGGAGACTGACCACCGCCACTGACCACCGCCACTACCCGTGAGGATCCGTCACCTGGCCCAGGAACAGGGGCTGGCCGCTCTGGGTGTCGCGGATCAGGAAGAGGAACGGGCGGTCGATGTGCAGCTGCACCTCGGAGGACCCGGCCACCTGGGCCGAGGTCCCCACCACCGCGCCGCTGCCGGCGGCCGCGGTGGTGCCCTGCTCGTCCACGATGATCTTGGCCTTCTGCACCACCTTGCTGATCTGCACCCGTCCGGGGGCGTTGGGGCCCGCGATGCCGGAGAAGTCGGCGGTGGGACCGAAGGCGGACTTCATGCCGAGGCTCTGCAGGGTGGCGCTGAGGTCGTTGCCGGTTTCGAAGTTGAACTTGGGGAGGGCCAGGTCGACCTGATGTTCCATCAGCTCCTTCAGGATGCGGTCGAGTTGCGGGGCGTCCAGAGACTTGCGGAAGGCGTCGAAGCCGCCCTGCGCCGGGACCAGCAGGTCCATCGCCAGGTTGCCGCCCGCGTACGGGAGTTCCACGGCCTGCCAGGGCTGGCCGGTGATGCCGCCGCTGCCCTCGGCGTAGCGCAGCCCGGCGTGCTGTTCCATCGTGGGGACCTGGGTGGCGCTGCCGTCCAGCTGGTGGAAGGGCTGCGGGGAGGTGGACTCGTGCTTGAACGGGGTCCGCCAGTCCGCCTTGAGATACAGGGCGTCGGTGAGCGCCAGCAGCGTCGAGGGGTCCATGCTGCCGGGCGCGAAGAGGTCCTTGATCTGCCCGTTGGTCTGCTGCTCCACCAGGGCGTTGACGGCCTTGCGGGCGCCCTCCGGGTCCTTGGCGAAGTCCGTGCTGCGCACGCCCGCGTTGAAGGCCTCGGCCAGCACCCGCAGGTACTCCTGCCGGACGGGGTAGCCCTGCTGGACCCAGACGGTGTCGGACTGCTGCACGGTCAGTCGCGGGTCCTGCCCGCGGGCGGCCCGGTCGAGTGCGCCGGTGCTCACCGCGTACTGCTCGGGCGCCAGCTGGGTGTGCAGCGCGGCTGCCATTTCCTGGGCGGTGCCGCCCTTGGCGCCGGGGAGCAGCATGGCCAGCAGGGTGCTCAGGCCGGAGGGTGAGACCACCAGGTTCTGACCGCCTGCCTGGGCGGTGAGCGCGTGGTAGAGGTCCAGCCCGAAGGCGTCGGTGGCGGCCGCGGTGGCGGACTGCTCCTCGGTGCTGGAGGCCAGCGGCGCCGCCGAGACCTGCTGGACGGACACCGACACCGACGGCGCCGGCGCCGCCGCCGTGTGGCCGCAGCCCGCCAGCACTGCCGCGGCCACTGCTGCCGCCCCTGCCGCCTGCCAACTCCGCTTGATCCGCATGACCCCGCCCTTCCCCGGTTTCCTGACCTCGTTCTGACGCAGCCGGTCCGGCTCGGGTTCCGTCCGGTGCCCTCCCGGCGCTCGCCCGGTGCTCCACCGGTGGCGCGCGCTGCCGACCTGGCCGAGGATCGGGAGGGTGACGAAGCATCAGAAGGCCGCGCCGGACCTGGCCCGGGTACGGCAGCGGATCTCCGAGCGGTGCCAGCAACTCGGCCTCTCCGAGGAGGAGGTGGCGGCCCGGGCCGGGATGGCGCCGACCTACCTGCGGTACCTCACCGAGGTCGGACCGGGCTTCGACGAGGTCGGCGTGCTGCGGGTGGCGGCGGCGCTGGGCCTGACCTACCAGGAGCTGATGGAGGGCCGCCACGACGCCCCGCCGGGCCAGGACGCGGCGGTGGCCCGGCCGGCCCTGGTCAACCTCACCGAGCCGGAGTGCTGGGCGAAGCTCGGCACTCACGGGGTGGGCCGGATCGCGCTGGCGGTGGAGCCCGGGCCCGCCGTGCTGCCGGTCAACTACTTGGTCGACGGCGAGACGGTGGTCTACCGCACCAGCCCGGCCGGGACGGCCGCCGTCGAGTCGGGCACGCACCTGTCCTTCGAGGCGGACCAGGTGGACGACCAGCTGCGCCACGGCTGGAGCGTGCTGCTGGTCGGCACGGGGGAGCAGGTCGGCGATCCGGAGACGGTCCAGGTGCTCGAGCGGCGCTCCGGGGCCGAGCCCTGGGTGGGCGGGGAGGAGCGCCGGCTGTGGATCCGGGTCCGGCCGGACCGGGTGAGCGGCCGGCGGATCGGCAGCGTCACCGCGGAGGGCCACCTGGAGTGAGCGCGGCCCTCAGCGGCTGCCCGCTCAGCCGCATGCCTGCTCAGCGGCATGCCCGCTCAGAGCCGGAACTCGCACCAGATGCCCTTCCCGGTCCCGCGCGGCTCCACGCCCCAGTCCGCTGCCAGCGCGTCGACCAGCAGCAGCCCGCGCCCCGAGGTGGCGGTCTCGCCGGGCTTGCGGCGGCGTGGCCAGGCGCTGGACCGGTCCTGGACGTCCAGGTGGATCCGCCGTGCGGGCGCGGTGAGGAGTTCGACGGTGAGGATCGCGCCGCCGTCGGTGTGCACCAGCGCGTTGGTCAGCAGTTCGTCCGTCACCAGCTCGATGTCCCCGCTCTGGCCGGCGGCTCCCCAGGCGGCGAGTGCCTGCCGGAGCATCATGCGGGTCTCCACCAGGCCCTCCGGGTCGGCCTGGTGGATGTGCTGGATCATGCGGCGCGAGGGGTGGATGCCGGGCACGGCGGCTCGGCGCAGCAGCAGGAAGGCCATGTCGTCCTCGGCGCCGGTGCCGAGCAGGCCGGTGCAGAGGTGGTCGGCCAGTTCCTCGGTGTCGGTCGGTCCTGAGCGGACGGCCTCGGTGAGCGCGTCGAGGCCGTCGGAGATGTCCTGACCACGGTGTTCCACCAGCCCGTCGGTGCAGAGCAGCAGGGTGTCGCCGGGGTTCAGGTCGAGCCGGGTCTCCGGGTACTCGTCCTGGCCGAACACGGTGGCGACCCCGAGCGGCAGACCGCCGCGCACCGAGGGCCAGCTGACCCTCCGGCGGCCGTGCCGCAGCAGCGGCTCGAGGTGGCCGGCCCGGACCAGTCGCAGGGTGCCGGTCTCCAGGTCCGCCTCGGCGTAGATGCAGGTGGCGGACCGGTCGGTGTCCAGCTCGGCGAGGAAGCGGGAGGCGCGGGCCATCACCGTGGCGGGGGTGTGGCCCTCGGCCGAGTAGGCGCGCAGGGCGATCCGCAGCTGGCCCATGATGGCGGCGGCGTGACTGTCGTGGCCTTCGACGTCGCCGACGACCAGCGCCACCCGCCGGCGCGGCAGGGCGATAACGTCGTACCAGTCGCCGCCGATCTCGCGCCCGCTGCGCCCGGCCCGGTACCGGACGGTGACCGAGCCGCCGCTGATCTCCGGGAGTCGGCGGGGCAGCATGGTGGTCTGCAGGGTGGTGGCGAACTCGCGCTCCTGGTCGAAGAGCATGGCCCGCTGCAGGGACTGGGCGACGGCGCTGGCGAGGGCGATGCAGATGTTGCGGTCCTCGGTGCTGAACCGGCGGCGGTCCCGGTAGTACAGGCCGAGCGCGCCGATCGGGCGGGCCTGGGCGGCCAGCGGCAGGAAGGCCGCGGCCCGGATCCCCATGTGTTCGGCGTAGGGCAGCAGCCGGGGGTACCGCTCGGTCAGTTCCTCCTCGCTGCTGATGAACCGCGGGCGCTGGGTCTGCACGGCTTCGGCCAGCGGGAGCTGGTCGTCCAGGCTGGTCAGTGACAGGTCGTCCAGGGCCTTGAGGGCCGGCGAGGGCTCCTGGGTCACGGCGACCAGGCGCAGCATGCCACCGTCGGTCAGGCCGAGGGCGAGTCCGTCCGCGCCGAACCGCCGCAGCCCTTCGCTGTCGGTCAGGACGTCGGTCACGTTCCGGACGGTCATGGCGCGGGCCAGCGCGTCGGTGGTGATCCGCACCGAGTCGGTCTGGCGGCGCCGGTCCGCGGCGAGGGCGCGCATCCCGGCGGCGTGGGCCAGCTCCTCCTCGGCGTTGCGGACGATCCCGACGATCCGGTACGGGTGCGCCTGCGCGTCGCGCAGGATGCGTCCCTGGGTATGGGCCCAGCGCTGGGTGCCGTCACGGCAGATCAGGCGGAAGTACGCGGCGAAGGTCAGCTCGCCGTCGCGCAGGGCCCGGGAGACGGCCGCGTCCAGCTGTTCGCTCTCCTGCGGTGGCACCCGGACTGCGAGCGAGGTGGCCCGGCCGTCGAACTCGTCCGCGTGGAGGTCGAACACTTGCAGGCCCACCTCGTCGAGGTGGTACGTGCCGGTGTCGAGGTCCCAGTCGAAGCTGCCCAGGCCGTTGAGCGCGAGTCGGTCGTCCGCGGCCGTGGGCGGACCCTCGCCGGCGGTGGAAGACGCGTAGTGGTCCGCCATGGCCGCTCTCCAGGGGTGGATGGCCGGTGGCTCGTTCGGCTCAGTCTATCGACGGCGCCTGGAGCCCGCACGGGCGACTCCTGTAGGTTCCTACAGCTGATGCCTGCTGCGAGTGGTCGGTGTTTGTGTGGATCTTCAGCTTTTGCCCGTGAACTGGCTTTCGGGCTGGGTATCGGCGAGCATTGACGGTTGGGTGCGGGGCGGCCCATTCAAGCGGTCCCTCGGCCTGGACCCGCCCTACCGCACCCGAGGTCTACCCTCCCAAAGCCAGAGAGCCTTAGTTCATGCGCTTCTTGAACCCCCAGACCGGCAGCTACGACGACCGTAACGCGGTTCCGTACGACCTCACGTACGACGACGTCTTCATGGTCCCCAGCCGTTCGGCCGTGGGCTCCCGGCAGGGTGTCGACCTCTCCTCCAACGACGGCACCGGCACCACGATCCCGCTGGTGGTGGCCAACATGACCGCCATCGCCGGGCGCCGGATGGCCGAGACGGTGGCCCGCCGCGGCGGCCTGGTGGCCATCCCGCAGGACATCCCGACCGAGGTCATCGCCGAGGTGATCGGCTGGGTGAAGCAGCGTCACCTGATCTTCGACACCCCCGTCACGCTGGCCCCCGGCGCCACCGTCGCCGACGCGCTGTCGCTGCTGCACAAGCGCGCGCACGGCGTGGTGGTCGTGGTCGAGGACGGCAAGCCGGTCGGTGTGGTCGCCGAGTCCGACTGCCAGGGCGTGGACCGCTTCACCAGCGTTTCCGAGGTGATGTCGCGCGACCTGCTGCTGCTCGAGGAGTCGATCGACCCGCGCGCCGCCTTCGAGAAGCTCAACGAGGGCCACCGCAAGGTCGCCCCCGTGGTCGACGCCGCCGGCCAGCTGGTCGGCATCCTGACCCGCAAGGGCGCGCTGCGCGCCACCCTCTACACCCCCGCCGTGGACGCCAGCGGCAAGCTGCGGATCGCCGCCACCGTCGGCATCAACGGCGACGTCGCGGGCAAGGCCAAGGCGCTGATCGAGGCCGGCGCCGACGTGCTGGTGGTGGACACCGCGCACGGCCACCAGGAGTCGATGATCAGCGCGCTGCGCGCGGTGCGCGGGCTGGACCCGCAGATCCCGATCGTGGCGGGCAACGTGGTCTCCGCGGCCGGTGTGCGCGACCTGGTCGAGGCCGGCGCGGACATCCTCAAGGTCGGGGTCGGCCCCGGCGCCATGTGCACCACCCGGATGATGACCGGCGTCGGTCGCCCGCAGTTCTCCGCCGTGCTGGAGTGCGCCGCCGAGGCCCGCCGCCTGGGCAAGCACGTCTGGGCCGACGGCGGTGTCCGCCACCCGCGCGACGTCGCGATGGCGCTGGCCGCGGGCGCGTCCAACGTGATGATCGGCTCCTGGTTCGCGGGCACCTACG
Organism: Kitasatospora azatica KCTC 9699; assembly: GCF_000744785.1. Classification (NCBI taxonomy): domain Bacteria; kingdom Bacillati; phylum Actinomycetota; class Actinomycetes; order Kitasatosporales; family Streptomycetaceae; genus Kitasatospora; species Kitasatospora azatica. The sequence goes on along the minus strand of NZ_JQMO01000002.1, from coordinate 1,177,984 downwards.
AGTCGCCCGGCGACCTGCAGACCGCGCCCGACGGCCGGCAGTACAAGGAGAGCTTCGGCATGGCCTCGGCCCGCGCGGTGCGCAACCGCACCGCCGAGGAGTCGGCCTACGACCGGGCCCGCAAGGCGCTCTTCGAGGAGGGCATCTCCACCTCGCGGATGTACCTGGACCCGGCCCGCCCGGGTGTCGAGGACCTGATCGACTCGGTGATCGCCGGCGTGCGCAGCTCCTGCACCTACGCGGGAGCCAACAGCCTGGAGGAGTTCCACGAGAAGGCGGTCGTGGGCATCCAGAGCGCGGCCGGCTACGCCGAGGGCAAGCCGCTGCACTCCAGCTGGGCCTGATCCGGCCGCTGCTCCTGCGTGAACGGGCCCCTCGCTTCGGCGAGGGGCCCGTTCACGTGTGGGCTCAGCCGTTGTAGCCGGCCCACATCCGGGAGAACTGGTACGGCGTCTGCTGGATGTTGGTGCACTTGAAGAGGCTGCCGGTGCAGGCGTTGCCGTCCCGGGTGACCTCCCAGAAGGAGAGCTCGCCCAGGTGGTTCTGCTGGGCGAAGGTGAGCAGCTGCTGGGCGTCGGCGAGGCCGAAGACCTCGCTCTGGTTGTCGTTCTGGCCCAGCATCGGGGTGACGCCGACCATGGCCCAGGTCTGAGCGGTGGTCAGGTTCGGCCAGACCTGGGCGATCTGGGACCGGGTGGACTGCGCCGACTGGATCGCGTAAGTACCCATCTTGCCGGCCGGGTTGGGCGCCTCGACGTCGCCGAAGTCCATCGCCATCACATTGACCGTGTCCACCGCGACCCCGGCCGCCTTGGCCGACTGCAGGATGTAGACGCCGTCGGCGGTCAGACCGCTGGGCAGCACCGGCAGGGTCAGGGTGACCTTGAGATCGCGACCCTTGGCCCGCTGGGCCGCCTGGACGGCGGCGATCGCGGCCGAGCGGCGGTCCACCGAGGCATGGTCGGAGACCGCCGAGCCCTCGATGTCGAAGTCGATCCGGTCCAGCCCGTATGCGTCGACCACCTTCTGGTACTGGGCGGTCAGGCTCGGCACGGTGGTGCAGGACTGGGCCAGCTCGGTGCCGTTGGCGCCGCCGAAGGACGGGCGGACGTCGCCGCCGGCCGCCTGCACCGCGTCGAAGTCGGCCTTGTCCCAGCCGGTGCCGGGGTCGAAGGCGTTGAACCAGCTGGCCGTGCAGCTGGTGGTGCCGTTGACGATGAAGCCCAGCGAGAGCTGCTTGAGGCCGGTGGTGGCGATGATCTGCGGCAGGTCGGGGGTCGGCCAGGCGCCCAGGTCGACGAAGGGCGCGGCCGCCCCGGGCGAGCTGCCGCTGCCGGCCATCCCGGTCACGGTGGCGGAGTGCGCCGACTCGTTGCCGGCCGCGTCGTAGGCGGTGACGGTGAAGGTGTGGCCGCTGCCCGCGAGCAGGCCGGTGACGGTGGCCGAGGTGCCGGTGGTGGTGGCGGCGACCACGGTGCTGCCCTCGTAGAGGCGGTAGCCGGCCACGGCGACGTTGTCGGTCGAAGCGCCCCAGGCCAGGGTGACGGCGTTCGGGCCGGTGCCGGAGACCCGCAGCCCGCTGGGGACGGTCGGCGGCGTGGTGTCGGACGGGACCCCGGTGCACGGCTGGTTGTTGATCAGGCAGTTGCCGGGCAGCACCTGGGTGCCGGTGCTGCTGACGTCCATCCCGACCACGGCGGCGCCGGCTCCCGGCGCGAGCGGCGAGGCCCAGCTCGGGGAGGTGATGGTGTAGTGGGTGCCGCTGCTGGTCAGGGTGCCGTTCCAGGCGCTGCTGACGCTCTCGCCGGCGGGCAGGTCGAAGGTCAGCGTCCAGGAGTTGACGGTGCTGTTGGTGTGGTTGGTGATGGTGTAGTCGGCCTCGAAGCCGCTCGACCAGCTCTGCGGTTCGGTCAGGGTGGCGACCAGGCCGGAGACACCCGCATCGGCCTGCGCGGTGGCGGCGATCGCGGTGCTGGAGAGGGAGAGCGGCAGCGCGGCGCCGGCCAGCAGCGCGGTGGCCATGACGGTGGGCAGGGTGACACGCCTCATGGGCGGGTCCTCCTTGACGTGGGGGACGGTGTGGGGGCGTGCCGCGGCATCCCCACATTGGTAGAGACCAATGCGGTGCGTCAATACACCGGCCCTCAAGCGGAGCTGATTTCCGCTCAGTGCAAGGGTTGCGCAAGGGTCGGCGGCGCCCGGCGCCGTCGTGCCCGTCGGTGCGTCAGTCGTCCACCGGCGTGAGCAGGGCGCGGCTGACCATGCCCACCGACCCGTCCAGCGCCGCGCTCAGCGCGTTGTACGCCACCCGCACCTCGCGCAGCCCGCGCAGCGCCAGCACCGAGGCCCAGGCGGCATCGCGGGCGCGGTCGATGCTCCAGACGCCGAGCACGTGCAGCAGCGGCTCGGCGGCCTGCCCGGGATCGGGCAGCAGCTCCTGCCTGACCTGGGCCTCCACCTGGGCGAGCAGCTTGTTGACCCGGTGGAAGTCCTCGTCGAAGGACTCCGGATCCCGCCCGAGCGTGCGCGCGGCGTCGAGCACGGCGAGCGGCAGATCGTGCTCGATGTGGGTGTTCATGCCCGCAAGGGCGAATTGCAGGGGGTGGATACCGGGATGCCCGCGCAGTTCGAACAGTGGCCGCCAGCACTCCATCGGCTTCCCACCCGCCGCAGCGGCGTCCACCGCCGCGAGGTACCGCCCCGCGAACAGTCCGTCCAACACCGCCATCGCGGCCGGGGCCTCGAAATACGCCTGGGTCAGCCGATCGCGGATCAGCTCGGTGACGATCAGGTACATCCGGTTGAAGACCGCGACGCCGTCCGATGTCGGCAGACCCGCCCCGATCTCCCGCATCCGCTCTATCACCTGGTCGACGGTCGGTACTTGACTGATGGTCATCTCATCCTCTCGGTCGGGACGGGAGCACCAACACTGGCACCCACCGGGCTCGGCCGGAAGCCGCCGCGCCCGTCGGCCGGGGGTCCGCTTCACCCGTACAGCAGCACGAGTGTCGAACACGGATTTGACTATGTCGCTGGTCAGCACGCATAGTGCCCGCATGGCTGGATTTCTGGTGACTCGCAGGCACATCGACCTGCGCCGCGTGACGGCGATGAGCTGTCGCGCCGGTCGCTGATCCCATTCGCGGGCGTCCACTGACGCCGTCTGCGCCGCTTCCGCCTTTTGGCCGCCCACGCGGCCGGTTCTTCTCCCATCACTTTGCTGTGGACGGCTGTTCGCCGTTGCCGCCGACCCGTCGTCGATCGACCCCGGGCGGTCCCGGCACGCGCCCGTCCACGCGTCACCCTGTCCTCAGGAGCTCCCGTGCGCCCCCGCATCGTCCTCGGCACCCTCACCGCCCTCGCCACCCTGCTGTCGGTCACGGCCTGCGGCAGCGGCTCGGCCGCGAACTCGGCCGGCGGCAACCCGTACCAGCTCGTCGAGGCCGGCACCATCCATGTCGGCACGCTCTCCGACGCGCCGCCGAACGTCTACCTCAAGGACGGCAAGTTCACCGGCTTCGACAACGACCTGTTCACCGCCGTCGCCGCCAAGATCGGGCTCAAGGTGCAGTTCGCCTCGACCGACTTCTCCGCGCTGCTCTCCCAGGTCGCCAACCACAAGTTCGACGTGGGGAGTTCGTCCATCACCATCACCGAGGCCCGGAAGAAGACGGTGGACTTCAGCAACGGCTACGACTTCGGCTACTTCGGCCTGGACGTCCCCGCCGGCTCGCCGGTCAGCACCTTCGACCAGCTCTCGGGCAAGCGGGTCGTGGTGGTCCAGGGCACCGTCCAGGACGACTACGCGACCAAGAACAACCTGAACCCGGTCCGGGTGCCCGACTACAACAGCGCGCTCAACCAGCTGAAGGCCGGCACCGTGGAGGCCTGGATCTCGCCCGCCGAGATCGGCGAGAAGAGCGCCGCGGACAGTGGCGGCAAGGTGGTGCTCGCGCAGAAGCGGCTCAGCCCGGCGCCGACCGCCTTCGCGGTGGCGCACGACCACGCGAAGCTGCTCGAAGCGCTCAACAAGGCCCTCGACCAGGTGATCGCCGACGGCACCTGGACCAAGCTGCAGGAACAGTACTACCCGGGCCGTCCGGTGCCGGCCGACTTCAAGCCCGGCAGCGGGTCGGTCGCCTTCGCGCCGGTCACCGGGGCCGCCGCCTCGCCGACCTCCTGACCGGTCTTAGCCCGTTCCCGCGACCGACCGACAGGAGACCGACGTGGACCAGCTCGGCGTGCTGGTGGAGACCTTCTTCAACTGGGGATCGATGCGTGCCGCGATCTCCGACCTGCTCACGACCGGCGTGCCCAACACGCTGATCCTCTCGGTGTCGGCCGCGGCCGCCGGCACCCTGCTCGGCCTGCCGCTGGCGGTCGCGGGGACGGCCAGGGCGCGCTGGCTGCGCTGGCCGGCCCGGCTGTACACCGATGTGTTCCGCGGCCTCCCGGCCGCGGTCACCATCCTGCTGATCGGGGTCGGGCTGGCACCGCAGGGGCTGGCCATCTGGGGGCCGGACCCGTACCCGCTGGGCATCCTGGCGCTGTCGCTGATCGCCGCCGCCTACTTCGGCGAGATCTTCCGCTCCGGCATCCAGAGCGTGGAGCCGGGCCAGCTGGAGGCGGCGCGCGCCCTCGGGTTCTCCTACCCCGCGGCGATGCGGCTGGTGATCATCCCGTTGGGCGTCAGGCGGGTGCTGCCGGCCTGGGTCAACCAGCTCATCGCGCTGATCAAGGACTCCAGCCTGATCTACTTCCTCGGACTGACGGCCGGTCAGCGGGACCTGTTCCGGATCGGCCAGGACTCGGCGGCCAACACCGGCAACGAGTCCGCGCTGGTCCTGGCCGGGCTGTTCTACCTGCTGCTCACGGTGCCGCTGACCCATCTGGTCAATGTCGTCGACCGGCGGCTGCGGCTCGGGCGGCGGGTCGTCGAGGAGCCCGCCGACCTGCGGGAAGCCGTGACGCCCGACACTGTTGACGAGGGAGCCTCCCGTGCCTGACGACCAGCGACCCACCGCCCGGGTCGGTGGGCTCTCCTCCCCGGTGAGCCTGGCCACCCGGGACCTGCACCTGTCGCTCGGCGGCAACCCGGTCCTGCGCGGCGTGGACCTCGACGTGCCGCGCGGCCACACGCTCTGCGTCATCGGCCCTTCCGGCTCCGGCAAGTCCACGCTGCTGCGGACCGTCAACCGGCTGCTGGAGCCCGATCGGGGCGACGTGCTGCTGGACGGCGAGAGCGTGCTGCGGCGCGATCCGAATCTGCTGCGCCAACAGGTCGGCATGGTGTTCCAGCAGTTCAACCTGTTCCCGCACTTGAGCGTCCTGCGCAACCTCACCCTTCCGCTGCGCAAGCTGTGCGGTCTCTCCGGGGAGGAGGCGGAGGAGGCCGCGCTGCGCCAACTCGACCTGGTGGGCCTGCGGCACAAGGCCCAGGTCCGCCCCGGACAGCTCTCCGGTGGCCAGCAGCAGCGGGTGGCCATCGCCCGGGCCCTGGTGATGGAGCCTCAGGTGATGCTCTTCGACGAGGCCACCTCCGCGCTCGACCCCGAGCTGGTGAAGGGCGTGCTCGGTCTGATGGCCGAGCTGGGGCGCGAGGGCATGACCATGGTGGTGGTCACCCATGAGATGGGGTTCGCCCGCGAGGCCGCGGACCGGGTGGCCTTCATGGACCACGGGGTGGTGGTGGAAGCCGGCTCACCGGAGGCGCTGTTCGACGCCCCGCGCAGCCCGCGCCTGCGGCAGTTCCTGGCGGATGTGCTGTGACCGGCGCCGGGGTCTCCTTGACTGTTTTCGGCGTCACCTGTCGATGTCGGTGACGTCGGGGCGCTGACGACGCGGCCTGCGGGCCTGCGTTGCGTCGGCTTTCCGCTGTCCGTTGCGGCCTTCTGCCGCCATGCCTTTTCCCGCCTTCGGTTTGTCTACGATCCAATTCCTTGAAGAGGTAAATCATGACCAAGAGCAGGGCCGCCGTAGCGGCTGCCGCCGTCGCACTGCTGGCCGGATTCACCGCGGCCTGCGGCGCGGGTGCGAGTACGAGTTCCTCGGCGTCGGCCGCGTTCGACCCCAACGCCTGCCAGGGCGGCACCCTGACGGTGCTCAACCACCGCGGGCAGGGGAACTTCGACCCGGCCGAGCTCTACACCTCCGGCGGCGGAAAGGTGCCCACCCTGGTCTTCCGGACGCTGACCACCCGCAACCACACCACCGACGGCCCGGACAGCGCCAAGGTCGTGCCGGACCTCGCCACCGACACCGGCGAGCCCAACCAGGACGCCACGGTGTGGACCTACCACCTCAAGCCGGGGATCAAGTTCGAGGACGGCACCCCGATCAAGTCCGCCGACATCAAGTACGGCCTGGAGCGCTCCTTCGCGCCCGAGCTCCCGGGCGGCCCGCCCTACCTGCGCGACTGGCTGGTCGGCGGCGAGGCGTACCAGGGCCCTTACAAGGGCGGGGACTTGGCCTCGATCGAGACTCCCGACGACACCACGATCGTGTTCAAGCTGCGCAAGCCCGAGGGCGACTTCCCGTTCCTGGCGACCGCCACCCAGTTCGCGCCGGTACCCAAGGACAAGGACACCGGGACCGCCTACCAGAAGCATCCGGTCTCCTCAGGTCCCTACAAGGTCGTCAGCAACGACGGCGGCAAGAGCATCCAGTTGGACCGCAACCCCAACTGGTCGCGTGCCGTCGACGACCAGCGCCTCGCCTGCCCCGACAAGATCGTGGTCAGCTCGGGCCTCGACCAGTCCGTGATCAACCAGCGGCTGGCCGCCGGCACCGGCGACGACGCCCACGCCGTGACCACCGACACCAACGTCGACGCCTCGGTGCTGGCGAAGCTGAACGGCGATGCCGCCCTCAAGAAGCGGGTGGTCACCGGCTACTTCGGCGAGACCCAGTACCTGGCGTTCAACCCGACGGTGAAGCCCTTCGACGATGCGCGGGTGCGCCAGGCGGTCTCGTACGCGATCGACCGCGAGTCGGTGATCAACGCGGTCGGCGGCACCGCCGTCGCCAAGCCCGCCACCACCTTCCTGCCCGACCAGCCCGCGTTCGGCTACACGCCGTACGACTACTTCCCGGCCGGGCAGAGCGGCGACCCGGCCAAGGCCAAGGAACTGCTGGCCCAGGCCGGTTACTCGAACGGCCTGACCATCACCCTCAGTCACTCGACGGTGACCGGCGACGGCAGCGGCCCGGAGGTCGCGGCCGCCGTCCAGCAGGCGCTCGGCAAGGCCGGGATCACCGTCAAGCTCGAGGGCACCGCCGACGACGACTACCAGACCAAGTACCAGAAGCCGGCCACCGAACCGGGTCTCTTCGTGGCCAGTTGGGGCGCCGACTGGCCGTCCGGCGGCCCCTTCCTGGCGCCGATATTCGACGGGCGGCAGATCCTGGCCGACGGCGGCAACTACAACTCCGCGCAGCTGAACGACCCTCAGGTCAACGCCGAGATCGACGAGGCGAACAAGCTCACCGACCCGGCCAAGGCCGCCCAGGCCTGGGGCAGGCTCGACGCCGAACTCGGCAAGCAGGCGTACACCGTGCCGCTGTTCCACCCGATCTACAAGCGGCTCTACGGCACGGGCGTGAAGAACGCCTACGTCAGCCAGTGGAACGGCCTGTACGACCTCTCCCGCATCTCGGTGAAGTGAGGCCCGGCACCATGAGCAAGGCCCCGACGGCCACTCAGCCACCCGGCCGCAACCAGGTATGGCGGCGGCTGCGCGCCGACCGTGCCGCGACCGCCGCACTGGCGGTGGTCGTCCTGCTGCTCCTGACGGCGGCCGCGGCCCCGCTGATCGCCGCGCTCGAGGGACAGGACCCGACGACCTACCACAACGCCCTGATCGACTCCGCCACCGGCGGCGTGCCGATCGGCCCGTTCGGCGGCGCGAGCGCGGTGCACTGGCTGGGCGTCGAGCCCGGCACCGGCCGTGACGTGCTCGCCCGCCTGGTGTACGGCGCACAGATCTCACTGTCCGTCTCGCTCGGCGCGACGGTGGTCCAGATCGTGCTCGGCGTGCTGATCGGCCTGACCGCCGGGCTCGGCAACCGGCTGGCGGACAGCACGATCAGCCGCTCGATGGACCTGGTGATCGCGTTCCCGTCGCTGGTCTTCGCGGTCGCGCTGATGGCCGTGGTGCCGAGCGGCTTCCCCCGCCCGCTGCTGCTGATGCTGGTCATCGGCGTCCTCGGCTGGGGGCAGACCGCCCGGATCGTCCGAGGCCAGGTACTCACCCTGCGCGGCCTCGACTACGTCTCCGCGGCCCGGCTCGCCGGCTCCCGCCGCAGGCGGGTGGCCCGCCGCGAGATCCTGCCCGCCCTCGCCGCACCCGTGATCACCTACGGCGTGCTGCAACTCCCGGCGAACGTGGCCCAGGAGGCGGGACTGTCGTTCCTCGGCGTCGGAGTGCGCCCGCCGACCCCCTCCTGGGGGCAGATGCTGTCCAGCGCCACCAACTGGTTCCAGGCCGACCCCGCCTACGTCCTGCTGCCGGCGGCGCTGCTCTTCGTCACCGTGCTCGCCTTCACCGTCCTCGGCGAGGGCGTGCGCACGGCTCTCGACCCGCGGGCCAAGTCGCGGTTGCGGGCCGGGACCGAGCGGCGGCGCAAGAAGACCGACGCCCGGGAGGTGCCGGCGTGATCCGCTTCCTGCTCCGACGGACCGTCAGTACCGCGGCGGTGCTGCTGGTGATGTCGGCCGTCGTCTACCTCGTCTTCTACGCCGCCCCGCACGACCCCGCCGTCCTGGTCTGCGGCAAGGGCTGCGACGGCACCCGCCTCGCGGTGGTCCGGCACAAGCTCGGCACCGACCTCCCGGTCTGGGAGCAGTACGGCGACTTCCTGCGGGGCCTGGTCGCCGGACGCAGCTTCGACTCCGGCACCGACGTCACCCAGTGCGCCGCGCCCTGCCTCGGCTACTCCTTCCAGACCGACCAGCCGGTCCTGCAGATGATCATCCAGCGGATCCCGGTCGACTTCTCGCTCACCCTCGGGGCGATGGTCATCTGGCTGCTGCTTGGCGTCGGCACCGGACTGCTGTCCGCGCTGCGCCGCGGCCGCCTCGCGGAGCGAGCGCTCACCACGCTCACCCTGGCGGGGATGGCCACGCCGGTCTTCCTGGTCGGCCTGCTGATGCTCATGCTGTTCTGCGCCTCGCTGCAGTGGATGCCGTTCCCCACCTACACCGCCTTCACCGACGACCCGGCGCAGTGGGCGGCGAACCTGGTGCTGCCCTGGTTCTCGCTCGCGCTGGTCATCTCGGCGGCGTACGCGCGGATGACCCGCAGCAGCCTGCTGGAGACCCTCGCCGAGGACCACATCAGGACCAACCGGGCCTACGGGCTCTCCGAGCGCCGGATCGTCCTCGGCCATGCGCTGCGCGGGGCGCTGGTACCGGTGCTGACCATGCTCGCCATCGACGTGGGCCAGATCCTCGGCGGCGCGATGCTCACCGAGTCGGTCTTCGGCTTCGACGGCCTCGGCCGGCTGCTGGTGAACTCGGTCAACCAGATCGACCTGCCCGTGGTGGTCGGAGCCACCCTCTTCGCGGGTTTCTTCGTCGTGATCGCCAACGCCGTCGCGGACCTGCTGTACGCGCTGGCCGACCCGAGAGTGAGCCTGGCATGACGAATCGTCAAAAGCTCGTGGAGGTAACGGATCTGACGGTCCGTTTCGAGGGCGGGAGCGGACCGGTCACGGCCGTCGACGGTCTCTCCTTCGGTCTGGGGGCGGGCGAGTCGCTGGGGTTGGTGGGGGAGTCCGGCTCCGGGAAGAGCACCGTCGCCTTCACCCTGCTGGGCCTGCACCGGGGAAGCGGAGCCGAGGTCACCGGCACCGTCCGGGTCGACGGGACGGACGTCCTGGCCGCCGACCAGACCGAACTGCGCGCCCTGCGCGGCGCACGGGCGGCCATGGTCTTCCAGGACCCGCTCTCCGCACTCGACCCCTACTGGGCGATCGGCGAGCAGATCGCCGAGGTCCACCGGGTCCACACCGGCTCCTCCCGGGCGGCCTCGCGCAGGCGCGCCGTCGAGGTGCTCGACCGGGTCGGCATCCCGGACGCCGCCCGGCGTGCCGGGGCCCACCCGCACGAGTTCTCCGGCGGCATGCGCCAACGGGCCCTGATCGCCATGGCCCTGGTCTGCTCGCCCAAGCTGCTGATCGCGGACGAGCCCACCACCGCGCTGGACGTCACCGTCCAGGCGCAGATCCTCGACCTGCTGCACGACCTGCGCACCGAGCACGGCATGGCACTGCTGCTGGTCACCCACGACCTCGGTGTGGTCGCCGGCAACACCGACCGGGTGCTCGTGATGCGGGACGGCCGGGCCGTGGAACGCGGCCCGGTCGCCGAGATCCTGGGCACCCCGCGCGAGCTGTACACCCGGGAGCTGCTCGCGGCCGTGCCCCGCCTGGACGGTCCGCGCGAGCGGCCGACCGGCCCCACCGAGGACACCCTGCTGAGCGTCCACGACCTGCACCGCCACTACCCGGTACCCGCCCGGCAGCGCGCGGCTCCGGGCCGGCGGGCCCTGCTCGGCGGCCGCGAGAAGCTGCGCGCCGTCGACGGGGTCAGCCTGGACATCCGTCGCGGCGAGACCCTCGGCGTCGTCGGGGAGAGCGGCAGCGGCAAGACCACCCTCGGCCGGCTGCTGGTCCGGCTGACCCGACCCACCTCCGGCCGGATCCGGTTCGAAGGGACCGACCTCGCGCAGGCCTCCGAGCGCCGACTGCGGCCGGTGCGCCGCGACTTGCAGATGGTCTTCCAGGACCCGGTGGCCTCGCTCAACCCGCGACGCACCATCGGCGACTCGATCGCCGACCCCTTGCGGGTGCAGGGCGGTTCGTCCGGCCCGCAGATCCGGCGCGAGGTCGGCGAACTGCTGGAACGGGTCGGTCTGCGACCGGACTGGTACCACCGCTATCCGCACGAGCTCTCCGGCGGGCAGCGCCAGCGGGTCGGCATCGCCCGGGCGCTCGCCCCACGGCCGAAGCTGCTGGTCTGCGACGAACCGGTGTCCGCCCTCGACGTCTCCACCCAGGCCCAGGTGATCCGCCTGTTGTCCGATCTGCAGCACGAGTTCGGGCTGACCCTGGTCTTCATCGCGCACGACCTCGCGGTGGTCCGCCAGGTCAGCGACCGGGTCGCGGTGATGCGGCACGGCCGGATCGTCGAACTCGGCACGGCGGACGAGGTCTACGCGGCACCGGAGCACCCCTACACACGGCGGCTGCTGGCCGCCGTTCCGCTCCTGGACCCGACCGAGGCGGACCGCCGGCGTGCGGCCCGAGCCGAACTCCGGCTACGGGAAGGGGAAGCCGCCCTCGCCTCCTGAACCGCCCCGGCGGGCAGGGTGGTCAGGAAGGCGGGCCGCGACTGGGTGGTGCAGGCCGGCAGACCGGCGGTGAAGCGGCGCCCAGAACGCGGTCTTGCGTGCCTACCGGTACGCGGGGGGGCAGGGGTGTCACCGTAGACGGCACGGCGCCGGCCCCATCGGCCTCGCTCGTCGGCGCCGCCGTCACGATGCAGCCCAGCGCCGCCAGTTGGCGCCCGGCCAGGGTGGCCGCCGCACTGTCCCCGGCCAGGGTCAGTGGCACCCCGGCCAGCGGCGGCGCCGCGACGGTCGGTGCTGCCGCCCCAGCCGGGCGCAGTAGCGTAGTCATCGGCCCTCGTCCTGCCCTCGTCACCGAGCGAATCCCGAGTGAATCCCCTGTGGCGCACGGGACTCCGGCTTCACGTGCGAGCTTTCACCTGCGAGCTTCACGTGCGCTCTGCGTGACGACGCTATCACGGCAAGTGACCATAGTTCACCGATCGCTGAGCCCACGGCGCCGGACTATGGTCGAACCATGGGAGAGCGACAGACCGCGCCCACCGCGCCGCAGCTGGTCCTGCAGACCGACGGCGACTCGCAGCTCCTGAGCCCGAGCCGCTCGTACCACCTGGGCCGTGACCCGGTCAGCGAGATTCCGCTCAGCGACCCCCGGGTCTCCTGGCACCACGCGTTGCTGCATGTCGGCGACGGCCACTGGATGCTGGAGGATCTCGACAGCACCAACGGCACCTACCTCGACGGCCACCGGGTCAGCCACCTCGACCTCGGTCCCGACTGCGTGGTCCGCTTCGGCAGTCCGGGCGACGGACCCGAGGTGGCCCTGCGACCGGCCGCGCCGCCCGCGCCTGCCCGCACCCCGCCCGGGCCCACCCGTGCGGCGCCGAGGCCCACCGCGCTGACCGCGATCACCGGCTCCTTCCGTCCGCCGACCAGCGTCCACCCGCTCGCCGCCGCCCGCACCCTGCGGATCGGACGCTCGCACGACAACGACCTGGTGGTCGAGGACCTCGAAGTCTCCCGCCACCACGCCGAACTGCGCGCCGGGCCCGGCGGCCGGTACGAGATCGTCGACCTCGGCAGCCACAACGGCACCTACCTCAACGGCCAGCCGGTGATCCAGGCCCCGGTCGGCCCCACCGATCTGGTCGGCATCGGCCACTCGGTGTTCTGCCTGGTCGACGGCGAGCTGCAGGAGTTCGCCGACACCGGCGAGGTCACCCTGGACGTCGAGAACCTGGTGGTCACCGTCGGCGACGGGCGGCACCTGCTGGACGGGATCAGCTTCCCGGTCGGCCAGAAGTGCCTGCTCGCGGTCGCCGGGCCGAGCGGATCGGGCAAGTCCACCCTGCTCAATGCGCTGACCGGCCTGCGTCCCGCCGATCAGGGTACGGTCCGCTACGACGGCCGCGACCTCTACCGCGACTACGCCGAACTGCGCCGCCGGATCGGCCTGGTGCCGCAGGACGACATCCTGCACACCCAGCTCACGGTTCGCCGGGCCCTCGGCTACGCCGCCGAGCTGCGCTTCCCCGGTGACACCGCGCCGGCCGAACGGGAGGCCAGGATCGCCGAGGTGATCGGCGAACTCGGCCTGGACAAGCGGGCCGACCTGGTCATCTCCAGCCTCTCCGGCGGTCAGCGCAAGCGGGTCAGTGTGGCCCTGGAACTGCTCACCAAGCCCTCGCTGCTCTTCCTGGACGAGCCCACCTCGGGCCTGGACCCGGGCATGGACCGCTCGGTGATGCAGATGTTGCGTGCTCTCGCCGACGAGGGCCGCACCGTCATCGTGGTCACCCACAGCGTGCTCAGCCTCGACCTCTGCGACCGTCTGCTGTTGCTGGCGCCCGGCGGCCGCACCGCCTACTACGGCCCGCCCGGCGAGAGCCTGCCGTACTTCGGCTTCGAGCAGTGGCCCGACGCTTTCGAGGCATTCGAGTCGCAGGAGGACCGCGACTGGGCCGGCCAGTACCGCGCCTCACCCGCCTACCAGCGCTACATCGCACCGATGGCGGCCGCCGAGAAGGCCCCGGAGAGACTCGCGCGGCCCGCGAGACCGGTCGGGCCGGCAGCCGAACGCCCAGCAGCCGAGCGCCCGGCAGCCGAGCGCCCGGCGGCCGAACGGCCGGCGGCCGAACGTCCCGCGCTCAAGGCCCCGACCCCGCAGCGCTGGCACCACCAACTCGGCACCCTGGTCCGCCGCTACGCCACCGCGCTGACCGCCGACCGGACCTTCCTCGCCATCATGATCGCGCTGCCCTTCGTGATGGGTGCGATGGCCCACGCGCTGGCCGGCTCCAAGCTCACCCAGAGCACCGCGCTCAACGCGCTGCTGCTGCTCTGCGTCGGCGGTGTGCTCACCGGCGCGGCCAACGCGGTTCGCGAGCTGGTCAAGGAACGGGTCATCTACCAGCGCGAACGAGCGGTCGGGCTGTCCAGATCGGCCTACATCTGCTCGAAGGTGGTGGTGCTCGGCACCGTGACGGTGGTTCAGGCGGTGGTGCTGACCATGGTCGGGCTGGCCGGGGTGAAGCTCGAACCACCGGGCGGCAGCGGGGTGTTCATGCCGCCGCTGATCGAGATCACGCTGGCCGTCGCGCTGCTCTCGTTCACCGCGATGATGCTCGGCCTGGTGATCTCGGCGGTGGTCGCCAAGGAGGAGGTCACCATGCCGCTGCTGGTGCTGCTGGCCATCGTCCAGGTGGTCTTCTGCGGCGCGCTGCTGCGGCTGAACGTGCCGGTGCTCAACCAGATCTCCTGGCTGGTGCCCTCCCGTTGGGCGTTGGGCGCGATGGCCGCCACCGTGAACCTGCACGTCATCGTCCCCGGCACGCTGACCGGCGACCCGCTGTTCCGGCACACGGCGAAGGTGTGGCTGCTCGACATGGGGATGCTGGTGGTGCTCAGCTCCGTCTTCGGCCTGCTGGTCGCGCGGCTACTGCGCCGCCACGAGCCGGCGGTGATGCGGAAGTGACCGAGCCCTACTTCGAGCCCACCCATGTGGTGCCGCCCGGCGGGCTGCCCACCTGGTCGGCCCCGGAGCCCGGCAAGTTCGCGGCCCGGCTCGACCCGCTGCTCCCGGTCCAGCTGACCGAGATCCGCGGCGACTGGGCTCAGGTGGTCTGCGCCAACGGCTGGACCACCTGGTTGGACGGCCGGTTGCTGATCGCACTGCCGCGCTCGCCGGTCGGCGCCGGCGAGCTGCTGCCGGGCGAGGACCCGCGCCCGCTGCTGGCCCGTCTGGAGGCCGCACTGGCCGCCTACCGCGAGCACTTGGACGACCTGGCCGAAGGCCGCAGCACCGCGCAGGAGTTCGGTGCCCGGGTGAAGGGGCTGCGGATCGGGGCGGTGGTGGACGGCGCCGAGTCCTGGCTGCTGGACCTGGCCGAGAAGCGCTGGTACTACTGCGACGGGCAGCGGCTGCGCCCGTACGCGGTGGTCACCCCCGTGGACGGTGCGGTGGTCACCCCGGTGGACGGCGCGGCGACCGGGTCCACTGACGGGGAGCCCTAGTGTCCACCGTCCCGTCCGATCTGATCGGCCGTCGGATCGCCGGCTACCGCCTGGAGCGGGAGATCGGGCGCGGCGGGATGGCCCGGGTCTACCGGGCCGAGGACCTGCGGCTGGGGCGGACCGTGGCGGTCAAGATCCTGGCGCCCGAGCTGGCCCGCAACGACTTGTTCCGCAAGCGCTTCGAGCACGAGTCGCGGATCGCGGCCTCGATCGACCATCCGCACATCGTGCCGGTCTTCGAAGCGGGGGAGGCCGAGGGGGTGCTGTTCATCGCGATGCGCTTCGTGCACGGGCGCGACCTGCGCGCGCTGCTGGACCGGGAGGGGCCGCTGCCGCTGGACCGGACGGCCCGGATCGTCACCCAGGTCGCTTCGGCGCTGGACGCCGCGCACGCCCACAACCTGGTGCACCGGGACGTGAAGCCGGGCAACATCCTGGTCGCCGAGGGCACCGACAGCGAGCACCCGGAGCACATCTACCTCACCGACTTCGGGCTCACCAAGAAGTCGCTCTCGCTGACCGGGTTCACCACGGTCGGCCAGTTCGTCGGGACCCTCGACTACGTGGCGCCGGAGCAGATCGCCGGCCGGCCGGTGGACGGGCGGTGCGACGTCTACGGACTGGCCTGCGTGGTGCACGAGATGCTGACCGGACGCCCGCCGTTCGAGCGGGACGACGACATGGCGCTGCTCTGGGCGCACCTGAACGACCCGCCGGAGCCGGCGGTCGGCCACGGCGCCGCGGTCGACGAGGTGCTGGTGCGGGCCCTGGCCAAGGATCCGCAGGCGCGGTACCCGAGTTGCGCCGGTTTCGTGGCCGCCCTGCGGACTGCGGGCCTGGCGGCGCGGGTGGCTGCTCCGGCACCCACGCAGGTGGTGACCGAACCGCCGCCCCCGCCACCGCCGCCCGCCTGGGCCGCCCCCGTGTACGGCCCCGGTCCGCGCGTCTAGGGCCTGTCCGGCAGGATCGGCCGGGCAGGCTCTAGTGCCGCGTCAGGCAACCTTCGCCCCGTCGCGACGCCCGGTACGCACTCTCGCCGCACCGGCCGAAAGCCCAAGTACGTCCAGTACGAGGACTTCCGGCCGGCACGCCGAGAGCACGCACCGGACGCCGCTCCTTGACGGGCAAAGGTTGCCTGACGCGGCACTAGTAGGCCGCCCACCGCTCCAGCGCGAACCCCTCGCCCGCTCGCCGGACCTCCACCGCCCCGGCCCCGCCGAAGTGCGCCGGGATGACCAACTCGCGCAGATCGGCGGCCCGTTCGAGGACCCGGCGGCGACTGGACGCCGCCTGGGCCGGGTCCAGGCAGAAGCAACTGTTGCAGGAGGGGGCGAGGATCTGCACCGGGCTGTGCAGCAGGTCGCCGACGAAGACCGCCCGGTCGCCCCCGGACTCCAGGCGCAGCACCGAGGAGCCGGGTGTGTGGCCGGGCGCGGACTCCAGCGTGAGGTGTGCGTCGATCCGGTGGGCGCCGTCCCACAGCACGGCCTGACCGGTCCGGTGGACGGGCTCGATGCTGTCCTGGTAGATCAGCCGGTCGTCCTCCCGCGCTCCGTTCCCGTAGGCGTTCTTCGGGCCGTAGTGGAAGTCGTCGGCGGCCGGCAGCAGGTACTGGGCGTTGGGGAAGGTCGGGACCCACTGCCCGGCCTCGTCGGTGGTGTTCCAGCCGACATGGTCGCTGTGGATATGGGTGTTGACGACGACGTCCACATCCTGCGGGCGGACGCCGGCGAGGGCCAGTCGGCCGAGGAAGTCGCCCTGCCAGTGGTGGAAGGCCGGCGAGTCGGGCCGTTCGCGCCCGTTGCCCACCGCGGTGTCGACCAGGACGGTCCGTCCGCCGCTGCGCAGCACCCAGGTCTGCAGCGCGGCCACCGCCCGGTCGCTCTCCGGTTCCCAGTGGCCTGGCGCGAGCCAGTCCTCGTTCTCCCGCCACAGCTCGGCCGGGGAGTCCGGCACCAGTGCGCGGGCGGGCAGGAACGCCCCCTGCCACTCCACGACGCGGATGACCTCGACGTCTCCCAGGGTGATGCTCTGCATGCTCTGTTCGCTCATGACCTCGACTCTAGGGAGGGCGAGTGAGGCTCTCAATGCTCCTTCGGCTCAAGCGAATACGCCTCCGTCTCACTCTTGAGCTCACCGGTACGCTGGTCCGATGGACGTGGTGAGTGACGCGATCTCGGCCGTACGCATCGGACAGCCATCCTCCAACCGGATACGGGTCAGCGGGAGTTGGTGCGCCCGGCTGGCGCCGTACGACGGCGCGGGGTTCCACGTGGTGCTGGAGGGCGGCTGCCGGCTGCTGCGCGAGGACGGCGGCGACCCGCTGGTACTCGGCGCCGGTGACGCGGTGCTGCTGCCGCACGGCACCGGGCACCTGCTCGCCGACGCCGATGCCGACGGGGCCGCGGCTGAGCGAGCCGTGCCGTTCGAGCGCTGGCTCGACGGGAGTACCCCTCGCCCGCCCAGGACGGGCCTCGGCGAGGTGGAGCTGCTGTGCGGCAAGTACCGGCTCGACCGCAACCGGGTGCATCCGCTGATGGCGGAGCTGCCCGAAGTGGTCCACCTGCCGAACCGGGTCGGCAGCCACCCCGAACTACGCTCCGCCATCGACCTGTTGGGCCGGGAACTGGGCGAGCAGCGGCCCGGCGCGTGCATCGCGGTGCCCAGCCTGCTCGACCTGCTGCTGGTCTACATGATCCGCTCCTGGATGGCCGAGGGCGCCACCGGAGCCTGGCCCGCCGTGCTGGGCGACCCGGTGACGGCGGCCGCCCTGCGCGCCCTGCACTCGGATCCGGCCGCGCCCTGGACCAACGACCGCCTGGCCGGCGAGGTGGGAGTGTCCCGCCCCACCCTGGCCCGCCGCTTCTCCGCCCTGGTCGGCCGCCCGCCGATGGCCTACCTGACCTGGTGGCGCCTCACCTTCGCCGCCACCCTGCTGCGGGACACCCAGGACCCCCTGGCCACCATCGCCCGCCGCGTCGGCTACGGCACCCCGTACGCCCTCTCACACGCCTTCAACCGGGAGTTCGGGACCACCCCCGGGCGGTACCGGGCGGAGGCGGCGGCCTGAACGAGCGGGACGACCGGCGCTCAGCCGGGCAGTGACACCAGGCCCGTCTCGTAGGCGATGATGACCAGCTGCACACGGTCACGGGCGTCGAGTTTGGCCAGCAGCCGCGTGACGTAGGTCTTCACGGTGGCGATGCTGATGACCAGTTCGGTGGCGATCTCGGTGTTGGACAGGCCGCGGCCGACCAGCGTGAGGATCTCGCGCTCCCGGTCGGTGATGCCGCCGATCCGTCGCACGGCGGGGGCGGAGGCGGGGACCGGAGCGGTCTCGGGCTCGCGGCCGGCGAACTCGGCGATCAGCCGGCGGGTGACGCTCGGTGCGATCAGCGCGTCCCCGGCGGCGACCACCCGGATCGCGGCGAGGATGTCGTCCAGGGCCATGTCCTTGACGAGGAAGCCGGAGGCACCCGCCCGCAACGCCGCGTAGACGCAATCGTCGTCGTCGAAGGTGGTGAGCACCACGACCCGAGCCTGTCCCGGGCCTGCGGTGACCAGGCGGGTGGCCTCGATGCCGTCCATACCGGGCATCCGAATGTCCATCACCACCACGTCGGGGTGCAGTTCCTCGGCCAGCCGGACCGCCTCGGTGCCGGTGCCGGCCTCCCCGACGACCTCGACGTCGGGCGTGTCGGAGATGATCATCTCCAGGGCGGCCCGAACCAGCGGCTGGTCGTCGGCCAGCAGGACGCGGACGGTCATCGGACGCCTCCCGCCACGGGCAGCCGGGCCGAGACCCGGAAGCCGCCGCCGGCCCTGGGCGCGGCGAGGAACTCGCCGTGCAGCAGCGCGACCCGCTCGCGCAGTCCCGCGAGGCCGTAGCCGCTGCCCGGGGTGGTGCCGTGGCCGCGGCCCCGGTCGGTGATCTCGATCGCCACCTCGTCCGCCTTCCGGCAGTCTATGGACACTCGGCAGGAGTGGGTGTCGGCGTGCCGCACCACATTGGTGACCGACTCCTGGATGATCCGAAAGGCCGCCAGGTCGATCTCCGGCAGCAGCGGGCGCCGCTCGCCCTGCCACTGGACCTCGACCCGCAGGCCCGCGGACGCCGTCGTGGCGGCCAGCCGGTCGAGGTCGGCCAGGCCTGGCAGTTGGTGCAGGCCCGGCGGGTGGTGCAGGCCCGGAGGTTGGTGCGGGCCCGGCGGGTGGTGCAGCGCGGGCACCGGAACGCTTGCGTCCTGATCGGCCTGGCGCAGCGCGCCGAGCATGCGGCGCAGCCCTGCCAGCGTCTCCCGCCCGGCGGTCTCGATCTCGGCCAGCGCGTCACGCGCCCGGTCCGGCCGGCTGTCGATGACCCGCCGCGCCGCACCGGCCTGCAGGGCGATGATGCCGATGCTGTGCGCCACCGTGTCGTGCATCTCCCGGGCGATCCGCAGCCGCTCGGCGGTGACCGCCTGCGACGCCGCCTGGGCGCCCAAGGTCCTGGCGTGCTCGCGGGACTGACGGATCGACCGACCGACCAGCCAGGCGATCACGGCCACCAGGAGGCCGCTGTCCGAGGCGCCGATGCTGGTGCCGGTGAGGAACAGGCCGCCGCCCAGCTCGGGAAGCAGGGCCAGATGCCCGAGGAGTACGCCGAGCACCATGGCCGCCGCGGCACGCGAGGTCCGGCGCGGGCAGTCGGCCGTGATCAGGCAGAGCGCGGCATCGACCGCCAGCAGCGCGGTCGGCGGGAGCTGCACTCCGGATCGCCAAGCGTCCGTCACGGCGATCGTGGCGGTGATCAGCAGGACGAGGGCCGACAGCGGGCGACGGCGCAGCAGGGCGCAGGCGGCGAGGGCCAGGACGGTCGTCAGGGCGATGAACGCCCAGTCCCGGTGGCCGGTCGCGCCCCGCGCGCCGTGCAGTGCCGAGGTGTACGCCGCGGAGGTGTTCGCCAGCGAGGGGTACACCACCGACACGCACCAGGCGAGGGCCGTCCACCCGCCTGGTGACACGCGCTTGAGCAGGGGCAGAGGCGGCGTCAGGGACATGTGGTGATCGTAACCAGACGCTCTCGTCCCGGGCATCGGACCAGGGGTGTACAACCTGGGTCCATGGGCCGGGCGACCAGGTGTCAGCGCTGGTCCGATGCCCGCCCGGGCGTGCTGCGGGACTGTGGAGCACATGATCGAAGTCCACCGACTGACGAAGCGTTACGGCCGTACCACCGCCGTAGACAACCTCACCTTCACCGTGCGCCCCGGCCGGGTCACCGGGTTCCTCGGCCCGAACGGCGCCGGCAAGAGCACCACCCTGCGCATGATCCTCGGCCTCAACGACCCCACCAGCGGCACCGCCACCGTCGACGGCCGCCCGATCCGGCACCGCCCGCGCGGCCTGCACCAGGTCGGCGCCTTGCTCGACGCGAGCGACGTCCACGGCGGCCGCACCGGCCGGGCCCACCTGCGCGCCCTGGCCCGCAGCAACGCCATCGGGCGCAGTCGGGTGGAGGAGGTGCTGCGCGAGGTCGGGCTGGCGGGTGCGCCGGGCTCGGCCGGAGCGGCGGGCCGCCGGATCGCCGGCTACTCGCTCGGCATGAGACAGCGGCTCGGCATCGCGGCGGCGCTGCTCGGCGATCCGCCGGTGCTGCTGTTCGACGAGCCGCTCAACGGGCTCGATCCAGCAGGGGTGTTGTGGGTGCGCGGACTCTTCCGCCGGCTCGCGGCCGAGGGGCGCACGGTGTTCGTCTCCAGTCACCTGATGAGCGAGATGGCGAACACCGCCGACCAGTTGGTCGTCATCGGTCGTGGCGAGCTGATCGCCGCCGAGAGCGTGGCGGAGTTCGCCGCCCGCGGCACCCGACCGGGCGCCACCCGCACCGCCTCCCTGGAGGAGGCGTTCATGGAACTCACCGCCGACAGCGTCGAATACCCCGCAGGAGAGCACCGATGACCACCCCGACCGTCGCCCCGCACGCGCCCCGGACCGCCACCGAACACCGCGCCCGGTTCGGTGACCTGCTGGCAGCCGAGTGGATCAAGCTCTGGTCGCTCCGCTCGACACCCTGGGTGCTCGGCCTCAGCGCCCTGGTCATCATCTGCGCCAACCTCAGGTCCGCGCAGTACACCTACGACAACTTCGATCCGCAGCCGGGGTCCAGGTACCTGCAGACCGCGCTCGACGACTCGTTCAACATCATCGCCGCCGACGTCCTGATGCTCGTCGCCGGGACGGTCGGGGCACTGACGGTCGTCAGCGAGTACGCCACCGGGATGATCCGCACCACGCTGGCGGCCGTCCCCGACCGGCGCGCGGTGCTGACAGCCAAGGCGTCCGTGCTGGCTGCGGTCATGCTCGGTTACGGCATCCTCGTCGCGGGGGCGTCATTCGGGCTCTGCCAGGCGGTCCTGTCCGGACGGCACATCGGATTGTCCATCACCCACCCCGGCGCCCTGCGGTTCGTCGCCGCGGCAGCGCTGTTCGCCCCCGTCTGCGCCCTCGTCGGCATGGGCCTGGGCGTCCTGATCCGGCACAGCGCGGCCACCGTGGTCGCCGCGGTCATGGTGCTCTTCTGCCTGCCGTCGTTCTTCACCGACACCTACCGCTGGACGGCCGACCTCTCGCACGCCATGCCGCTCACCGCCTGGCGCCGGCTGGCCCAGGTCGACCTGACGGACCAGTTCGTCTCGCACTACCCGGCGACGGTCGGCGGAGCCTGGATCACCTTCGCGGCCTGGCCGTTGCTCGCGGTGGCGATCGCCGTGGTCGTCATCCACCGCCGGGACCTGTGACTCCGCTGCTCAGACGTGGACGCGGGCGGTGGCGACGAAGGTGTCGATCAGCTCTCGGGTCGCGTCCCGCCGGGCGATGAGGTCGGGGAGCTCCTTCGCGCGGTCGATCTTGCCCACCGCCCTGAAGGCCTCCGTCGCGGCATCGAGGAGGGTGGGCTCCTCGGTGACCAGCTGCACCTGGAAGAGCGCGTGCTGCGTGCTGGAGCGCAGTTCGAACGAGAGCTTGCGCAACTCGACCTCGTCACCCGCGTCCTGGCCGTCGTGCAGGCAGAACCAGTGGTGCAACATGGCCTGCCGGAACTCGACCAGCAGCCCGGCGTACACCCCGTAGGCGTCCAGCCGCCGCTGACGGACCCGCTCCTCCCGCGCGGCCCGCTCGGTGCGCCGGGCGGTGCGCTGCTGGAAGAGATGGGTCAGGGTCGAGCCCAGGAGCGTTCCCGCGACCGCGATGATGCTGGTGAGGATGGCATTCACGGGAAGCCATGCAAGCAGACGACGGTGGGCGAGTCGGGGGCGGGTGCCGGCCACCGGGCTGCCCGCCGCGGGGGGAGGGGGATGGGACTGCTGTGGGAGCGGTCAGCTCGATTCGAGCTTCTGCAGCCCCGCCTGGAGATCGTCGAGGTTCATCGCCGGCGAGAAGGTCACCTTCGCCTCGAGCTCCTGGAAGAACGGCTCGGCGATGGACGGCATGTCGGACGGCTCCTTCAGGTCGAAGACGAGGAAGTGGGTGCGCATCCCGTCCACCGCCGTGAAGAACGCCGCCTCCGGCTTGATCCGGTCGTGGACCGACTTCATGACCTTGGGCAGCGTCTTGTCCGTGATCGCCTTGTTCGCCTTCGCGGTGTCCAGCTGGACGGTCAACAACATCCTCATGGTCGTTCCACCTCTCGTTGGTGTGGCGGCACACCCGTGCCCACCTGCCGATCGTCGTCGCGACTCAGGCCCACCGCATCCGGAGTGGGCCACTGGAGTGCCGCCTATCCGGGGGCGCAGATGGGACGGGTCCGGGCGGAGTACGAACGGGCGGCTCAGAGCGCGATGAGACCTGCCGCTGTCGGCTTGAACCCGCAGGCGTCGAAGTAGAACGGCCGCAGGTCGTCCTCGAAGTCGACGTGCAGCCAGTCGCATCCGGCTTCGCGGGCCTGCCGGGCGGCCTCGGCGACGAGTTCTGCTCCGATCCCGGACCGGCGGTGGCTCCCCGCGACCACGGTGTCCAGGACGAACGCGTGAGCGCCGCCGTCCCACACGACGTTGACGAAGCCGACGAGGTCGTCGTTATCACGTGCACAGACCCAGCCGAGGCTGTGGCGTTGTACCCGGGTCAGCCAATCGACCTCCAGGGCACGGTGATTGAAGCCCTCCGCATGCAGCGCATTGACCTCGGCGTTGTCGAAGCCGCCCCGCCACTCATACGTGATCATCATGGGACGAGCGTAGACGGGTGACGGAAACTCAGGTGGCCGCAGAGCACCGACTGGCTAGAGTCGGGCCGTGCCCGAGCTGAAGCGGCTGCATGCCGGCCATGCCCCGACGGTCCTGGCCTTCGAGCTCGCGAACCGCGCCTACTTCGCTGCCTCGATCTCAGACCGGGGCGACGAGTACTTCGCTCAGTTCGCCGACCGGTACAGCGCCTTGCTGGCTGAGCAGGAGGCCGGCATATGTGCCTTCTACGTGCTGGTCGCCGAGGACGGCTCGGTCCTGGGCCGATTCAACCTCTACGACTTCGACGACGGTACTGCCGACCTCGGCTACCGGGTCGCGCAGCGCGTCGCCGGCCGGGGCGTGGCGACCGCGACCGTCCGGGAGTTGTGCCGACTGGCGGCGACTCAGTACGGGGTGCGCACCCTACGGGCGGCCGCCTCCCGCGCCAATGTCGCGTCCCGGAAGGTGCTGACCAAGGCCGGGTTCGTCGAGGTCGGCCCGGCCGACCCGACTGACCTCGGCGGTAAGCCGGGAAGCTGGTACCAGCGCGACCTCGCACGCGAGTTCTGACCGTGGCTCAGGCCGGATGCCCGTAGCCGGTGATCGGATCAACCCTCAGCCGATCCTGGTCAGCCCGAAGCCCGGCCGTCGATAGCCAGCACCTCCCGCACCTGCTCCACGTCGCCCGCCGAATGGTCCCAGCCTGACGACGAGTGAGGGTCAAGCGTAGCCACTGCCGTGCCGGCGGGTGCTTGCACGGCTCGGCACCGCGGCTTTGCGCGATGTCCCCTGTCCGTTCGCTTGGTGCACGCGGTTTCAGGGTGGACGGCGGTAGTTGACTGGCCATCTTGGGGGTACCGGTTGCGCCCTCGCACCGTAGGACAGGGTGGGCGCCGGCGCTGGACAGGCCGGAGGGACGCGAAAGAAGTGACGCGCGTAGCATGCCGGTTGACGCGCGTAGCTAATTGGTCGAACGGGGCGCGCCCGGTGCACCGTCAGGTGGTCCGGCGGGCCGCGGAATGACGGTTCGCCAGCCCTGGAGCGGGTGGGTCCCGGTCTGCGGGAATGGACCAGGACTGGTAACCGCCGATACACCGTGATGTCACAGGCCGCCAGCAAAGTGTCATGTGCCAGACACACTCGCTCCCTGGAGGCCCCCGTGCTCACTCAGCGTCGTACCAAGCTGTCCTGGACCAAGCGCACCGCCGTCATGATCGCCGCGATGACGTCCGTGCTCGGCGCGTCCGTGATCGCCAGCCCCGCCGCCAACGCGGCCGTGTACAGCTCCTGCTCCGTGGCGGGCTGTGACAACGCCGCCTCGGCCAACTCGACCTGGTCCTCGATGGGTTACCCGACCGACCGCGGCTGGTACGACTGGCCGACCGGCCGGTGCAGTTTCGCCGGTGGCCAGTTCACCAACAGCGAGGGCGAGCTGCCCTTCGGCGACACCTACTACGAGTACGACGTCTACCCGCGCACCTGCGGTGCCCACCGGGACGCCGTCCGGATCGTCGTGGACTTCACCACCGGCGTCGTCTACTACTCGCCCGACCACTACGCGAACTTCTACCAGCTGTAAATTCTACGCGCGGTGACCGGGCCCCGGGATCGGGCTCGACCGTCCCTGACTGCCCGTCGGCCCGGCCGGCGGGCAGTCGTGTTGCGTGCGGGCGGGGCCGACCGGCCTTGCCGGCGAGCCGTTCCCGTTCAGTTGGTTTGACCACCTGTTAGCCTGCGCGGATGGAAGATCTGGGACCCATAACGTGGCGGCCTGAGCCGGTCAGGACCGAGCGGCTGGTGCTCCGTGAGCCCGAGACCCGGGACCGTGCGGCGTTCATCGACTTGCCGCTGCGAATGGCAGGTACCGTTTGATGCACACGGCAGAGCTGACAGAAGCCTGCATCGAGGATGCGAACAACATCCTGGTTGCGCCTTCGACGCTGAAAGACAGTGATCTGGTCAGGGACTTCTTCGGGTCCACCATCACGCCGGAGCCCCTTGCTTCCGGGTCGCTCGATCTCGCACAGAAGACCGTCTACCTGTGTGGCGACATATCCGGGGTCAGGAGCCACCACCTGCATGCGGCTGCTCGGGTATTCGTTGTCCGGGAGCTGTCACACGGTTACCGCGAGGACGTCGACAAACCGTGGACCCTCGTCGACCTCGGCCGAGTTCCCATCCGCGTTCACGGTGTCGGCGTGTACTACCGCCGCTTTTTCGGGCTCGACGCCGATCACTTCGGACGGATCCGTGCGGAGCACGAGTTCCAGTCCCTGACGGAGTCCACCAAGCCTGGAACAGCCCATCGCAGCGGAATCTATCTGACGCCCGTCACGCGAAACGGTGAAGAACTACATTTCCGCCTGCTCCGGTGCTCCACGAATCTCTCGGGGTCGACCGAGAGCTTTCGCCCGACCGACACGCGCATCGTCGAGGCTCTGAACCGCGAGGCCGCCGCCGTCTTCCGCAACCAGGCACCGCTGAATCACGTCCTCGCCCAGATCTACCACAACACCCTTGCCACGGCGGAGCGCAAGCAGTCCAAGGCCAGGATCTCGGCCCATGCCGACAAGACCAAGGACATGCCCGTCAATGGCATCATGGCCTTCTGCACTTTCTATGACCGGCTCGACAAGCTGCAGCCCCTGGCCGAAGACGCCTTCGACTACGGCCTGAAGGGTGCCAGCGGCCTGACCAAACTCCAGTTTCGCCTCAAGGAGCCGACCGAAGAACGCAACGGGGACACGCTCCCCCCGCAGTTCACCGTGACCCTCTACCCTGGCTCCGTGTTCTTCATGCCGCTGTCCACCAACCGCCTGTATACGCACGAAGTCCGGCCCTCAGCATTGGACGCCGACTTGCTCCCGACCCGCCTGGGATACGTGGTGCGCTGTTCGAGCGCCGAAGCCGTTCACAAGAACGGCCACACGTTCCTCAAGGCAGCTGGAGAGCTGGTGGAGCTGGAGCCACCCACACAGGCCGGTATGAACGAGCTGCGCAGGCTGTACGCCGAGGAGAACAGGACCTCGTCCTTCATCGATTACGGCGACAAATTCCGCTTCAGTATGAACACGGGAGACTACATTGCCCCCCGGGTTTAGCATCTCGGACGAGATCCTCTCGTACACTCTGTCAGCCGAGGAGAATCCCTTCGCGGAGCTGTCCGCGTCGGCCCGTCTGGAAGATGTAGGAAAAGTCCGGCGAGGCGCCGTGCTTACCAGGATCGACGAGGCAGGTGGTGTGCCTCTCGTGCGTACTACCACTCGATACAGTGGCCCGCCACAGCGTTTCCAAGCCGTACACGAAAAGCTGGCGCAACGGATTCAAGAACGTGCGGCGCTTTCGGTCGGCTTCAACAACGCTCTCATCGAGAGCTACACGAACGCCTACACAACCATGGGCAGCCATTCCGACCAAGCCCTGGATCTGGCCGACGCGTCGTTCATCGCCGTCTTCTCCTGCTACCAGCATCCCGAAGCGAGTCCGCCGAGGAAGCTGATCTTCGAATCAAAGGGGTCCGATGGCGAGAGGTTCGAGATCCCCCTCGCCCACAACAGTGTTGTGACGTTCTCTGTCGACTCGAACCGGCGACTCAGGCACAAAATCGTCTTGGACACGCCCGTCCAGGCGGTGGGCAACCAATGGCTGGGCGTAACCTTTCGAACGTCAAAAACATTCGTTCGGTTTCGCGACGGACATGCGTACCTCCCGCAGGGTGCGCGGCTCACGGCGGCCGACGAAGAGCAGAGGCGCGAGTTCTACCAACTGCGGCGCCGTGAGAACAAGGAAACGGACTTCAGCTACCCCCTGCTGACGTACACCATCAGCGAGAGCGATCTGATGCCGCCCGTCTGACCTTGAGGGCTTCTGAATGACCCTCCTGGATTGACGGTTTCAGGTAGCTGAAGATCCGTTGGGGAGCGAGTCGGTGGTGCGGGTGCCCCGGCCAGGGGTGGGCGCGGGGCAGGGGTGTTGCAAAGTCCGGTGATCTTGTAGTTGCGCTGGTCAGGCGATGCCCAGGAGCGTGCGAGGCGCTCTCCTGCCGCGGCCCAGGGTCACCGGTCCCGGGGGCCCACCGTTACGCCGTCACGGGTCACGCGGTCAAGGCATCGGTGACCGCCGTTATCCCCTGGGGTGCCAACTGTTCCAGGAGACCGGTGATCCCGTACCAGCCGCCGAGCGCGGCGAGTCGTGCGGCGAGCCTGCGGGCGTCGGACGGCGCGGCCAGCCCCGCGACGACGAACAGCGCGCGGTCCCGTGTCTCGCGGAAGGCGATCGTGTCGGCGAGCGCCTCGGCCCGCTCCGTCTCCCCGCGCCGGGCCAACTCCTCGACCACGGGGACCAGTGCGTGCCCGCGCGCCCACAGGTCGGTGATCGCCCGGGTGAGCGTCTGGGCTCGGTCCGTCTCCCCGCGCCGGGCCAACTCCTCGACCACGGCGATCAGTGCTCTGGCTCGTGCCCGTCGGTCAGTGATCGCGTGGGCGAGCGTCTCGGCCCGGCCCGTGTCCCCGCCGCGGGCCAGCTCCCCGACGATCTCCGCCTGCCAACCCGCACGGCGGTGGGGGGCGTTCATCGCGTCGGCGAGGGCCATGGCCCACTCGACGTGACCGTGCCGGGCCAGCATCAGCGCCGCCGCCGCCCGCAGGTCGTCGGCGTGCCAGGAGGTGGGGCTGCAGGCGTCGAGCAGTGTCTGCGTCCGCTCCACCAGCGCGAGTACCACGTCCGCTTCGGCGGTCTCGGCAGCCGCCTCCAGCACGTCGACCATGACCGCGGGGTAGAGGGGCGATGTGCCCGGACGGCGCAGGAGGGCGTCGAGCCGATCCAGGTCTCCGCGGCCGACCTCGGGTACCAGGATCGCCGTCAGCGGCCGCGGCCCGCCCCGGTCGTATCCCCGCCCCTGGAGCCGGGCGAGGTCCTCCAGACGGTCGACGAGGTCACCGGCCCGGACGTGGTCGCCGGCCGCGGTGGCCACGTCGAGAAGGAGGGTGAGCACCCGTGAGGACGCACTGCCCGCGGCGCGGTCGGCGAAGTCGAGCGCGCCGCGGAAGTCCCCGGTGTCCGCCAGCGCTTTCGCCAGGAGGGCCCAGGTGATGCTCCAGTTGTGCGGATAGCGTACCCGCTCCGCCAGCGCGAGGGCCCGGTCGAGTTCACCGGCCCTGGCCCACGCCGGCACCAGCGCGACCAGGGCACGATCGTGGCAGTCCCTCACACGGATCGAGTCGACCAGCGCCTGGGCCCCGAGCAGGTCTCCCGCGCCGGCCGCCTCCTCCACCAGCGCCAGCAGCGCTTCGCCCTGCTTGGGCTCGTCGCTGATCGCGAACGCCAGCTCGGCCGCACGCGCGAGGTGACCGGTCCGGGCGAGTGCCCTCAGATGCCACAGCGGAACGGGCTCGCGGGCACCATCCGCGTCCCGTGACGCCAGCAACCGGAACAAGGTCACCAAACACGGTTCGAACCCGCCCGGAACGACGCCCTTTCCGGCATCACCCTCCCGAGCGAGGCCGTAGCGCCGCTCACGGTACCGCTCCATGAACAGCTCATAGCCCCACTCGGCCATGCCCTTCTGCGTACTCACGTCGCCCCCGGTCGCGTCCTGCCGCTGTCCCGTAGCGTAGAGCCTGCTGCGCGCCACCGGGCCGGTGCCTGGACGCATGGCGGTGGAGGCATCCACCTCCGCGGCGGGGCGCGCCACGTCGGTCGCGGAACCCCCCACGCGTTCCCCATCGTCTCCCTAGGAAAGGGCGGGACCCCGCACGACGGGGGCGGGCCGTGGAGGCGGGGAGGGGCGCGTGAGCGAACACGAGGCGGCGCTGGCGGTGGGAGCCGCCGGCGGCCTGGGCCGTTACCGGGGCTTCGCGGTCCCGGGGTCCACGGTCGGCGACGGGTTCTTCATGACGATGGGCCTGTTGTTCCTCGGGGCCTCCAGCTACGAGCCGGTCCTCGGTGCCCCGCTCTGGCCCGACGGGGTACTCGTCACCTGTGGGCTGTTCATGGGATTGGGCATGGCCGGCCTCGCCTTCTGGCCCCGCTTCGAGCGACGCCGAGGAGGCCGCCTGGAGCGCCTATACTGCTTCGAAGACGGCTTCGTGATCGGCAGTGGCCACACCATGCGCCCGATCCGCTGGTCGGACGTCAGCATCACCAGCGAGGGCTGGGAGCCGGGGAGCGAGTACCGCCAATCGGGCACGAGCCGAACCCTCACCACACCCGACGGCACCGTGGTCGCCCGGTTCACCGGTCAGGAACCCGAGCGGGTCGGCGGCTACCAGGTGATGCTCCTCCACCAGGCCGCCACCGAGCGTGAAGCCGTCCACCCCTCGCCGGGCCCGACGCCGAGTGACGCGCGACCCACCGAAGCCTGACCGAGCGGTCACGGACTGACCGCGGAGCCGATAGCTCGGATGCAAAGGTGGGCCGCGGGCGTCTGGCCGCGTCGGGAGCCGCGGGCGGTCTTGCCGTCGATCGCCACCGAGTGGCGACTAGCGAGGTGGTCGGCGCGCTCGGGAGCTGGTGCAGTCGTTGGTGTTCCCCCGGTGTCGATCGCGTCGCGTGAGGGGCATACCTGCTGTTCGGATGATGCCCGGCGAGTGGCTGTAGATGAGACGGGGCGTCAGCTGGTGGTGCGGGCGCCCCGACCGCTCGGCGCGGGGCGCCCGGTGGGGTCAGAGCCGGGTGGCGAGGGCGAGGAAGGCGGTCCAGTCGGCGGGGGAGAAGGTGAGGTGGGGGCCGCTCTGGTCCTTGGAGTCGCGGACGTGGACGCAGGTGGGGCTGCCGGCGACCTCGATGCAGTTGCCGCCCTCGTTGTTGCTGTGGCTGCTCTTGGTCCAGGCAACCTCTACGCAGTTTCCGCCCTCGTCGCCGCTGTAGCTGCTCTTGAACCAGGTCAGATCTGCGGTGCTCATAGCTCTCCCAGCATCTTCTCGATCAGAGCCAGGGACTCCGGCGGTGTGAGCGCTTGAGCCCTGAGGCTGCTGTACTTTGCAGCCAGGATACGGACCTCCTCTGGGTCCGTGATCAGTTGGCTGAAGCTCTGTACTTCGATGTACCCGAGCTGGGATTTGCCTCTGGGCGTGAGGAGGACGAACGGACCGCTCAGACCCGCGTGTTCAGGGCGGTCCTGTGGCATCACTTGAAGTTCCACGCTCCGCTTCCGGCCGACCTGGAGAAGCTTCTCCAGCTGTCCACGATGGACACGCAGGCCGCCGATGGGGCGACGCAGGACCGCCTCCTCGATGATCCAGCTCGCTTCGGGGGTTGGCCATCCTTCGAGGATCTCCTGGCGAGCAAGACGGGCCACCACCCGGTCCTCGATGGTCTGTTCGGCCAGGAGGGGCTTGCGCATGGAGAACACTGCCCGGGCGTGGTCTTCGGTCTGCAGCAGTCCAGAGATGTCGTGGGTGCTGTACTCATGCCGTTCGACGGCAGCTGTCTCGTGCCGAGCGAAGACCCGGAACCATGCTGGATGCTTCACCTGCGCCTTGGCCTTGGCCTTCTTGATCTCCTCCTGAGTGACGATCAGCAGGCCGCCGGCCTTCAGGAACGTGTCCGCCGCCTCCAGGAACTCCGGTTGCGGGATGCGCCGGCCCCGCTCCACGGATGACACCAAGTCCTCGCTGTACCCCAAGCGATCGGCGAGCTGCTTCTGCGTCAACCCCGCGCGCTCGCGCAGCAATTTGAGCTGCTTGCCGATCGCCCGGAAGAACTCCGTGCTGTCGTCCGGGTCTTCCGGAGCCTCCGGCCGTTGCTCCGGAATCTCAGCAGTCGTCACCTGCACCCACCACCCCGCACCCGGTTACTGCCGTAGACCGGTACGGACGGGAATCGCGGTGGTACGCGAACTCTGTGTACCGGCTCAGTTACTGGCAAGCGTACGCCGCACGCAGCACTCTCGGTGACATGAAGTCCGAAATTTCCCTTGCCTCCAGGCTCGAAGTCGCGCTCTCCGCCGCCTGGCAGTTCCCGTCCTCGCGGCGTGGGGCTCGGCAGGCCCGGGTCGCCTGCGCTCGTCAGTTGACTTCCTGGGGGTGGCGGCCAAGAACGGAACTGTTCGAGAACGCCACGCTGATCGTCTCCGAGCTCGCTTCGAACGCGGTGACGCACGGTCACGTACGCGGTCGTGACTTCCAACTGCACCTGTTGCTCGGGCCGTGCCCGGGGCTGCTGGTCAATCAGCTGCGGATCGAGGTCTCGGACTCGCGTGGTGATCGGCTGCCGGCGCTGCCGATCGCCCGGGAGGCCAGGGCGGAGGCTGACGCAGCGGAGTCCGGGCGCGGGCTGATCCTGGTGGACGCGCTGGCCGATCGGTGGGGGACGGTGCCCCGGCCGCCGTCGGGAAAGACGCTCTGGTGCGAGCTGACCGGACCCGTTCACCGCAGCAGCGGTTGCGGGGGTGGTGGTTCGCGTTCGGAGAATGGGGGGTGAGCCCCGAAACGCCGTCAGATCGCCCGTCAGAGCCCCCGGCCGACCGCCCGCCCGAGCGCCCCTCGGAGCCGCCCGCCGGTCCGCCGTCGGGTCCGCTGGCGGGTGGTTCGGGGGCGTCGGGTGGGGCGGGCCCGGCCGGTCCGCCGTCGGGGCCGACCTCCGAGCCTTCGCCGAAGCAGCCGGAGCCCGAGCTAGAGCCGGAGCCGGAGCCGGAGCCAGAGGCCGCTTCAGAGCCAGAGGCAGAGCCAGAGCCGGGACCAGAGCCCAAGCCCGCACCGACCAAGGCGAGCGGCTCACCCACCGAGGCAGGCGGCCCGCCCACCGAGGTGGTCACCCCGGCTACCCCCGCCGCCCCGGCCGCCGCAGCAGCCGCAGCAGCAGCCGCCGCGGCAGCAGGCGCTTCCGGCACCCCCACCACCCCCACCACACCCCCGCCCCCCGGCGGCCCGCCCCCGCGCACCCTGGTCAGCGCCTCCGGCGGCCCCCGCCGTCCCTGGTACCGCCGTCCCCGCACGCTCGCCGTGATCGGCGGTGCAGTGGTTCTCGCAGTCGGGCTGACCGTGCTCCTGGTGGAGCGCCAGCCCAAGAGCAGCCCCTCCGCCGCCGCCTCCGGCGCGCCGAAGGTCACCCTGCAGGCGGCCGCCGCTCCCGGCCAGGATCCGTACACCGGCTCGGTCGCCGGTTCCGCCTCGGCCACCCCGAGTGGCAGTGCCGCGCCCAGCGCCCCCGCCACCGGGGGCACGGTGGACGGCACGGCGATCGGCCTCTACGGCGGCACCCAGCACAACGCCAGCTGCGACGTGGCCCAGCTCAGCGAGTTCCTGACCACACATCAGGACAAGGGCAAGGCCTGGGCCGGGGTGGAGGGCATCGACCCGAGCCAGATCCCGGACTACCTGCACTCGCTCAGCTCCGCCGTCCTGCGGGTGGACACCCGGGTGACCAACCACGGCTTCGCCAACGGCGTGGCGACCAGCTTCCAGTCGGTGCTCCAGGCGGGCAGCGCGGTGCTGGTGGACAGTCACGGCCTGCCCCGGGTGCGCTGCGCCTGTGGCAATCCGCTGCTGCCGCCGGTGGCCGACCCGGTGGAGCCCGAGTTCAGCGGGTCGGCGTGGCCGGGCTTCAAGGCGGAGCACGTGGTCACCGTCCGTCCGGCCGCCACGCCGACGGCCTCGCTGGTGATGGTGGATCAGACAACCGGTGGTCTGTTCACCCGCCCGGTGGGTGGCAGCGCCGGCGTGGACCGGCCGACGAGCAGCGCCTCCGGCTCCAGCAAGAGCGCGAACCCGAGCGGCGGGACTTCCGGCAGCAGTGCGAGTACCTCGACCTCGCCCGGCGCGTCCAGCAGCCCACCGAGCTCCGGGCACTCCAGTGGAGCGAGCAGCCCTGCAACCGAGCACGGCTCAACGGCGGTATCCTCGTCGCCGTAATAGCGGGTTCGTGTTCGTACTGGTTTTGTCTGCATCACTTCCTGACATACTGTCAATAATTCCACCGTACCCGAAGCCGGGGTTTCCGGTGGCCCCTGTGTCAGTGCGACCGGAGGTTTCGTGATGCGCCACGCCCGCCAGGTGACCGTCATCGGTGCGGGAGTGGCGGGGCTGGTAGTGGCCTACGAGCTGGAACGACTCGGCTATCAGACCTCCATCCTCGAAGCGGACAATCGCATTGGCGGACGAATTCTGACGCACCGTTTCGGCAGCGGTCCGGGCACGGCCGCTGTCGAACTCGGGGCGATGAGAATTCCGGGCCACCGCCACCGGACCCTGGAATACATCGAACATCTGCGCCTCGACGACAAACTCGGCGAATTCTCGACGCTGCTCTCGGAGCAGAACGCTTTCCTCGCCACCGACAGCGGCTTCGTCCGGGTCGCGGAGGCCACCGAGCCGCTCTGCGCCGACTTCCGCCGCCGGCTGACCACCCCCGACTGCCTGCCCGAGTGCGGCACCGACGGGTGATCGAGGAGCTGTCGGCGGTCCACCCGGAGCTGCGCCGACCCGGCATGGTGCTGGGCTCGGCCAGTGCGGCGTGGGGGCAGTCGCCGTGGGCAGGGGGTGCGCGACCCGCTGGGGACAGGACCCGGCGGCCTGCGTCCGCGAGCTGCACCGGGCGGCCCGACCGGTGCACCGGGCAGCGAGCGCGCCAAGGGCCCGCACGGCCTGCTGCTGCCCTGGAATCCCGCCTACCCGGTGCTGCGCAACCCCACCCTGGGCGCGGCGGACGGCTCGAAGGACCAGGTCACCGCGCCGGCCGCCCGCACCGTGCTGCAACTCTTCAACCGTTGCTACCTGTTGATGATCCAGCTGATGGTGCAGCACTTCGGGGAGAGCCCGGACGCCAGTCTGCGCCGCTCGAAGCTGATGAACGCCGCCATCGACGTGATGACCGGACTGATGCGCCCGCTGGCCGAGTTGCTGGTGACCATGGAGTCCGGCCGGGCCGGGCGCACCGCAGGACCGTCCTTCGAGCTGGAGGTGATGCCCGGGTACGTGCCCCGGCCGGACGTCGCGCGCCGCTCGCTCGCGCTGCGCTTCGACCACTTGTCGGCCGCCGCCCGTCGGTGATGGTCTTCATGGACCCGCCCGAGCACACCCGGGTCCGGGCCCTGGTGGCGTGCAGCTTCACCCCGCGCGTGGTGCAGCAGCTCCGCCCCAGGATCCGGCGGCTGGCCACCGAGCTGGTCGAGGCGCTGGCCGCCGAGCTGGCCGACCGCGGCGAGGCCGACCTGGTCGAGAGCTTCGCGGCGCCGCTGCCGGTCCTGGTGATCAGCGAGCTGCTCGGCGTGCCCCGCGCGGACCGCGACTGGTTCCGGGCCCGTGCGCTGGACCTGCAGCAGTCCACCAGCGCGCACCGCCCGCAGCGCCGACGGCTTTGTCCGGGCCGAGGCGGCCGCCGCGCAGCTCGACGCCTACTTCCGCGCCGAACTCCGGTCGGACGCCCGGCGCGAGCGCGGAGACCTGATCGGCGCGATGCTGCGGCACGGCGGCGGACTCCCCGAGGACACCCTGGTCGGCACCTGCATCCACCTGCTGACGGCAGGGCACGAGACCACCACCAACCTGCTCGCCAAGGGCCTGCTGGCGCTGCTCGCCCATCCCAAGGAGCTGGCGCTGCTGCGGGCCAGGCCACAGCTGGCGGACGACGCGGTGGCGGAGCTGGTCCGCTATGACGCGCCGGTGCAGATGATCACCCGGTACGCCCGCCGGGCCGACCGGATCGGCGGACGCGACCTGCCCGCCGGGAGCAAGGTCACCCTGGTGCTCGGCTCGGCCAACCGTGACCCCGCACAGTTCCGTGACCCGGACCGGCTGGACCTGCGCCGCGACACCCGGCGCCACTACGGCTTCGGTGCCGGCATCCACTACTGCGTGGGCGCCCCGCTGGCCCGCGCCGAGGCGGAGATCGGCCTCAGCTCACTGCTGGCCCGGCTGCCACGCCCGGTGCTGTCCACCCGGAGCGCCGAGCCCGTGCGGTATGCCGAGGACCTGGTCTTCCACGGTCCGTCCCGGCTGCTGATCGGCGCCGGCCCGTCCGCATTCCCGCCCGCTGGGTGAGACAGAGCACAGCGAGGCCCTCTCCCGCTGGGGTTGCGGATCATGGCACAATGACGGCAATGCAGTAAGCAGTGACGTTCAGCGCACTCCGGGGTCGGTGAAAATCCGAACCGGCGGTTACAGTCCGCGACCCGTCCGCAGCCAGCGGCCGGTTGACCAGGTGAAATTCCTGGACCGACGGTTAAAGTCCGGATGGGAGGCGTGCGCGACGGGTTCGACAGGCAGTGCCGTGACGTCCCTCCCGAGGGGTGTCGCGTTCACCAGTACGACGGCAGAACTCTCTTCCGCGTGAAGGGCGTTGTGGCCGTTGGCCGACGTACCCGTGGTCAGCTTCCCATGCTTCGTGCCGCCCCGGAGTCCGCGCCCCTAGTAGCGCGAGGAGAACCCGGGTGTTCACCGGCATCATCGAAGAGCTCGGCGAGGTCGTCTCCATCGAGGAGTTCGGCGACTCCTCGCGCATTCGTCTGCGCGGCCCGGTGGCCTGTACCGGAGCCCGGCACGGCGACTCCATCGCGGTCAACGGCGTCTGCCTGACCGTGCTCGACAGCCCCGAGGAACTGGCGGCCGACACCGGCGAGTTCAGCGCCGACGTGATGGCCGAGACGCTCCACCGGTCCAGCCTCGGAGTGCTCAAGCCCGGTTCGCGGGTCAACCTGGAGCGCGCCATGGCGCTCGGCGCCCGGCTCGGCGGCCACCTGGTCCAGGGCCATGTGGACGCCACCGGCAACCTGCTCAGCCGCGAGCCCGGCGAGCTGGACGCGGACGGCAACCCGCGCTGGGAGGTGCTGCGCTTCTCGCTCCCGTCGAGCATCACGCGCTACCTGGTGGACAAGGGCTCGATCACTGTCGACGGCATCAGCCTGACCGTGGTGGAGGCCGCCGCCGACAGCTTCACCGTCAGCCTGATCCCGGCCACTCTCGCGCTCACCACCCTCGGCACCAAGGCGATCGGCGAGCCGGTCAACCTCGAGGTGGACGTGCTCGCGAAGTACGTCGAGCGGCTGCTCGACTCCCGTGCCATCCCGGCGATCGTGCAGGGCCTCCCGGCGGTCGGGAAGGACGCCTCGTGAACTGGCTGAACGACTACGCCTTCTCGCTGTTCGGCGAACACTTCAAGTGGAACGACACGATCGGCAACCTGCTCGGGCTGACCGCGCTGGCGCTCGGCTGGCGGCGCTCGATCATCAGCTGGCCGGTCCAGCTCCTCTCCGGCCTGGTGCTGGTGAGCGCCTACCTGTCGGCCCACCTGGCCGGCGGGGTCGGCAAGCAGCTGGTCGTGATCGTCACCGCCGTCTGGGGCTGGACCCAGTGGCAGCGCGGCCGTCGTGAGCACGGCGACATCAAGATACGTTTCGCCACCTGGACCGAGCGGGCGCTGCTGGTCGCCGGCACCGCGGTGGTCACGATCGCGGTGGCGCTGGTCTTCCAGCACTGGAACCTCTCCTGGTCCCCGTGGGCCGACGCCTACATCTTCACCGGCACGCTGGCCGCGATGATCGCCCAGGCCCGCGGCTGGGTGGAGTTCTGGATCGCCTGGATCGCGGTCGACCTGGTCGGCGTCCCGCTGGCCTTCAACAGCGGACTGCCCTTCTCCGGCCTGGTCTACAGCGTCTACTTCGTCCTGGTGCTGCTGGGCCTGCGCGCCTGGTGGCTGCGCACCCGTCTTGCGAACACCACCTCGACCCTGCAGGGAGTCACGGCATGAGCAGCAACGCGCATCACCTCGACCTCTCCCTCGACCTCTCCCTCGACCTCTCGCTCGACCCCGTCGAGCGGGCCATCGCCGACATCGCGGCCGGCCGCGCCGTGGTCGTGGTGGACGACGAGAACCGCGAGAACGAGGGCGACCTGATCTTCGCCGCCACCGCGGCCACCCCCGAACTGCTCGCCTTCACCATCCGCTACACCTCCGGCGTGATCTGCGTCCCGGTCACCCAGGCGGACGCCGACCGGCTCAACCTGCCCCCGATGACCCGGGTCAACGAGGACCGCAAGGGCACCGCCTACACCGTCTCGGTGGACGCCCGGGACGTCGAGTCCACCGGCATCTCGGCCGCCGACCGCGCGCTGACCGTCCGCCTGCTCGGCGAGCCGACCAGCACCGCCCACGAGTTCACCCGCCCCGGACACGTCTTCCCGCTGCGCGCGGCGGACGGCGGGGTGCTGGTCCGCCCCGGACACACCGAGGCCGGCGTCGACCTGGCCCGGCTCGCCGGACTGCCCCCGGCCGCCGCGATCTGCGAGGTGGTCAACGACGACGGCACCATGGCCCGGCTGCCCGAGCTGGTCGCCTTCGCCCGTGAGCACGGCCTGTCGATCATCTCCATCGAGGACCTGATCGCCTACCGCCGCCGCACCGAGCAGCACGTGGAGCGGGTCGCGGTCACCTCGCTGCCCACCGAGCACGGCGACTTCACCGCGGTGGGCTACCGCGGCACCATCGACGGCATCGAGCACGTCGCCCTGGTGGCCGGCGGCCTCGACGCCGAGGGTCGGCTGCCGGAGGGCGAGGACGTACTGGTCCGGGTCCACTCCGAGTGCCTGACCGGCGACGTCTTCGGCTCGCTGCGCTGCGACTGCGGCCCGCAGCTGCAGGCCTCGCTGGCCCAGGTCGCCGCCTCCGGCAAGGGCGTGGTGCTCTACCTGCGCGGCCACGAGGGGCGCGGCATCGGTCTCGGCCACAAGCTGCGCGCCTACCAGCTGCAGGAACAGGGCCGCGACACGGTGGACGCCAACCTGGAGCTGGGCCTGCCGGCCGACGCCCGCGACTACAGCATCGGCGCCCAGATGCTCACCGACCTCGGTGTCCGGTCGCTGATCCTGCTCACCAACAACCCCGACAAGCACGCGGCGCTCACCGAGCACGGCCTCAAGGTCAAGGGCCGCGAGCCGATCCCGGTGCAGGCCGGCGAGCACAACCTCGCCTACCTGCGGACCAAGCGCGACCGGATGGGCCACGACCTGCCGTGGCTCGTCGGCTGAACTCCCAGAGCCGAATCCCAGAACTCGAGCAGAACCCAAGGAGAACATCGTGGCTGGCCACGGAGCCCCCGAGCTGACCGTCAAGAACGCCCAGGACCTGCGGGTCGCGGTGATCGCCGCCCAGTGGCACACCCAGGTGATGGACGGGCTGCTGAACGGTGCCCACCGCGCCCTGAAGGAGCTGGGGATCAGCGAGCCGACCGTCGTCCGGGTCCCCGGGACCTTCGAACTCCCGGTCGCGGCGAAGCAGTTGGCCGAGCGCGGCTATGACGCGGTGGTCGCCCTCGGGGTGGTCATCCGCGGCGGCACCCCGCACTTCGACTACGTCTGCGAGGCCGCCACCCTCGGCCTCACCCAGGTCAGCGTGAACACCGGCGTGCCGGTCGGCTTCGGCGTGCTGACCTGCGACAACGAGCAGCAGGCGCTGGACCGGGCGGGCCTGCCGGACTCCGCCGAGGACAAGGGCCACGAGGCGGTCACCGCCGCCGTGGCCACCGCCGCCACGCTGCGCGGGCTGCGCGAGCCCTGGCACTGAGCCCGGTCGCGAGCCCGCGGGTGGGAGGCGTCCCGCACGGCCGTCCCAGACGGGTGTCCACCGTCCGGGACGCTTCCCACCAGCTCCGCGATTGCCCGTATGGTGAGTCCCATCATGGCTTCGAAGACATTCGAGGAGCTCTTCACCGAGCTCCAGCAGAAGGCCGCCTCCGGCGACCCCGCGTCCTCCCGTACCGCCCAGCTCGTCCAGCAGGGCGTCCATGCCATCGGCAAGAAGGTGGTCGAGGAGGCAGCCGAGGTCTGGATGGCCGCCGAGTTCCAGACCAAGGAGCAGACCGCCGAGGAGATCTCGCAGCTCCTGTACCACCTTCAGGTGATGATGGTCGCCCGCGGGCTGACGCTCGACGACGTCTACGCCTACCTCTGAACCACCCTCCGTACCACCATCCGCGACCTAGCGAAGGATCCTCCTCCCATGCTGCGCATCGCCCTCCCCAACAAGGGTTCGCTCTCGGGTCCCGCGGCGGAGATGCTGCATGAGGCCGGCTACCGCCAGCGCAAGGACCCCAAGGAACTGGTCCTGGTCGACCCCGAGAACCAGGTCGAGTTCTTCTTCCTACGCCCGCGCGACATCGCGGTCTACGTCGGCTCCGGCCGGCTGGACGTCGGCATCACCGGGCGCGACCTGCTGCTGGACTCCGCCTCCAACGCCGAGGAAGTGCTCGCCCTCGGCTTCAGCGGCTCGACCTTCCGGTTCGCCGGACCGGTCGGCTCGCCCAAGGACGTGCACGGCCTGCAGGGTCTGCGGATCGCCACCTCCTACACCGGCCTGGTCGAGCAGCACCTGGCCGAGCACGGCGTGCAGGCCACCGTCACCAAGCTGGACGGCGCGGTCGAGACCGCGGTGCAGCTCGGCGTCGCCGATGTGATCGCCGACGTGGTGGAGACCGGTACCAGCCTGCGCAACGCCGGCCTGGAGGTCTTCGGCGAGCCGATCCTGGTCTCGGACGCCGTGGTGATCCGGCCCAAGGGCGCCGGCGAGGACCAGGCCGTGGATCAGTTCCTGCGCCGCCTGCAGGGCGTGCTGGTGGCCCGCCGCTACGTGCTGATGGACTACGACATCCGGGCCGAGAAGGTCTCCGAGGCGGTCGCCCTGACGCCGGGTCTGGAGTCGCCCACGGTCTCCCCGCTGCACACCGAGGGCTGGGTCGCGGTCCGCTCGATGGTGCTCCGCAAGGAGGCGCAGCGGATCATGGACGACCTCTGGGGGATCGGCGCCCGCGGCGTCCTGGTCACCAACATCCACGCCTGCCGTCTCTGACCGGCACCTTCAGGAGTACCAGCGCCATGCCCGTCGGAGAGCTGCCCGAGCTGCCCACCCTGCCCGTCACCTGGCTGCCGCGTCGCAACCGCGCGGTCCTGCTGACGGCCAGCGGGGTGCTCGCGGTGCTCTTCGTCGGCATGGCGCTGGCGCTCCCGGCCAACTGGCAGCTGAACGACCGGGTGATGCTCACCTGCCTGGGCCTCGTCTTCTCCTCGGTCGGCCTGATGCTGGCCCGCCCCAAGGTGGTCGCCGACGCCGACGGGGTGACCGTGGTCAACCTGGTCCGGATGCGGCGGCTGCACTGGGCCGAGATCGTCCGGGTGAACCTCCGTCAGGGCGACCCCTGGGTGACCCTGGACCTGGCCGACGGCACCTCGCTGGCCGCCATGGGAATCCAGCCCAGCGGCGGGCGGGAGCAGGCCGTCCGGGCCGCCCGCGCACTGCGCGACCTCGCCGAATCCCATGGCGCGGCCGCCGAGCCCGCCACTGCGTGACCTTCCGCAGCAATCGAACAGGTATCGTCTAGGCTGGTAAAGCCGGGGCAAAGTACGCCCCTGTGTGGAGCCCGCGACCTGAGGAGTGAGCCTTCCCCTCGATGGACGATCCGTCCGGTAGTACCGACGCCGCCGTGCACCCGATAGCCGGAGAGCAGGCGGCACTGTGATCACCGCCTGGCTGCTGTTGCTCGCGGCCCTGCTGCTCATCCTGGCCAACGGCCTCTTCGTCGCCGCCGAGTTCTCCTTCGTGACCGTGGACCGCGGCGAGGTGGACCGGGCCGCCCAGGCCGGCGACCGCCGCGCGGTCGGTCTGCGCAAGGCGCTGCGCAAGCTCTCCTTCGAACTCTCCGGGGCCCAGCTCGGCATCACCATCACCTCGCTGGTCGTCGGCATGCTCGCCGAACCGGCCCTGTCGGTGCTGCTCCGCCCGCTCTTCCGCGGCCTCGGCGTGCCCGCGGCCGGCGCCACCGGAGTGGCGCTGGTGGTCGGCATGCTGCTGGCCACCGTGCTGCAGATGGTGATCGGCGAGCTGGTCCCGAAGAACTGGGCGATCTCCCGCCCACTGCAGGTGGCCCGCGCGGTGGCCGCCCCGCAGCAGCTCTTCTCCACCGCCTGCCGCCCGCTGATCAGCGCCCTCAACGGCTCCGCCAACCGCCTGGTCCGGGCCCTCGGCATGGAGCCCGCGGAGGAGTTGGACCAGGCCCGGACCCCCGGCGAACTGGCCTTCCTCGCACAGCACTCGGCCAAGGCCGGAGCCATTGCGGAGGACGCGGCGCTGCTCTTCGTGCGCACCCTGAGCCTGGGCGAACTGACCGCGGAGAGCGTGATGACGCCCCGGGTGGACGTCGCCGCGCTGCAGCAGGACGCCACCGCCGCCGACGTGGTCAACCTGACCCGGGCCACCGGCTTCTCCCGCTTCCCGGTCTACCAGCACAACCTGGACGAGGTCACCGGCACGGTCACCCTCAAGGACGCGCTCGGCGTGCGGCCCGAACGCCGCGCCGAGGTGACGGTGGCCCAGCTGGCAAGCGCCCCGCTGCTGGTCCCCGAGACCCTGCCGGCCGAGCGGCTGCTCGACCAGCTGAGGCGCCGTCAGCCGATGGCCATCGTGATCGACGAGTACGGCGGTACAGCCGGCGTGGTGACCCTGGAGGACATCGTCGAGGAGATCGTCGGCGAGGTGCGCGACGAGCACGACCCGGGCGCCACCCCCGAACTGCTCGCGGTGCCGCCGGCGGCCGGCCACCCGGCCTGGCTGGCCGACGGCCGGGCCCGGCTCGACCAGCTGGAGTCGATCGGGCTGCACGCCCCGCACGGCCCGTACGAGACGCTGGCCGGACTGCTGGCCGACCTGCTCGGCAAGATCCCGGACCCCGGTGACACGGTCACGCTGCCCGGCTGGCAGCTGACCGTGCGGGCCGTGGACCGGCACCGGACCACCCAGGTGCTGCTGGTCCACCAGGGGGAGTCGGCGTGATCTTCCTCCAACTCCTCGCCTCGCTCCTGCTGCTGCTCGGCAACGCGTACTTCGTCGGTGCCGAGTTCGCGGTGATCTCGGTGCGCCGCAGCCAGGTCGAGCCGCTCGCCGAGGCCGGCGACAAGCGGGCCCGCACCGTGCTGCACGCGCTCTCCAACGTCTCGGCCATGCTGGCCGCCGCCCAGCTGGGCATCACGGTCTGCTCGCTGCTGCTCGGCGCGCTCGCCGAGCCGACCATCGCGCACCTGCTGGAAGGCCCCGCCCAGGCGGCCGGCCTGCCCGACGTCCTGGTGCACACGCTCGCCTACGCGCTGGCGCTGGCCCTGGTGGTCTTCCTGCACATGGTGATCGGCGAGATGGTGCCCAAGAACATCGCGCTGGCCTCGCCCGAGCGGGCCGCGCTCTGGCTCGGCCCGCCGCTGGACCGGCTGGCCCGGCTGCTCGCCCCGGCGATCCGCTTCCTGAACGCCTTCGCCAACCTGGTGCTGCGGCTGTTCAAGGTGGAGCCCAAGGACGAGGTGGAGACGGTCTTCACCGCCGAACAACTGCTCTGGATCCTCGCCGAGTCGCGGGCCGCCGGCCTGCTGGAGGCGGGGGAGCAGGAACGGCTGGAGGACGCCCTGGAACTGGGCCGCCGACCGGTGCGCGAGGTGCTGCTGCCGCTGGACCGGCTGGTCACGGTGGACGCCTCGGTGACGGCCCGGCAGGTGGAGGAGCGGGCGGTGGCCACCGGGTTCTCCCGCTTTCCGGTGGTCGACCCGGCCGGCTCCATCCTCGGCTACCTGCACGTCAAGGACGTGCTGGAGGCCGAGGACCCGGACGCCCCGCTGCCGGTCCGGCTCTGGCGCCCGGTCACCGTGGTGACCGACCGCCTCCCGCTGGACGACGCGCTGACCGCGATGCGCCGCGCCGCCGCCCACGTGGCCGCCGTCACCACCCCCGACGGCCGCACCCTGGGCCTGGTCACCCTCGAGGACGTCCTCGAGGAACTGGTCGGCGAAATGCACGACCCCGACCACCGGACTGCTACTCGCCCACTCGCCTCCGGGCCCCTCTGACCCGGTGTCGACGTTCTCCCCCAGCCTGGCGGCTGGGAGGTGCCCCCACGCTCCGGCGCTCCCTCGTTCCTCGGTCGCTTGTCCCTCGTCGCTTTCGACACCGGCGGGGCCCTTCGGCTCGGGGCGGGTCGCCCGCTCGCCTCCGGGCCGGGTCGTCCGCTCAACTGACGGAAATGCCAGTGGTGGTCGAGAAGGCTCACTAGGTTGGGGGCGTGATCGTTCAAGACGCAGGGACTCAGGGCACAGCGACAGGTCGCGCCCGCGGCTGGTACCTCGCGGCCGCGGGGGTGTTCGCGGTCGGCATGGCGGGCACCACGCTGCCGACGCCGCTCTACGGGCTCTACCGGGAACAGATCGGGTTCTCCGAACTGATGGTGACGGTGGTCTTCGCGGTCTACGCGCTCGGCGTGATCGCCGCACTGCTGGTCGCCGGTGACTTCTCCGACGTGCTGGGCCGGCGCCCGGTGCTGCTCTTCGCGCTGGGGCTGTCGATCCTCAGCGCGGTCTGCTTCCTGGCCGAGGACGGGCTGCCGCTGCTGTTCGCCGGGCGGTTGCTGTCGGGCTTCGCCGCCGGGCTCTTCAGCGGGGCCGCGACGGCCGCCGTCCTCGAACTGGCACCTCCGGGGCAGCGGGCCCGGGCGGGACTCGCCGCCACGGCCGCCAACATGGGCGGCCTGGGCTGCGGTCCGCTGCTGTCGGGGATCCTGGCGCAGTACACCCGACGGCCGCTCCAACTCCCCTTCCTGGTGCACATCGCGCTGCTCCTGGCGGCCTTCGTGGTCACCCGCGCGCTGCCCGAGACGGTGGCCCGGCACACGCCCCGGCCGCCGCTGCGCCCGCAGGGGATGGTGGTCCCCGAGCAGACCCGCGCGGTGTTCGTGCCGGCCGCGCTGGCCGCCTTCGCCGGCTTCGCCCTGTTGGGGCTGTTCACCGCGGTGTCGCCCAGTTTCCTCGCGCAGACCCTCGGAGTGCACAACCTGGCGGTGACCGGCCTGGTCGTTTTCACGGTGTTCTGCTCCTCCACCGCCGGCCAGCTGCTGATGAGCCGGGTGGGCGTGCGGCGCGCGCTGCCCGCCGGATGTGCGGTGCTGACGGTCGGCATGGCCGTCGTGGCGGCCTCCCTGCTGCTGGAGTCCCTGCCGGTGCTGGTCCTCGGCGGAGTGGTCGGCGGGCTCGGCCAGGGCCTGGGGTTCCGAGCGGCCGTGACCGGGGTGAGCGCCGCGGCACCGGCGGAGCACCGCGGCGCGACGATCTCGGCCTTCTTCGTCGTCGCCTACGTCGGAATCTCCCTGCCGGTGGTGGGGGTCGGGGCGCTGACCCTGGCGCTGGGGCTGCGTGGTGCGGGGCTGGTCTTCGCGGGCTGCGTGATCCTGCTCGCGGCCGGCGTCGGGGTGTTCCTGGCGCGGCGCTCCGATCCCGTGGCCCCCTAGGGCCTGTCCGGCAAGATCGGCCGGACAGGCCCTAGTTTCGGCCGTCGATGAGTTCGCCGTAGGCCTGGACCAGGTCGGGGAGCCGCAGAGTGGCCAGGTCCTCGCGGTCGGGGAGTTCGCGGGAGAGGGAGAGCCGCAGGTCACGGTAGGCGCAGGACTTCTCGTAGAGGGTTCTGATGAACCGTCCGTTGCCCAGCTCGTCGATCCACCCCTCGCCGACCACGTGGGCGCAGATGCTGGCCAGCTCGTCGGCCGCGTCCTCGTCCCAGCTGTCGCCGTCCCGGGCGGCCAGCGCGCTGCCGATCGCGGTCAGCTCGACGGGGCGGTAGCTGGGGAAGTCGACCCGGGTGGTGAACCGCGAGTTGAGCCCCGGATTGGCGGCCAGCAGGCGGTTCATCCCCTCCGGGTAGCCGGCCAGGATCACCACCAGCCGGTCGCGGTTGTCCTCGGCCCGCTTGAGCAGCACCTGCAGCGCCTCGTCCCCGTAGGCATCGCCCTTGCTGTAGCCGGAGTTGGCCAGGCTGTACGCCTCGTCGATGAA
The DNA here is from genome assembly GCF_000744785.1 of Kitasatospora azatica KCTC 9699. Lineage (NCBI taxonomy): Bacteria > Bacillati > Actinomycetota > Actinomycetes > Kitasatosporales > Streptomycetaceae > Kitasatospora > Kitasatospora azatica. The sequence continues at coordinate 1,133,137 of NZ_JQMO01000002.1, read as the reverse complement.
GAGCACGCCGTCCAGCGCCGAGTCGATCAGCTCGTTCGCCTTGACCGCCGTCTGGCCGAGGAACTCGCCCACCAGGTCGGCTCGCTGGGCCTCCACCAGGTGCTCGCCGGAGAGCAGGCCGAGGGCGTGGAAGACCTGCCCGAGGATCCGCGCCACGGTCGTCTTGCCGGTGCCGGACGGGCCGGAGAAGACGAAGTGCCGCTTCGGCGGCTGTACCGGCAGGCCCTGCTCGGCGCGCAGCCCGGCCATCCGCAACTGTGCGGACAGCGCTCGTACCTGGCGCTTCACCGGTTCCAGTCCGACCATCCGTTCGAGTGCGGCGAGTGCCGCGTCCAACCGCTGCTGGCTGCCGGCCGGTTCGATGGCCGGTCCGGGTTCGAGCAGTGCCCTCCCGCGCAGGGCCGGCGCGGGTGCGGCGCCGCCCGGGCCCTCGGTGGGGCCGTCGCCGCCGCCGTCGCCGGAGCGCTCCGCCAGCGGCAGCGGATCGGGCTCCGTCTCGCCGACGTACTCGGGTGAGTAGTCCTGCGGGTACGGGGCTGCCGCGATGCCGCTGATCAGGTCGAGGGTCGCCGCGTCGGTCAGCCCGCCGAGGCCGTCGCCCGAGCCCTCGCCGAGCCCCTCGCCGAGCCCGTCCCCGAACCCGTCCCCGAGTCCCTCGCCGATGCCGAAAGCCGGCAGCTCCTCCAGCAGCCCGAGCCCGTCCTCGGCGGCGATCGCCGCCAGTCGTGCGGCGGCGTCCATGAACGCGGGGTCGGCCCGGTGCACCGAGCGGTACAGCGGCAGCGCGGCCGCACTGCGCCCGGCTCCCTCGTAGGCCCGGGCCAGCCAGTACCGCAGCTCCTTGCGCTGCGGCTGCTCGGAGCGGCAGCGGGCCAGCGAGGCGGCCAGCGGGGCCTGGGCCTGGGCGCACATGTCGAGTCTGACCCGGGCCATCCCGCCGAACAGGCCGGCCTCGATGCCGAGCAGTGCGTCGTCCAGCAACTGGTCGGTCTCCCTGATCAGTTGCTCCCAGTCCTTGAGCAGATAGCAGCGGCAGGCGTGCAGGAAGCGCACCGAGGGGTCCTGATCGGGCGCGGGGCACTGGGAGATCGCGCGGTCCAGCTCGGCCAGGTGCCGGCCGTCCAGCCAGTGCGAGGCGTGGGCGAGGGCCAGGTCGCGCTCGTCCTCCAGGACCGGCTGGACCCACCAGCCCAGCCAGTACCAGGAGCTGAGCGGCCGTTGGTGGCGGCGGCGCTGCTCGCCGAAACGTTTCTTGTGGCGGTTCATGGCCAGCAGCGCACCCGAGGTGTCGCAGCGCAGCGCGTGCAGGCCGAGCCAGGCGTCGGCCATGCCCGGGTCCAGTCGCACGGCCGTGCGGAACTCCTCCTCGGCGCGGGCGTAGGCGCCGGCCGTGTAGGCGTCCATGGCACGCAGCCAGGCCCGGTCGGCCGGCCCATGTGGGCCGGAACTGCCGGAGTTGTCAACCGTGATCACTCACGCCCCCCGTGATGTGCACCGAGGCCCGGTCGTTGGCGGGTCAGCGCCGCGCACCCGGGGCGCGTATGCGCCTGCCGGAATCGTACCCGGGTGAGGCTGATCCGGAAGCGTGTTGCACGAGGCCAAATCGCCGCCATGGGTAGACCGTTGGCGTACCGACGGGTTGTCGCCGGGGGTGTCCGGGCAGACGAAACGGCACCTCCGGCTCACGGGGGAACAAGCCGGAGGTGCCGCATCTTGTTGCGCGATCAACTAATCCGGCAACGAGGGAAAACTTAGTTCCTCCCCACCTTCCCGGTCAAGCGACCGCTTAGCCCTCTGGGGCCGCAGAAACTCGCCGGTCCGGCCGTCCACCATGAGCTGCGCGAACGGCCGGCTCGGGTCCGCGGCGAAGTGCGCCGTCTCGGCCGCCGACCAGCGCTCCCAGAAGTCGGCCAGCCCCGGACCGTCCCGCCGCAGGCCACGTGCCCGGGCGTCGTCGAACGGCAGCTCCATCCAGATCAGGGCGGCCAACCAAGGGCGCAGCAGTCGGCGCCCGGCGCCCACTCCCTCCAGCAGCACCGCGGGCGCGGGCGGAACCGCGCGCGCCCCTTGGAAGCGCTCCGCCACCCAGTCGTAGGCCTCGAAGCGGGCGGTCGACCCCTGGGAGAGCGGCGCCAGCACCCGGTCGAGCAGCCGTTCGGTCCAGCCGAAGAACTCCTGCTGGGTGGCGAAATCGTCCAGGTGTACCACCGGCGCGCCGCCGAGCGCCTCGGCCAGTCGCCCGGCGAAGGTGGTCTTGCCCGATCCCGCATGACCGTCCACCGCGACCAGCCGCACTGGTCCGCAGGACGGCGGCTGTGCGAGGAGGTGGGTGGCGAGCGCGGACAGGCCCCTCGGGTGCTCCATGCGGCGAACCCTACGCCGTCTGACCAGGCATTGTGCCGGGCCGTGACGGACGGCTCGGGATCGGGCATACTCACTTCGCACCCCATGTGAACGCTCGTTCACCGCGCCCAGGAGGCGACCGTCCTGATGAACGCCGCACCGCCCAAGCCCGTCGAGCGCCAGCTGCCCAGCGAGGAGGCGCGCGCACTGCTCACCCTGACCCGCGAGCTGGTCCACCGTGAGCTGCTGCCCCGGGCCGCCGAGGACGAGGCGGCCGGCCGGTTCCCGCGCGAGGTCTTCGCCACCCTGGGCGAGGCGGGCCTGCTCTCGCTGCCCTACCCCGAGCAGTACGGCGGCGGCGAGCAACCCTACGAGGTCTACCTCCAGGTCCTGGAGGAGCTGGCGAGCGGCTGGCTGGCGGTGGCCCTGGGAGTCAGCGTGCACACCCTCTCCTGCCACGCCCTGGCCGGCTTCGGCGCCGAGGAGCAGCGCGGACGCTGGCTGCCCGGCATGCTCTCCGGCGCCCAGCTCGGCGCCTACTGCCTCTCCGAGCCGCAGGCCGGCTCGGACGCCGCCGCACTGCGCACCCGCGCCGACCGGGAGGGCGAGGACTACGTCATCCGCGGCACCAAGGCCTGGATCACCCACGGCGGCGTGGCGGACTTCTACAGCGCGATCGTGCGCACCGGCGAGGACGGCCCGCGCGGCATCAGCTGCCTGCTCGTCCCGGGCGAGGCCGAACAGCTCTCGGCCGCACCGCCGGAGCACAAGATGGGCATGAACAGCTCGCCCACCGCGCAACTGCACTTCGACGGCGTCCGGGTGAACGCCGACCGCCTGATCGGCGAACCGGGCCAGGGCTTCCAGATCGCGCTCGCCGCCCTGGACTCGGGCCGGCTCGGCATCGCCGCCTGCGCGATCGGCCTGGCCCAGGCCGCCCTCGACCTCGCGGTCCAGTACGCGGGCAGCCGCAAGCAGTTCGGCCGCCCGATCGCCGAGTTCGAGGGCCTGTCCTTCATGCTCGCCGACATGGCCACCCAGATCGAGGCCGGCCGCGCGCTCTACCTGGCCGCAGCCCGCCGCCGGGACGCCGGACTCGCCTTCGGCAAGGAGGCGGCGATGGCCAAGCTGTTCTGCACCGACACGGCGATGCGGGTCACCGTCGACGCCGTCCAGGTGCTCGGCGGCTACGGCTACACCCAGGACTTCCCGGCCGAGCGGTTCCTGCGCGAGGCCAAGGTGCTGCAGATCGTGGAGGGCACCAACCAGATCCAGCGCCTGGTGATCGGCCGTCACCTCAGCAGCGGCTGAAGGCGCCTGAGGGAGGGTCAGCCCTCGTGGGGCCCCGCCCTCCCTCGGTCGCTCAGTGCCGGACCAGCCGCTCGCGCTGCGTCGGTACCCGGCGCACCAGCGGCACCGAGGCGGGGTCGGCCACGTGCGAGAAGGGCTGGGTGCGCCAGTCCAGCTCGGCCGGGAGGCTGAGCAGCGCCTCCAGCGTGTCGGCCGGACGGGTGCCGGGCTCGGACTCGACCTCCTCGAGGTCGTCCGTCGGCAGCCCGGAGCCCGGGCAGAGCGCGGGCGAGAACGGGTGCCAGGCGGTCCGCAGTACGGCGTGCTGCGGCAGCTGCTCCTCGTCGCCCACCAGGGCGATCGCCCGGTGGCACTCCGGGCAGTGCACGCGGATGATCTCCCAGGTCTCGGCCTCGCCCGGGTCACTGCCCGGGGCGTGCGCCGAACCCGGGGCGAGATCCTCGCCCTCCGGTTCGTCGTGCGAGGTCAGGGTGGAGTCGGCGCGCAGAACGCGCTGCTCGGCTGCAGGCATGTGATCCCCCTTGGATCGGGCCCGGCCAACTCGGCCAGGGCCAACACCAGCACTTCCCGGTGGCGGGGTGTCATAACCCTGCAGGTGGTGGCAAGGTGATGCACCGTGGTGTGGCCTTCGCCACATTCCGCTGGCATGTGCCCCGGGCGCCGCCCGGCAGTCGGCACTCCGGCGGTCGGGTAGGTTTGACGACTGTGGAGGATCTCGACCAGCGCATCGTTCAGCTGCTCGTCCAGGACGGGCGGATGAGCTACACCGATCTCGGCAAGGCCACTGGCCTGTCCACTTCGGCGGTTCACCAGCGGGTTCGCCGCCTGGAGCAGCGCGGGGTGATCCGCGGCTACTCGGCCATCATCGACCCGGACGCCGTCGACCTCGCGCTGACCGCCTTCATCTCGGTCAAACCCTTCGACCCCAGCGCCCCGGACGACGTGCCCGAGCGGCTGGCCCCGCTGCCGGAGATCGAGGCCTGCCACAGCGTGGCGGGGGACGAGAGCTACATCCTCAAGGTACGGGTCGGCGCCCCCGGCGACCTGGAGGACCTGCTGGCCCGGATCCGCAGCGCGGCCGGCGTCTCCACCCGCACCACCGTGGTCCTCTCCACCCCGTACGAGGCTCGCCCGCCCAAGCTCTAGGGTCGATTCATATACCCGGACAACACGGGTGCAGACTGTCCCTCATGACCGAACGCACCTCCCGCACCGTGCTGCTGCGCGGCGGCACCGTCTACAGCCCGGCCGACCCCTTCGCCACCGCGATGCTGATCGAGGGCGAGCAGGTCGCCTGGGTCGGCAGTGAGGGCGCCGCCGATGCGTATGCGACGGTCGCCGACGAGGTGGTCGACCTGGCCGGTGCGTTGGTCACCCCCGCCTTCGTGGACGCGCACGTGCACGCCACCTCCACCGGCCTGGCCCTCGCCGGGCTGCAGCTGGGCGACGTCGCCTCGCTCACCGAGGCGCTGCACCGGATCGCCGGCCACGCGCGGTTCAACGGCGGCATCCTGATCGGCCACGGCTGGGACGAGACCCGCTGGCCCGAGGGCCGTCCGCCGACCCTGGACGAGCTGGACCGTGCCGTGGACGGCGCCCCGCTCTACCTCTCCCGCACCGACGTGCACTCCGCCCTGGCCAGCACCGCGCTGCGTGAGCTGACCCCCGGCCTGGCCGAGCTGCCCGGCTACCACCCCACCGGCCCGCTCACCCGCGACGCCCACCACGCCGTGCGCCGCACCGCGCTGGCCTCGCTGACGGACGATCAGCGCCAGGAGGCCCAGCTCGCCACCCTGCGCCAGGCCGCCTCGCTCGGCATCGCGGCCCTGCACGAGTGCGCCGGCCCGGAGATCTCCTCCACCCAGGACCTCGCCGCGCTGCTCGAGCTGGCCGCCAAGACCGACGGCCCCGAGGTCTACGGCTACTGGGGCGCGCTCGACGACACCGAGACCGCCCACCGGCTGGGCGCTCTCGGGGCGGGCGGCGACCTCTTCGTGGACGGCTCGATCGGCTCGCACACCGCCTGCCTGCACGCCCCCTACCAGGACGGCGACCACACCGGCGTCGCCTACCTGACGGCCGATCAGATCGCCGACCACGTCACCGCCTGCACCCAGGGCGGCCTGCAGGCCGGCTTCCACGCGATCGGCGACGCCGCCCTGACCGCCGTCATCGCGGGCGTGCGGATCGCCGCCGAGCGGCTCGGCCTGCCCGCAGTGAAGGCGCTGCGCCACCGGGTGGAGCACGCCGAGGCGCTGGACGAGGCCGCCATCGCCGCCTTCGCCGAGCTCGGCCTGGTCGCCTCGGTACAGCCCGCCTTCGACGCCGCCTGGGGCGGCCCGGACGGCATGTACGCCCAGCGCCTGGGTGCCGAGCGGGCGGCCGCCCTCAACCCGTTCGCGGCCCTGCTGCGGGCCGGCGTCCCGCTGGCCTTCGGCTCGGACGCGCCGGTCACCCCGCTGGACCCCTGGGGCACGGTGCGCGCCGCCGCCTTCCACCAGACCCCCGAGCACCGGATCTCGGTCCGCGCCGCCTTCGCCGCGCACACCCGGGGCGGCTGGCGGGCGATCGGCCGCGACCAGGAGGGCGTGCTGGTCCCCGGCGCCCCCGCGACCTACGCCGTCTGGCGAACCGGTGAGCTGGTGGTCCAGGCCCCCGACTCCCGGGTGGCCGGCTGGTCCACCGACCCGCGCTCCGGCACCCCCGGCCTGCCCGACCTGACCCCCGGCACCGAGCTGCCCGGCTGCCTGCGCACGGTGGTCCGTGGGAAGACTGTCTACGAGAGCTGACCTGGGGCTTTCTCACCCGCCCCCCAATCGCCGGCCGGTCTTACTCACCCGCTGGTGACTACCGGCGGGTGACCAGGAGAGGTACCTTCGTCAAAACCCGGTCGCTTCGGAGATCCCAGCGTCCGGAGCTCCCAGAAAGAATGGTGCGCAGGTGGCAGTGCCCGTCGACGCGGCTCCCCACGCCGTCGACCCCACCCCGCGGGGCCCGGGCGACGCCCCGCGCCCCGGCCGCCTGGCCCGCCTGCGGGCGAAGGCCCGGGCCGGCTGGAAGCGCAGCGCGCTGGCCGCCGGAGCGGGGCTGCTGCTGGCCGCCGCCTTCCCGCCCTACGACCTGTGGCCGCTGTCCATCCTCGCGGTGGCGGCGCTCTCGCTGTTGACCTACGGGCGCACCGTCCGCCAGGGCCTGTGGACCGGCTTCGCCTTCGGGCTGCCGTTCTTCCTCTGGCTGCTGGTCTGGATCCGGGTGATCGGTTCGGACGCCTGGATCGGGCTCTCGCTGGCCGAGACGCTCTTCGTCGGCGCGCTCGGCGGCGGCCTGGCGCTCACCTCGCGGCTGCGCGGCTGGCCGCTCTGGGGGGCCTGCCTCTGGGTGGCCGAGGAGTGGGCCCGCGACCGGCTGCCGCTGGGCGGGTTCCCGTGGGGACGCCTGGCCTTCGCCAACACCGCCAGCCCGTACACCCCGCTGGCCGCGCTCGGCGGCGCGCCCCTGGTGACCTTCGCGGTCGCGCTGACCGGCACCCTGCTCGGCTACCTGGTCCTGCTCCGGGTCCGCCGGTCCCGGCAGCCCGCCGGACCGCAGCGGATCCTGCGTCCGGCCGCCGCCGTGCTCTGCGCGGCGGTCGTCACCGGCAGCGGCATGATCGTCCCGGTGCCGACCAAGGCCGCCGACCACGTGCACGTCGCGCTGATCCAGGGCAATGTGCCGCGCCCCGGGATGGACTTCCTGGGCCGCCCGATGCAGGTGCTGGACAACCACGCCGCTGCCACCGAGCAGCTGGCCGCCGAGATCAAGTCCGGTCAGGTGCCCCGCCCCGACCTGGTGATCTGGCCGGAGAACTCCTCCGACCTGGACCCGTTCAGCGATCCGCTGGCCTACCAGCGGATCGACCAGGCGGTCCGCGCGATCGGCGTGCCCACCCTGGTGGGCGCGCTGGTCGACGGTCCGGACGCCCAGCACGTGCAGAACGAGGGCATCGTCTGGGACCCGGTCACCGGCCCCGGTGCCCACTACACCAAGCAGCACCCCGTCCCGTTCGGCGAGTACGTGCCGTTCCGCTCGGTGCTGATGAAGGTGATCACCCGGCTGCAGCGGGTCGCCCACGACTTCTACCCCGGCAAGGGCCTGGGCGTGATGCAGCTCGGGCCGGCCAGGATCGGCGATGTGATCTGCTTCGAGGTCGCCTACGACGAGATCGTCCGCGACACCGTCAACGGCGGCGGCCGGGTGCTGGTCGTCCAGACCAACAACGCCACCTACGCCAAGAGCGGCCAGCCCGACCAGCAGTTGGCGATGTCCCGGCTGCGCGCCGTCGAGCACGGCCGGGCCGTGCTGATCGCCGCGACCAGCGGGATCAGCGCGGTGATCCGTCCGGACGGCAGCATCGAGAGCCGCACCCAGGAGCTGACCGCCGCCCAGCTGGCGGCGGACGTCCCGCTGCGCGACGGCCGGACCGTCGCGGACCGGGTGGGCGCGGCCCCCGAGTGGGCGCTGTCCGTCCTAGGCCTGCTGGCCTGTGGCGCCGCCGTGCTGGTCAGCCGCCGGCGCGGCCGCTCCGCCGGAACACCGGTGTCGGTCCAGCCGTTGGACAAGGTGGCGCCCTGACCGCTCGGGACCAGCCCGACCGGCGCCGGCGGAGTGGATTCCTACTGTGACCCAGCACCTTGACCCGAGCCGTGCCCCCGGAACCCCCAGCGAACCACCGACCGGCCGGCGACGCAGCCGACTGCGCCGGGTGCTGCCGCTGCTGGTGGCCGTCTGGCTGGTGCTGGAGATCTGGCTGGTCGTCCAGGTGGCCTCGGTGATCGGCTGGCTGCTGGTGCTGCTCCTGCTGGTGCTCGGCGCGGTGCTGGGCGGTCGGCTGATCAAGCGGGCCGGGCTGAAGGCCTTCCGTGCCGCCTCCGCCTCGCTGGAGCAGGGCACCATGCCGCCGTCGGGCGCCGCCGAGACCGGCACCAGCCTGACCGTGCTGGCCGGACTGCTGCTGATCCTGCCCGGCTTCCTCTCCGACCTGCTCGGCCTGACCATGCTCTTTCCGCCGACCCGGGCGATCTGGCGCGCCGTCGGCCGGCGGGTCGCGCGCAAGGCGCTGCGCGCCGCACCGGCGGGTGATCCGCTCGCGGACGCGCTCCGCCTGCAGGAGCAGCTGCGCATCCACCGGCCCGACGGCAAGGTCATCCAGGGCGAGGTCGTCGACCCGGACCACAAATGAGCCGCACGTGCCACCAGTGAGCCGCACGTGACGAAGGGCCCCGATCCTCTGGGAGGATCGGGGCCCTTCGGCTGTCGCCAGTTCTTCGGTGCTTCGTCGGGTATCAGGCGCTCTTGCGGGTGTCACGCGGGTGCACCGCGAGGTTCATCCCACCGGAACGGAGCACGGCCAGCCGCTCGGCCAGCACCTCCTCCAGCTCCTCGCGGGTCCGGCGCTCCATCAGCATGTCCCAATGGGTGCGGGTCGGCTTGACCTTCTTCTCTTCCGGCTCGTCACCATCGAGCAGGACTGCTTCGGTGCCGCAGAACCGGCACTCCCAAACCGAGGGGATCTCCGCCTCGACGGAGAAGGGCACCTCGAAGCGGTGTCCGTTCTGACATGCGTACTCGACGGTCTGGCGCGGGGCCAGGTCAATGCCACGGTCGGTCTCGTAGCTAGTGGCGCCGAGTCGCGTGCCTCGGAGAGCTCGCTCGCTCATGAATCGTGCCTCCAGGGCTTATGGCCCACAGGACTAGTTGGGGTCGCTGTCTTCGTCGTTCGGTCAACGCTCGGCCGCCGACGAAGATTCCCGTCCCGGGACATGCTCGTCTGTCGTGCCGTCCCTGTTTGTACCCATCTCCGTCCGATTTGTCACATCTGGACTGCGTTATCACCCTGAGTGTCATGAATTTCGCACCCCGTGACCGAATCGGCATTCGGCATTACCCAATTCGCTCCTTGCCCAGTTCGACCCTAGTCGGTGTCGCCTGCTGGGCCTCGGGGGCGGGAGCGGCCTCGGCGGGGACCATCGGCTGGTGCTCCGGCATCGGCGGGGCGGCCGCCTCGATCCGGGTGTCGCGGTGCGGCAGCAGGGCGATCACCGCGTCGCGCAGCCTGGCGGGCGCGTCCTCGTCCAGCGGGTCGACCACGGCCGGCACCTGAAGGCGGACCGGCGACTGGGTGCCGATCCGGGCGTAGCCGCGGCCGGGCGGGGTCTGCGCGGCGGGGGCGATCTCCAGCGGGGTCCCGAGCGCGGTCTGCAGGTCCAGCGCGGTCTGGGTGCCGAGCACCACCCGGGCCCGAGTGGTGGTCCGCACGGTGGGGGAGATCCGGTCGGCGGCCTCGATCGCGTCGACCACCACCACGGTGACCCGGGCGGCGCGGCCGTGCCGCAGCGGGATCTCCAGCAGCTCCTGCGGATCGGGGCGGCCCTCGGCCTGGGCGAGCTCGCTGAGCTCGGTCGGGTGGTCGAGCAGCAGCCAGAGCGGGCGGGTGACGTCGGCGGGGGCCGGCTCGCCCTGGTAGCGGGCGGTGTTCAGGGCGGCGAGCCGGCGCTCGGTCTCCTGCGCGGCCCAGTCCAGCGCGGCCAGTGCGCCGTGCAGGCTGGTCTCCACGGTGTGCACGCCGGGACGGTTGACCAGGCAGGCGTGCTCGCCGGTGCCGGCCCCGTCGATCACCATCAGGTCGCCGTGGGTCAGCGCCTGCAGGGCGATGGTGCGCAGCAGGGTGGAGGTGCCGGAGCCGGCCGCGCCGAGCGCGAGCAGGTGCGGCTCGGCCGAGCGGGGGCCGGTGCGCCAGATCACCGGCGGCTGGTGGCCGGGGCCGCCGTCCTGGCTGACCGGGATCATCCGCTGGGTGGCCTGGGTATCGGTGAAGCCGAGCACGATCTCGCCGGGGGTGGTCACCCAGGTCTGCGCGGGGACGTCCACCGGCAGCGGGGCCAGCGCGGTGACCTGGAGCTTGTTGCACTCCTGGTCCCAGTCGAAGCGGTACTCCCGGGCCCGGCCGGCCTTGCCCTGCACCACCTGCTCGATCCGGCCGCGGGCGGCGGGCTCGGTGTCGGGGAAGTAGGCGGGATAGCCGATCTCCAGCGCGGCGAGCCGGCCCTCGGCGTCGAACGCCCAGCCGGCGAAGGCGTCCTGGTAGCCGCCGTCCGGACGGTAGAGCGGGCAGACGTCGTCCGGCGAGGCCAGGTAGGGGGTGAGCGCGGCGTACAGAGCGGGCAGCTTGACGTCGGCCGGGTCCGGCTCGGGGGCGGCGGCGGCCTTGGGCTCGCGGCCGGTCCAGGCGGCGCTGGCGACCAGTGCGACCACCGCGAGCAGCGGGCCGTGCGGCAGCAGGAAGACGCCGACCAGGGCGGCGGCGGTGAGCAGCAGGGTGGGGCCGCGCCGCTCCTTGGGCGTGGCCTGCCAGCGGGCCCTGGCCCAGCCGGCGTGCCGTCGCAGGCCGCGGCCGATCAGGGTGAGCGGCGCGAACATGTCGGCGGCGTGGTCCCCGGCGGTGCGGGCGAGGTCGCGGCCGCGGGTCAGGTGGCGGTTGAGGGACATGGTCTCCTGGATTCCCCGAGCGGGCGGATCGGACGAATTGGCCCGGGGCGGTGGGACCGCGCCCGGGCCGGTGCGTGCGGTGGCGCCGAGAAGGTGACGTGTGGCAGGTGACGCCGAGAAGGTGACGTCTGGGAGGTGACGTCTGGGAGGTGGCGCCTAGAACTTGATGCCGCCCAGCAGGTTCGCCAGGCTCGCCCCGCCCGCCTGGATGCTCGGCGCGATCGCGGTGCCCGCCAGGTAGAAGCCGAAGAGCGCGCAGACCAAGGCGTGCGACACCTTGAGCCCGTCCCGGCGGAAGAAGAGGAAGGCGATGGTGCCGAACAGGACGATGCCGGAGATGGACAGGATCACGGGACTGCTCCTCGGTCAGGCGGGGACTGGGCCACTGCGGGGACAGTGTCACGGAAAGTTCTCTCATCGTGACAAAAAGTAATAGATGATGGAACGGGGCAAATGGGTGGTCTTCGCCCGTAGCTCTCCCGCTGAGGCCGGAAAGAGCTGAAACTACGGCCCCACAGCCCCCGTCGACCCGACCCCGGAAATTCGCTCGAATGGCCGCGTAACCGCAGGCCAGGTGTGTCGTCCGCTACGGTTCCGATGGCCGACCGTCACGATTGAGAGGATCCCGATGTCCGACACGCACGACCCCCAGGCGTCCGACGCCGAGACCGAGGAGCAGCTGATCGAGCTGGCCGGCCGGATCTTCGAGGCCGCCCGGGGTGGCGACGCCGCCGCACTGGAGGCCTTCCTGGCCGCCGGGGCGCCGGTGAACCTGGCCAACGAACGCGGTGACACGCTGCTGATGCTGGCCGCCTACCACGGCCACGCCCAGGCGGTCCGGGTGCTGCTGCAGCACGGCGCCGACCCGAACCAGGTCAACGACCGCGGTCAGACCCCGCTGGCGGGCACCGTCTTCAAGGGCAACGACGAGGCGCTGGACGCGCTGCTGGCCGGCGGCGCCGACCCGCACGCCGGCCAGCCCTCGGCCTTCGCGACCGCGCAGATGTTCCAGAAGGACGAGCTGCTGGCCCGGTTCGCCCAGCAGTAGCAGGCGGCACCAGGGCGTCTGGAGCAGGCCCGGCCGCCCGATCATCGGATGATCGGGCGGCCGTATGCTTGGCGCCTATGGAGCTTCGCACTACGGGGTACGACCACCCCGACGCCGCCTTCCTCACCGCCGAGGTCCAGCAGGAGTACATCCGCCGCTACGGCGATGTCGACCAGACCGAGATGCGGGCCGAGCACTTCGTCGCCCCGCAGGGCATCTTCGTGGTGGGCTACCTGGACGGTGCCCCGGTCGCCTGTGGCGGCTGGCGGGTCAAGGACGGCAGCAACGCCTTCCTGCGGGACGGGGACGCCGAGCTCAAGCGGATGTTCGTGGTCGAGAAGGCGCGCGGCCGTGGTCTGGCCCGCCTGCTGCTGCGGCACCTGGAAGCCGCCGCGATCGCCGCCGGCCGTCGCCGCCTGGTGCTGGAGACCGGTACCGAGCAGCCCGAGGCGGTGGCTCTCTACGAGTCCGAGGGATATTCGCCGATCACCAAGTTCGGCATCTACCGGGACTCCCCGGAGTGCATCTGCCTGGGCAAGGAACTGGTCACCGTACCGGTCGCCTGAGCGGCGCGCATTTTCCCGGATGCTGCCGCCGATTGGCTGGACACGTGACTGGTGTCGGTGAATTATCCGTACTCCGGACGTGGGGTCGTACCACTGCACGGCGGAATATCGGCGAATTGGGTGCGTGAGCTGGGTTAGCGTCAACCCTGCTGCGTCTCACGACCGCGTCCGGAAATCCGGGCGCGGTTGTCCCTGCTCAACCGATGATTTCCGGGAGACACCGTGCACGAAAATCGCCAGCCGGACAGCAGTGCGGCGGCCGCCGACCACCACGCCCGGTTGCAGCGCGCGCTCGCGTCGGTGCGGGGGTGAGCGCGATGACGGCATACCGCAACGCCCATGTGCTGCGCTGCCCCACCCGGTGGAGCGACGTGGACGAGAACGGCCACATCAACAATGCCCGACTGGTCGGCTACATCCAGGAGGGAATCTACGATCTCTTTCACCACCACGCGAAGGCGGTGCGGGATTCGCTCTTTCCGGCCGGATTCCTGATCGCGCGGCACGAGATCGACTATCTGGAACAGTTGCACCACCAACCGGAGCCGCTGCTGGTGCGGCTGATGGTGGAAGGGCTCGGGCGCAGTTCGGCACGGGTGCGGGTGGACGTCTGCCGGGACCCGTTCCGGTACATGACGGCGCGCACCGTGGTGGTGGCCCGGGACCGGGCTTCGGGGCGCTCGCGCAAGTTGAGCCAGTCCGAGCGGCATTTCCTGTCGGACTATATGACGACGTCCTCGTCCTTTGTCTCGCCGGGCATTCCGACACCCGCGAAGCCGGTGGACGCGGCGCCGCCCCGGATCACGCCCAAGGTGATGCCGCAGCGGGCGCCCAGGACGGTGATGGCCCGTCAGAGCCACCAGACGTACCAGAGCCACCAGACCCTGTCGGCCCACCAGGCCGCTCCGGCGCGCAAAGTGCCGGCGCCCAGCCGGTTGCCGGCCCGAGTGCTCTGCCGGGTCTGACCGGCACGCCGGGGTCTGGCCGGCACACCGAGGCCTGGCCGGCGCGCTGGGGTCCGACCAGCACGCGTCCCGTGGTGCCGGCCGCGGCACCACGGGACGCCGGGCGGATCAGTCGAGCACGGCCTGCGCGTCGATCTCCACCAGCATCACCTCGTGCGGCAGCTCCACGAAGACCGTGGTGCGGCACGGCTTGACCGCGCCGGCCGGCAGGTTCTCCTCGAGGAACGTGGCATAGACCTCGTTCATCGCCGCGAAGTCCGCCCGCTCGGTCAGGTAGACGCGGAACATCACCACGTCCGCCACGCTCGCGCCGCCAGCCGTCAGGATCGCCTTGACGTTCTCCAGGGTCCGCCGGGTCTGCGCCTTGACGTCGCCCTGGTGCAGGTAGGCGCCGGTCGCCGGATCCTGCGGACCCTGTCCGGAGACCTGCAGGATCGGGCCCTTGCGGACGGCCTGGGAGAACACCCAGGCCGGGGCCGGGGCGCCGTCGGTGCGGATCTCGATCTTCTCGCTCATGTGTGCACTTTCCTCGGGGGATCCTCGGGGGATCAACGGGGTACGGTCAGTCGGCGCCGCACTCGGCGGAGATCGCGGCGGTGGCGGCGAGCAGCTGGGGCAGCAGCTCCAGCACCCGCTCGTAGGGCAGGGACAGGTCGGGGACCGACAGCGAGGCGGCCGCGACCACCCGGCCGGTGGCATCGCGGATCGGGGCGGCCACGCAGTTCACGAACGGCTCGTGCTCGGCGTGGTCCTGCGCCCAGCCCTGCTCGGCGACCACGGCCAGCTCGGCCAGCAGCGCCTTCGGGGTGGTCAGGGTGCGCTCGGTGAACGGGGTGAACTCCAGTTCGGACACCAGTTTCTGACGCTCCGTCGGCGGTAGGTCGGCGAGCAGGACCTTGGACACCGCCGCGCAGTGCATCGGCACCGTCAGCCCGATCCTGGAGTACATCCGCACCGGCTGGCGCGACTCGTACTTGTCGATGTAGACCACCTCGCCGCCCTCCAGGGCAGCCAGGTGCACGGTCTGGCCGGTGGCCGCGTTCAGCGCGGCCAGCCTGCCGGCCGCGAGGCGGCGGACCGAGCGCTGCTCCAGGGCCCGGCTGGACAGGGCGAACAGGCCGGCGCCGAGGTGGTAGCGGTACCCGGCGTCGCGGTAGACCAGGCGGGCCTCCTCCAGGCTCTGCAGCAGGCGCAGCGCCGTGGTCTTGTGCACGCCGAGCAGGGCGGCGAGCTGGTCGAGGGAGCGTTCGCCCTCGGCGAGTTCGGTGAGCAGGGCCAGGGCGCGGGAGACGGTCTGACTCATGAGATCCCCTTGGAGGTCACCCGGGTGGCGGCCCACTGCTCGGGTGCGGCGGCCGGCAGGGCGGCCCTCAGTCGGGCCGGCGGCAGCACGGCCATCGACTCGCCGAGGCAGACCGCCTGCACTGCTTCCACCAGGCACGCTCCTTCGTTGACCCGTGTGGCTCCGCATGTTAGAACAGCGTTTGCAACATACGCAAAGAGCGTTGCATATGTTGCAACACTGCAGTTCGTGGCCTGGAGGCGGCGTGATGGACAGGGCAAGGGTGGGCGAACTCGGGGCAGAGCGCCTGGACTGGCGCTTCAAGGCGCTGCCGGCCGCCGCCTGGGGGCTGACCGTCCGGGAGTACCTGGCCACCGGGCCCACCCTGGACGAGTTCGGCACCCCGCTGCTCACCCTCGACGCGGGTGCACTGGACCACAACCTGCGCGCCATGGCCGCCTGGTGCGAGCGGGCCGGCGTCCGGCTCGCCCCGCACGGCAAGACCACCATGGCCCCGGCCCTCTGGCAGGCCCAACTGGACGCCGGCGCCTGGGGCATCACGCTGGCCAACCTGCCGCAGCTGCGGGTCGCCCGGGCCTTCGGCGTGCAGCGGGTGCTGCTCGCCAACACGCTGCTCGACCCGGCCGGACTCGCGTGGCTGGCCGGGGAGTTGGACACCGATCCGGAGTTCGACTGCATCTCCTGGGTGGACTCGGTGGCCGCCGTGAAACTGATCGACCAGGCGCTGCGGGCCGCCGGCGCCGAGCGCCCGATGGAGGTGCTGGTCGAGCTCGGCGGGCCGGGAGGCCGCACCGGCGCCCGGGATCTGGCCACCGCGCTGGCCGTGGCGGCGGCGGTGGCCGAGGCGCCGACCCTGCGACTCGCCGGCCTCGGCGGCTACGAGGGCGCCCTCGCCCATGACAGCACGCCCGCCTCGCTCGCCGCCGTCGAGGCCTACCTGGCCCGCCTGGTCGAACTGCACGACCGCCTGCGCGCGGACGGCTCGCTCACCGGCGACACCGGCGAGGTCATCGTGACGGCCGGCGGCAGCGCCTACTTCGACCAGGTCGCCCGGGTGTTGGCGCCGCTCGGCCGGACCGGGACCTCGGTGGTGCTGCGCTCGGGCGCCTACCTGGTGCACGACGACGGCTTCTACCGGGCCATCTCCCCGCTGGTGCGCGGCGCCGCCGGCGAACCGCTGCGCTCGGCCATGCACGGCTGGGCCCGCGTGGTCTCCCGCCCCGAGCCGGCACTCGCCCTGCTGGACGGCGGCAAGCGCGACTTCCCCTACGACGAGGGCCTGCCCACTCCCCAACTCACCCGCTCGGGGCGGCCGGTGACCGGAACCGTCACCGCCGTCAACGACCAGCACGCCTTCCTGCGGGAGAGCGACGCGGAGGTCGGCGAGGTGGTCCGCCTCGGCCTCTCGCACCCCTGCACGGCCTTCGACAAGTGGACCCTGATCCCAGTCCTGGACGACGCCGAGGCCGCCCACCCCCGGGTGGTCAACCTGGTGCGGACCTTCTTCTGATGCCCACCCTGCTCTTCCGTGGCGCCACCGTGGTCGACGGCAGCGGCGCCGACCGCCGGCCGGCCGACGTGCTGGTCCGCGACGGACTGATCGCCGAACTGGGCCGGAACTTGACGGCCGATCAGATCATCGACGCCCGGGGACTGGTGCTGGCGCCCGGTTTCATCGACATGCACGCGCACTCCGACCTGCGCCTGCTGGTCGAGCGCGCCCACCCGTCCCGGGTGACCCAGGGAGTCACCTGCGAGGTGCTCGGTCAGGACGGGCTCTCCTACGCCCCCGTGGACGACACCACACTCCCGGCGCTGCGCCTCCAACTCGCGGGCTGGAACGGCGATCCCGAGGACTTCGACTGGGACTGGCGCAGCGTCGGACAGTACCTCGACCGGCTCGACCGCGGCATCGCCGTCAACGCCTGCTACCTGGTCCCGCACGGCACCCTGCGGGCTCTGGTACTCGGCTGGGACCGCCGCCCGCCGAGCCCCGCCGAACTCGACCGGATGCGCCAACTCCTGGCCGAGGCGCTGCGCGAGGGCGCGGTCGGCCTGTCCAGCGGCCTCAGCTACACCCCCGGCATGTACGCCGACACCGCCGAGCTGGTGGCGCTCTGCGAGGTGGTGGCCGCGCATGGCGGCTACCACTCGCCGCACCAACGCTCCTACGGCGCCGGGGCCTTGCAGGGCTACGCCGAGATGGTGGAGATCTCCCGGCGCTCCGGCTGCCCACTCCACCTGGCGCACGCCACCATGAACTTCGCCGTGAACCAGGGCCGGGCCGGCGAGCTGCTGGACCTGCTCGACCAGGCCCTCGCCGAGGGCTGCGACCTGACCCTGGACAGCTACCCGTACCTGCCGGGCTCCACCACCCTGGCTGCCCTGCTGCCCAGTTGGGCCGCCGAAGGCGGACCCGAGGCCACCCTGGCCAGGCTCGCCGACCCCACCGCCCGCGAGCGGATCCGGGTCGAGCTGGAAGAATGCGGCAGCGACGGCTGCCACGGCGTGATCGCCGACTGGAGCACCGTGCAGCTGTCCGGCGTACGGAACCAGCGGCTCGCCGCGCTGGTCGGCCGGACCGTCGCGGAGCTGGCCGCCGAGCGGGGCAGCAGCGGCACCGAGCTCTTCTTCGAGCTGCTGCGCGAGGACGAGTTGGGCACCACGATCCTGCAGCACGTCGGCCACGAGGAGAACGTCCGGGCGATCATGCGCCACCGGGCGCACACCGCAGGCAGTGACGGCCTGCTGGTCGGCGCTCGCCCGCACCCCCGCGCCTGGGGCACCTTCCCGCGCTACCTCGGCCGCTACAGCCGCGAGTTGGGCGTACTCACGCTCGAGCAGGCGGTGCACCGGATGACCGGCCGCCCGGCCCGCCGGCTGCGGCTGACCCGGCGCGGCCTGATCCGCCCCGGCTACCACGCCGACCTGGTGCTCTTCGACCCCGACACGGTCGCCGACACCGCCGACTACCAGGACCCGCGCCGCCCGGCAGTGGGCATCCAGCACGTCTACGTCAACGGCACCGCCGTACTGAGCGACGCCCGCCCGACCGGTGCACTGCCCGGCCGCGCGCTGCGCCGCACCGACCGAGGAGTCCGGTGAGCGCCTTCCGTGCCCAGCTGGCCGCCGACCCGGTGATCGCCGTGGTCCGTGCCACCCTCGCCGAGGGCGGTATCCGGTGGGCCGAACTCACCCGCCGGGCCCGGACCTTCACCGAGAAGCTGGCCGCCCGCCGGACCTGAGGGCCCGGCGGGCCGACCGGATCAGCTTCGCCGGGCTCAGAGCTTCGCGAGGAAGGCGTCCGCCATCACCTGGTAGCCGGTGTCGTTGGCGTGGATGTCACCACGGGACATGTTGGTCCAGCTGAGGATCCGCGCCACGTTCAGCGGCACCTGCTGCCCGCCCAGATCCACCAGCGGGAAGAAGGAGTTGGTGCTGAACGCCTTCGCCACATCCGCCGTCGGCACCCCGTGCACCGCGTCCACGCACTCCAGGGTCGCGTTCAGGGTGTCGGCCAGCGGCACCGACAGGCCGGCCAGCACCTTGCCCTTGTCGCCGGTCACCCAGGCGGCCAGGAACGGGTCGTAGAGGTTCATCCCGACGATCCGGGTGTGCGGACCGGCAGCCGCTCTGAGCCGGCTCAGCACGGTGCCGAGGTTGCGGCCGGCCGTGACGATGCCCTGGGCGGCGCAGGCCGCGTCCAGGTTGCCACCGGCGGCGCAGCCGTCCACGTCGTTGGCGCCGATGTCCAGGGTGACCACCAGGTCGTCCTTGTGATGGGCCTTCAGGTAGGCCACCGCGGCGTCCAGTTGAGCGCCCGGGAAGGAGTGCGGGTAGGGGCAGCCGCCGTTGACCATCGAACCGGAGGTCTCGCCGGGGCAGCCCAGGTCGGTGAAGGAGAACGGGTGGCCGGCCGCGGCGGCCCGCTGCTCCAGGGTGCGGGCCAGGTCCTGCGCGTAGCCGTGGCCGACCTCGTGGCCGCCGCCGGGCAACGACTGGTAGCCGGCCGCCAGCGAGTCGCCGAGCGCCAGGTAGTAGCGCGTGTGCTTGGTCTCGGCGGCCGAGGCGGGCCCGGCGCAGACACCGAGCAGGGTGGCGCCGAGCACGCCGGCGGCGGCCGCCGCGCGCAGGCGGCGGGACAGAGAAGAACGCATGAACCCTCCCGAGACACCCGCGCGCGGCCCCGATGGCGGCACGCGGGTGGGACGCGGGTGAGGTTACTGCCAGGTAGCGGGCAGGGTAAGGGGTGGTGCAGCAGATTCCCGCGTGGTGCCAGGGCCGGACGGGCCCTAGAAGACTGATGAAGATCTTGGTGTGATCCGGGCGGCTGCCCTCAGGCGGTGGCCCGGATGTGCCAGGTGGTGCCGTTGTGGTCGAGTCCGAGGTTGATGAGTGTTCGGAGGTTGAGGGCGGCAGCGCGGGTGTGGAGCCAGGCGTTGTTCTTGATCGTTCCTCGATAGCGCAGTCGGCGGTTTCCGTGTCCGACGAGCCAGGCCACGGCTCGTTCGACCGGGGGCCGCCATCGGCGGTAGGCGGCCTGCCAGGCGGGATCGGCGGCTTGTTGCCGTGCGGCGCGCTGGAGGTCGTAGCCGGGCTGGATCCGCAGGGCCTTGCCGGTCTTGGAGGTCGTGCACCGCTCACGGAGCCAGCAGCCGGTGCACCGGTCCCCGAAGTTTGCCGAGCGGGGAAGGTCAGGGCCTCGATCGCGCGAGAGCGCAACGGTCGTGCCGGCTGGGCAGGCGACCGTGCCCCCGGCGGTATCAATGCGGAAATCGTCCAGGACGAACCCGCCCGCAACAGCGGGTCGTTGCGGCACCGGCTTGAAGTAGAGGCGGTGGCCGGCCAGGGCCTGGCGGGTCCCTCCGGTGGAGTACGCGGTGTCGCCGAACGCCTCCACCGGCTCGGTCTCGGCAGCGAGTAACTCGGCAGCGACGGCCGCCTCGTGGTGTTCACTGCCGCTACCGGGGGTGAGCTCGACGTCGGTGTAGATCACGGTCTCGGGTTCGACGGCGAGGTGGGCCTTGTAGCCGTCCTGGTGTCGGGTGCGGGTCTTGTGGACGTGCCGGGCCTGGGGATCGACGGTGGAGATGACGCGGTCAGGTGCCGTCCCTTGGGTAATGCGCCAGCGCCCGTCACGCCCGTCGGAGCCGTCGGCCGGCTCGACGTCCTGCCCGGCGACCAGGGCCAGGATCCCGACCGCGTTCGCTGCCTTCTCGCCCAGTTGCTGCTCGGGCAGGTGCCCGAGCAGCCGCAGCGCGTCGCCGACCAGGGCGTCCACCAGATCGGCCCGGGCCTGCTGGTCGTTCCAGGCGATGCGGGGCTTGCCCGGATCGCGGTAGTCGTGCGCGGTGCATTGCACGGCTGCGACCGCCTCGGCGCCGGGGACCTCGCGGATCACCGCCCGGACGGCGGCAATCAGCTGGGTGACGGTGTCCTGAGTGGCGACCGCGTCGTCCAGCACGGTCGAGTCAAGCGCTCGCTTCTGGCGGCCCTTCAACACCCCGGTCGCCTTCACGACCTCCCGCACGGCCTCGAACACCCGGTTGGGCTGGGCAGAACGGGCCAACCGGCGGCGGAAGTAGGACAGCAGCGACGGGTCGAACGCCGTGTCGTACAGGCCCAGCCCGCAGGCGGCCTTCCAACGAAGGTCACACCGTAGTTCCTGCACCGTCTCGAAGTCGGACAAGCCGTGCAGGGCCTGCAGCGTGATCGCCGCGGCCAGGATCTGCGGAGGCATGCTCGGGCGGCCGTTCGCCGACGGATACATGTCCGCGAACATCTCCACTGGAAACACCCGGCCACGATGCTCGGCCAGGAACGCGAACACACTGCCCACCGGGATCAACTCCCGGCAGGTCTCCCACACATCCGGCCCGACCGTCTCCCCGGCCCATTCCCCCATCGCCACAAGACGAGTCTGGCCCCACCGCTTGCTCGGTGGGGCCAGAACCCAACATCTTCATCAGCCTTCTAGGGGATCGTGACCAGGCCCAGCGCCACCAGGTCCGCCAGCGGCTCGGCGATGCTGCAGGTGCCGAAGGCGGTGAACGCCGCGCGGGCCGCGCGCTGCTGCTCCCCGGTCAGCTCGGCCAACCGGCCGGCCACCGTCTCGCCGTCGCGCTCCTTCAGCAGCGCGGCCAGCTCGCCGTGCTCGGCTCCGTCCAGCGCCGCATGGGTGGCCAGCAGCACGTTGAGGAAGCCGTGGTGCGCGAAACCGGTCTCCTGGTCGTCGTGCCGCAGTGCGTGGTGCAGCCCGGCCGTGCACTTGAAGGAGAGCTTGCGGTAGAGCGCCGCGTACAGGAAGGAGGCCAACTCCAGCTCGCCCGGGAAGGCCTGCGCGGTGGTGCCACCGGTGCGGAACTTCGCCCGGTACGGGCCGCCCTCCAGCTCGTCCAGCGCCGAGAGCAGCTCCGGCCCGCGGGCCACCTCGATCGCCGTCGGCGCCTCGGGCGCGTACTCGGGCAGCAGCCGGTCCAGCGCCTCGCGCACCCGGCGCACACCCTCGGCCGGCGCCACATCCTGGTCGGCCAGCACCTCGATGCCCTCGATCCGCAGCCGCGGGTCACCCGCCACCGCGCGCAGCGCCGGCTCCAGGCCCGCGCTGCCGTCCGGCACGATCAGGCCGACCCGCAGTTCGCCCTCGCCCAGCCGGCCCTTGCCCAGCCGGCCCTCGCCGAGCTGGTCGGAGAGCGCGCCGATCCGCCCCGCGCCGCAGAGGAACGGACCGACCAGGTCCGCGTACCAGGCCGAGCGGTGGGCCAGGTGGGCGGGCACCGCCTGGGGGAGCGGGAGGTCACCGGGCGGGAAGATCGCCGCGTCGTCGCAGAGCCCGGCGAAGAGCGAGGGGATCGCGCTCTGGGGGGCCTGAGGGGTCGTCATCGAGGGTCGTCCTTCGGGGTCGCGGCGGGCACGCCGGTGTGCCCCCTGGTCCCGAGCCTGCCGCAGGCCGCCCGGCCAGGGCAAGAGGGCCCTGCCGACAGCCCGGGACACGCCACCGAACGGATCAGTATGCGGCCGCCGCCGGGCCGGGGGCGGTACCACTGGGCGCGAACGCACGGTAGCCCATCGTGTTGACTCTGTTACAGGAGGTAGTCGTGGCCCTTCGTTTTCCCGCCGCCGCCACGGTGGCCGGCACCCTGCTGCTCACCCTGCTGACGGGTGCCGCCCCGGCCGGCGCCGCGGACTCCCGGTCGATGTCGGACGAGGTGACGGTATCGCCGACCGGCGTGCTCGGCTCCGACGGCACGGTCACCCTCTCCGGCACCTACCGCTGCTCGGCCTCCGGCACCGTCTTCGTCAGCAGCAAGCTGCGCGCGGGCGCCGAGGAGCACGGCATCGGCGGCAGCTCGGCCAAGTGCGACGGGCGCCGGCACAGCTGGACCAACCGCGACACCCCGCGGCGCTCGACCCTGGCGACCGGACCGGCGGAGGTCGAGGCGACCGTGATGAAGCTCGACACCTCCTCGGGGTTGCCGATGCCCAAGCTGCTGGCCACGCAGCGCCAGTTCATCACCCTGGTCGCGGAGAACGGCTGAGCCGGGCCTGAGCCGAGCTCGAGCCACGCCTGAGCCGAGCTCGAGCCACGCCTGAGCCGAGCCTGAGTCGCGCCTGAGCCAAGCCTGAGTCGAATCCGAGTCGAATCTCCATCGAATCTGCGTCGAATCCAGGCTGATGCGGCGTCAAACCGGCGGTCCAGCGTCCCGAGCCGCCATTACGGCAGCTGATTCGGCTGCCCCGCCGACTGCATCACTATGCGGCGGAGATAAAGGATATAACCCCCTTGGGCATCCATATTGGATGGCTCGGGGCGAAAGCTCAAATGGTGCTCAAATATTGGTACGGACTTTGCGGAGGTGTAAGTGGTCAACTGCCCTGACGGCTCTGACCTGCGCTGATGCTGGCAGGTAGCGGCTGGTCGGAGACTCTCAAGAATCTGTGCTAAGGGGCGGGCAGAACATAACTATTCGGGATTGGGGTCTTTGCAGATCCCTAATCGCCCGCTAGCGTTCACCGCACTCTCACCCGCCATCTTTGAAGAGGGTCCCCACACATGGCAGTTGTTGACAAAATAGCTCCGCCGACCGCCGGGTCCGGCACCAGGCTCAAGCGGGACATCGGTCTCGTCGGGCTTCTCTGGGCCTCGGTGGGCTCGATCATCGGATCCGGTTGGCTCTTCGGAGCGAAGAACGCGGTGGTCGTCGCCGGCCCGGCAGCGATCATCTCGTGGGGGATCGGGGCCGTCGCGATCGTGCTGCTCGCGCTGGTCCACGCCGAGCTCGGCGGGCTGTTCCCGGTGTCGGGCGGCACCGCGCGGTACCCGCACTACGCGTTCGGCGGCCTGGCCGGCATGAGCTTCGGCTGGTTCTCCTGGCTGCAGGCAGCGACCGTGGCACCGATCGAGGTCGAGGCCATGATCGGCTACTCCAAGTTCTGGGTAGGCGGTCTGCAGCATGACAACGGCACGCTGACCGTCACCGGTTTCGTGGTCGCCGTGGTCCTGATGGCGGTCTTCGTGGCCGTCAACTTCCTCGGCGTGCGCCTGCTGGCGCACACCAACAGCGCGGCTACCTGGTGGAAGATCGCCGTTCCGCTGGGCCTGATCTTCATCCTCGCGCTGACCAACTTCCACCCGGGCAACTTCACCTCGCACGGCTTCCTGCCGTACGGCGTCAAGGGTGTGCTCGGCGCGATCAGCACCAGCGGCATCATCTTCTCGCTGCTCGGCTTCGAGCAGGCGATCCAGCTCTCCGGTGAGAGCAAGAACCCCAAGCGTGACATCCCGCGTGCCGTCATCGGCTCGGTGATCATCGGCACCCTGATCTACACCCTGCTGCAGGTCGTCTACATCGGCGCGCTGCCCGGCAGCTCCTTCGTCAAGGGCTGGGCCGACCTGGCCTACCAGGGCATCGAGGGTCCGTTCGCCGGTCTGGCCACCGTCATCGGCCTCGGCTGGCTGGCGTTCGTCCTCCGGCTGGACGCGATCATCTCCCCCGGTGGCACCGGCCTGATCTACACCACCTCCACCTCCCGGATCTCCTACGGTCTGAGCCGCAACGGCTACGCGCCGAAGGCCTTCGAGAAGACCGACGCCCGCGGCGTGCCGTGGTTCGGCCTGCTCATGTCCTTCGTCACCGGCGTGATCTGCTTCCTGCCGTTCCCGAGCTGGCAGCAGCTGGTCAGCTTCATCTCCTCGGCCAGCGTGCTGATGTACGCGGGTGCCCCGCTGGCGCTGGGCGTCTTCCGCAACCGCCTGCCCGACCGTGAGCGTCCGTACAAGCTGCCGGCCGCCGGCTTCATCTCCCCGGCCGCCTTCGTGATCGCCGGTCTGATCATCTACTGGGCCGGCTGGGACACCCTGTGGCGTCTGGGTGCGGCGATCATCATCGGTTACCTGCTGCTCGGCTCGTACGCCGCGTACGCGATCAGCAAGAACCTGCCGAACGCGCCGAAGCTGAACTGGAAGGCCGCGCAGTGGCTGCCGGTCTACCTGATCGGCCTGCTGGTGATCTCCTACCTCGGCGGTTTCGGCGACTCCGCCCGCAACGTGATCCCGATGTGGTGGGACATGGCGCTGGTTGCCGGCTTCTCGCTGGCGATCTACTACTGGGCTCGCGCCGTGGCGCTGCCCGCTGCCGAGATCGAGGCGAACATCGGCTCCATCGAGGTCGTCGACGAGGGCGGCCACTGACAGTCCGTCACCTCCGCTGAAGCCGCAGGCGCGTCACCCCCGACCGGGTGGCGCGCCTGCCGCGTTACCGGGCGCGTAGGACAGGTGGCGGGACCACATGCCGGCCGGCCCGAAGTGTGGCCCGCCGCCATGGGTCGATCTCACCCCGCCCGCCTACCGTGTCCCGGAACGGCCCTCGGCGTGGAGGAGTTGACGCGGCGTGCGCAAGCGATACGGGTGGATTCTGGCGGTGGTGCTGGCACTGACCGGCGCCTTCGCCCAGGCGGCGCCGGCCTCGGCGGCCGCCGCGCCCGCCTATCTGACCATGGAGGCGAGCTACGGCAGCGTCGCCAACGGCTGGGACCACGTCGAGCGCTACCTCGACACCACCACCGGCTTCCACCAGGAGCAGTACCCTCCGGACGGCCGCGGCGACCAGGACGGCCAGCGGCTCACCTTCTTCGGCGGCGTGAAGAAGCCGTACTCCGGCCGCTTCCTGCTCTACTCGGCCCCCGGCTGGAACACCGGCGCGCACCAGGTCCCGGTGCTGCTGGTGCACGGCGCCAACGACAACCCCGACCGCGCCTGGGCCAACCCCGGCGAGTCCGGCGGCTACGGCTGCGGCGCCGCCTCCTGCCCCAGCACCGGCCTGATGCAGTACCTGTCGGCACGCGGCTACCGGGTCTTCGCGATCGGCTTCGCGCACAAGCAGGGCGACAACCTGATGCAGGCTCAGGAGGTCGGCGACGCGGTCGCGCTGATCCGCGCCAAGCTCGGCGTCCCGCAGGTGGACCTGGTCGGCTGGAGCAAGGGCGAGATGTCCACCAGGGCCTACGTCTCCTCGGTGAAGCCGTCCTGGGGACGGCCGTACGCGGGCGACGTCCGCAAGCTGATCACCCTCGGCGGGCCGAACGGCGGCTACGACTACCCCTACGCCCACGGCTGGGCCCACGACTTCAGCATCTGGCCGGAGTGCGGAGGCACGGTCAACGCCCCCTCCCCGCATCTGCACATGACCTGCTACGGCAGCTATGTCGCGCACCCCGAGTACTCCTTCACCCCCAGCGGCGGCTACGACGACTACCCCGGGCAGCGGCAGATGCTGGCCCGCTTCGACGCGGTCTACGGCGTCGACCAGACCCAACAGGACTGGTACACCACCTACTACGGCGGGCAGGGCTTCTACACCGACGGCGGCGGCATCCAGGCCGCCATCGACGCCGGTTCGCTGATCGCGCCGCTGCAGCGGGCCGGGGTGCCGTCCGCCGTCCGGACCTACCTGCTGGCCGGCGGCACACCGAGCATCGTCGGCATCTTCAACGAGGACCGCGGGCCCAGTGACGGCGTCGTCTTCGAGAGCAGCGCGCTGGACACCACCGGGATCGCGACCGTGGGCGGCACCGCGCTGGTCGCCACCGCCAACCACCTCGAACTCGGCTGGGACAGCGCGGCGAACGCGCAGGTCGCCGGCTGGCTGAACTGAAAGTGACCGCCGTGACAGTCGACCGACGCCTCGCCACCTCCCGACTGACCGTCAACTACGCCGAACTCGAGGGCCGGACCGGCGAGCCCGTGCTGCTGGTGCACGGCAACGTCTCCGCCGGCGCGTTCTGGCACTCCACCATGCTCGAACTGCCCGAGCGCTACCGCCCGATCGCCCCCGACCTGCGCGGCTTCGGCGCCACCGACCCGCTCCCGGTGGACGCCACCCGCGGCCTGCGCGACTACAGCGACGACCTGGCCGCACTCACCGAGGCCCTGCGGCTCGGCCCGGTCCACCTGGTCGGCTGGAGCCTCGGCGGCGGCGTGGTGCTGCAGTACCTGCGCGACCGGCCCGGCCTGGTGCGCTCGGTGACCCTGCTCAACCCGGTCTCCCCGTACGGCTTCGGCGGCACCCACGGCCTGGACGGCACCCTCAACTCGCCCGACGGCGCCGGTTCGGGCGGCGGCGCCGCGGCCCCCGAGTTCGTCCAGCGGCTGGCTGCGGGGGACACCACCGCGGACTCGCCCTTCTCGCCGCGCAACGTCTTCAGCTCCGCGTACGTGAGCGAGCCGGTGGACCCGGCGGAGTACCTCCCCGCGATGCTGAGCACCCGCTGCGGCGACGACCACTACCCCGGTGACAGCCGAGCCAGCGAGACCTGGCCCGGCGTCGCGCCGGGCGACCGCGGGGTGCTCAACAGCCTGGCGCCGACACACTTCCGGATCGACGACCTGGAGGTGATCGAGCCGAAGCCACCCGTGCTCTGGGTGCGCGGCGCGCAGGACGTGATCGTCTCGGACACCTCGCTGTTCGACCTGGCGCACCTGGGCGCGATCGGCGCGGTGCCGGGCTGGCCGGGGGAGCAGGCCTGCCCCGCGCAGCCGATGGTGAGTCAGACCCGGGCGGTGCTGGAGCGGTACGCGGCGGCCGGCGGCTCGGTGCGCGAGGTGGTGGTGGCGGGAGCGGGGCACAGCGTGCAGCTGGAGCGGCCGAAGGAGTTCCTGGCGGCCCTGACGGCGGTACTGCGCGAGGAGTAGCCGGCGAGTGGCGGAGTGTGACGGTCGCGGTTAGCTTCGGACTCATGTCGCCACAGATGTCCCGCCGCACGCTGCCGCGCGTGCTGACCGCCGCGGTCACCCTGCTCCTTCCGTCGCTCTGCTCGCTGCCCGCGCACGCCGCCGCCGTCCGGCTGGTCCACCCGGGTGAGTCGATCCAGCACGCCGTCGACCTGGCGGCCCCGGGGGACACCGTGGAGATCCTCCCGGGCACCTACCACGAGAGCGTCCAGATCTCGGTCTCCGGGCTCACCCTGCGGGGGCTGGGCGCGAAGACCGTGATCACCCGGCAGAACGAGCCCGGCGACCAGCCGTGCGCCAAGGCGGGCCACGGCATCTGCGTCACCGGAACGGCGGATCACCCGCTGACCGGTGTGACCCTCGAATCGCTGACCGTCGCGAACTTCGCCAAGAACGGGATCTCCGCCTCGCAGACCGACGGAATGACGGTCCGTCGCGTGCTGGCCGAGGACAACGGCGAGCAGGGCATCAGCCAGGAGAAGTCCGTCCGGGGCCGGTTCCTGCAGAACGAGGCCCGGCGCAACGGCCAGGCCGGGATCTTCCTGGCCAACATCGCCGACGGCAAGGGCGGGGCCGTCGACACCGGCGGCGCGCTGATCTTCGGCAACCGGCTCACCGACAACCGGATCGGCGCGGTGGTGCGGCGGCTGCGGAACCTGAGCGTCGAGCACAACACCATGACCGGCAACTGCACGGGGATCTTCGTGGTCGGCGACGACGGCCGGCCCCGGGCCGGCGCACTGAGCGTGCGGCACAACCGCGTCGACGACAACAACACCTACTGCCCGCCGAACGGCCGGCTGCCCTTCCTCCAGGGCAGCGGCATCGTGCTGACCGGTGTCGAGTCCACCCAGGTGACGGACAACCACGTCACCGGGAACGTCGGCGCCTCGCCGATGTCCGGCGGCATCGTGCTGTTCCGCAGCTTCGTCGGCGGCCCGAGCACCGACAACACCATCGGCGACAACCTGGTCACCGGTAACCAGCCCGCCGACCTCGCCGACCGCGACAGCGGCCAGAACACCTTCACCGGCAACCAGTGCACGACCTCCGAGCCCGTCGGCCGGTGCTGACGCTTCCACGCAGGGAGAGACGTATGACCACCGTACAGAGCGACGACCCGCGCGCCCCGATCCGGCTGCGGGAACTCGTCTTCGGCGCGGCCTGCGCCGCCGCCGTCCGGGCGGCGGCGCGACTGCGCCTGGCGGACGCGCTGGGCGACACGCCGGCGGGGGTCGAGGAGCTGGCGGCCGCCGTGGACACCGAACCGCGCCCGCTCGCCCGGCTGCTGCGAGCCCTGTCCTGCTACGAGATCTTCGAGGAGACCCCGGACGGCCGCTACGCGCACACCGCGATGTCGCGGCTGCTGCGCGAGGACGCGCCGGGCAGCCTGCGCTACATCGCGCTGTGGTGCACCGAACCGTGGACCTGGGAGGCCTGGCCGCGGCTGGACGACGCGGTCCGGTCCGGGAGCCACGTCTTCGAGGACCTCTACGGCAAGGACTTCTTCAGCTACCTGCACGCCGACGCGGGGGACTCGGCCCGGGTGTTCGACCAGGCGATGACCGCCTCGAGCCGCCAGTCCGCGCACGACATCGCCGAGTTCCTCGACCTCGACGGGATCGGCTCGGTGGCGGACATCGGCGGCGGCCAGGGACACGTGCTGGCCGGCCTGCTGGAGAAGCACCCGGCGCTGAGCGGCACCCTGCTGGACCTGCCCACGGTGGTGGCGAACGCCGATCCCCGGCTGCGCGAGGGCGGCTCGCTCGCCTCCCGGGTGCGGCTGGTCCCCGGCGACTGCCGCGAGGCGATCCCGGTGCAGGCCGACCTCTACATCATCAAGAACATCCTGGAGTGGGACGACGACAGCACCCGCCGGACGCTGCGTCAGGTGGTCGCCGCCGGGCGCCCCGGGGCCCGGGTCCTGGTCATCGAGAACCTGGTCGACGACAGTCCCTCGATGCGCTTCACCACCGCGATGGACCTGCTGCTGCTGCTCAACGTCGGTGGCGCCAAGCATTCCAAGCAGAGCCTGACCGGCCTGCTGGCGGAGGCCGGTCTGGACGTCCGGGACATCCGGCCGGTCAACTCCTACCTGCACGCCTTCGACACCGTCATTCGCTGAGCCGGCTCAATCGCTGAGTTGCGCCACCGGTGCGGGCTCGCGCATCCTCGCGACCAGGCCGGTGGTGTGGCGGCCGGCCTGGAAGAGCGGATGGTCGAGGGTCTCGCCCAGGAAGCCCAGCGTGGTGGACACGCCGGGCCCGTCGACCCGGAACTCGCCCAGCGCGCGCCGCATCCGGGCGATCGCCTGCTCGCGGTCCGGCGCCCACACCGCGACCTTGGCGAGCAGTGAGTCGTAGTCGGGGCCGATCCGCCAGCCCGTGAAGGCGTGGGTGTCCACCCGGACGAACGGCCCGCCGGGCGGCACGAACTCGGTCAGCAGCCCCGGTGCCGGCGCGAAGTCCCGCTCCGGAGCCTCGGCGTTGACCCGGCACTCCAGCGCCACCCCGCGCGGCAGCACGTCGGCCTGGCGAATCGAGAGCGGCCGGCCGGCGGCGACGGTGATCTGCTCCCGGACGATGTCGACCCCGGTGACCAGCTCGGTGACCGGATGTTCCACCTGGAGCCGGCAGTTGATCTCCATCAGGTAGAACTCGCCGGTCGGGGTCAGCACGAACTCGAAGGTCCCGGCGCCGACGAAGCCCACCGCCGCGGCGCCCCGCACCGCGGCCGCGCAGATCGCCTCGCGCAGCTCGGGCGGCAGGTTCGGCGCCGGCGACTCCTCGACGAGCTTCTGGTGCCGGCGCTGCACCGAGCAGTCCCGCTCGCCCAGGTGGACGACCGCGCCGTGCCGGTCGCAGAGCACCTGCACCTCGATGTGCCGGGCGTCCTCGACGAAGCGTTCGAGGTAGAGCCGCTCGTCGCCGAAGACCGCGCGGGCGTGGGCCCGGGTCTGGTGGTAGGCCAACCGCAGGTCGCCGGCGGCGCGGACCACGGCCATGCCCCGGCCGCCGCCACCGGCCACCGCCTTGAGGATCACCGGGAAGCCGACCTGCTGGGCGAGCGCCTCGGCCTCGGCGGGGGAGTTCAGCGCGCCGGTGCTGCCGGGCAGCACCGGCAGCCCGGCCTCGGCCATCAGGGTCCGGGCCGCGGCCTTGTCGCCGAGCTGCTGCATCACCTGCGCGGGCGGGCCGATGAAGACCAGGCCGTGCGCCTCGCAGATCTCCGCGAAGTCCGGGTCCTCGGAGAGGAACCCGTAGCCGGGGTGGATCGCCTGTGCGCCGGTCTGCTGGGCCGCCTCGACGATCGCGGGCATGTTGAGGTAGCTGCCGCGGGCGGGAGCCGGACCGATGTGGACGCTGCGGTCCGCGAACCGGACCACGGCCGAGTCGCGGTCGGCGCTGGAGTACACCGCCACGGTGCGGATGCCGAGTTCGCGACAGGCGCGGGCCACCCGCAGGGCGATCTCGCCCCGATTGGCGATCAGGACGGTTGAGAACGGTGCGTTCATCGCGACCGGCCCCTACTTGGTCCCGGCCGTGGGCTCCAGCGCGATCAGGCGCTGATCGAACTCCACCGGCTGCGCGTTCGGTGCGAGCAGCTCGACCACCCGCCCGTCGGCCTGCGCCTCGATGGTGTTCATCATCTTCATCGCCTCGAGGACACCGACCGGCTGGCCGGCCGTGACCAGGTCGCCGACCTTGACGAAGGGCGGCGCGTCCGGCGAGCCGGCGTGGTAGAACGTGCCCACCATCGGGGCCTTGACGTAGGTCAGCTCGTCCTCGGCGGCCGGTGCGGGCTCTGCCGCCGCTGCGGGCGGGACCGGTCCGGGCGTCGGGTCGGCGCCCACCGGTTCGGGCCACTCGATCTCGACGACGGTCTGTCCCGACTGCAGTCGGATCCGCTGCGGCGGCGTGGGCGCCGCAGCGGTCAGCTGGGCCACGCTGCGGCAGAGCGCCGCCAGCGTGCCGTCCGGGCCGTCCGGCTGACGCCTGTTCAGTTGACCGTCCGGACCGCCGTTCATCCGGTGGTCCGACTGCTCGTGTTCCGACTTCACGAAACTCCCTGTCCAGCGCTCGGGGCGGTTCCGAGACCGAAGCGATGGAAGCGGCCGCCGCGCTCCCGCAGCAGCCGCTGCGGTTCCCACGACTGAAGCTCCGCCAGCGCGGCGGTCACGGCATCGCCCAGCAGGGCGGCGGCCTGCGAGTGATCCGTGTGCGCACCACCCGGCGGTTCGGGTACGACACCGTCGACGATACTGAGCCGGAGCAGTTCTTCGGCGTCGACGCGCAGAGCGGCGGCGGCAGTCGGTGCCGCCTCGCTGTCCTTCCAGAGGATGGCCGCGCAGCCCTCGGGACTGATCACCGAATAGACGGCGTTGGCGCAGACCAGCACCCGGTCGGCGACCGCCAGCGCCAGCGCCCCGCCGCTGCCGCCCTCGCCGGTGATCACGGCGACGATCGGCACCGGCAGCCGGGCCATCAGCCGCAGGTTCTCCGCGATGGCGACCGCCTGGCCGCCCCGTTCGGCGTCCGGGCCCGGGTTGGCGCCCGGGGTGTCGATCAGCGTCACCACCGGCAGGCCGAGCTTGGCGGCCAGCCGCATCAGCCGGGCCGCCTTGCGGTAGCCGCCGGGGCTCGGCATGCCGAACTTGCGGTGCTGACGCTCGGTCAGTTCGGTGCCGCCCTTCTGATGCCCGATCAGCATCACCGGCCGCCCGTTCAGCCACCCCGGGCCGCCCACCACGGCCGGGCAGTCCTCGGCGATCCGGTCGCCGTGCAGCTCGTGGAAGCCGTCCAGCAGGTGGGCGGCGTAGTCGAGGGTGGTGGGCCGCTCGGGGTGCCGGGCCAGTTGGACGGTCGCCCAGGCATCCGGCTTCGGCAACTGCTCGGCAGGCTCGTGCGGCTGCGTGGCCGGGGTGGCCGAGGTGGCCGAGGTGGCTGAGGTGGCGGGGGCGGCCGGGCGGGCGCCCGGATGCTGCAGGCTCAGCAGTTGGCCGAGCACCGGCCGCAGCGCACCCCGCTGCACCACGTCGTCGATCAGCCCGTGCCCGCGCAGGAACTCGGCCTGCTGGAAGCCGGGCGGCAGGCTCCCGCCGATGGTCTGCTCGATCACCCGCGGGCCGGCGAAGCCCAGCCTGGCCCCGGGTTCGGCGATGATCACATCGGCGAGCGTCGCGAAGGAGGCGGCCACGCCCCCGTAGGTCGGGTCGGTGATCAGCGAGAGCACCAGCACGCCGGCCTCGTCCAGCTCGGCCAGCGCGTGCGCGGTCTTCGCCATCTGCATCAGGGAGAGCACGCCCTCCTGCATCCGGGCCCCGCCCGAGGCGGTGATCAGCAGCAGCGGGATCCGCAGCCGCAGGCTGGTCCGGGCCGCCTCGGCGATCTGCGCGCCGACCGCGCAACCGAGGCTGCCGCCGAGGAACCGGAAGTCCATCGCGCAGGCGATCACCGGCTGACCCTCGATCAGCCCCCGGACGCAGAGCACCGCCTCGGCCAGTCCGGTGCTGGCCCGAGCCTCCGCCAGCCGCTCGGGGTAGGGCCGCAGGTCGACGAAGCCGAGCGGGTCGGCCACACAGTCGACCTGGTCGAGCGGCTGCGCCGAGCCCTCGTCCAGCAGTTGGTCCAGCCGCTGCTGCGCGGTGAGTCTGGCGTGCGACCCGCAGTCGGGGCAGACCAGCAGCGCACGGCTGAACCGCTTGCCGTAGACGAGCGTGACGCAGCCCTCGCACCGGACCCACGCGGTCGGCGAAGCAGCGGACTCCCGCGTGGTGTCGGTCATGTCAGTCCCGTTCCCAACGGTAGAACTCGTGGGCCATGGCGTCCTTCGGCTCCCGCCAGGTCTGCGGGTCGTAGGCGCTGACGTAGGCCGCGAGCCGGGCGCTGACGTCGCGGAACTCCGGATGCTCGGTCAGCTTGGCGACCGCCGGGCCGGGCGGCCGGTCGGCCTCGATCAGGTGCAGGTAGAGGTCGCCGAACTGGAAGAGGCTGCGACCGGTGACCCCGACCAGACCGGGCAGTTCACCGCGGTCGGAGTCGGCGAAGGTCTCGGCGATCCGCGCGGCCGAGTCGGGTCGCATCCGGGCGACGATCAACGAGCGGTGCATCAGGGGCGTCCCTTCGGGCTCAACGAGCGCTCTCGCGGGCGTGCTGCTCGACCTTGTCGCGGATCAGCGCCATCTGGATCTTGGAGTTGCGGTTGATGTGCTCGGTCATCCCGGCGTCGTCGACCGGGGCGGTGGGCTTCATCGCGAAGTCCTGCACCCAGCGCATCGAAGTCCCGCCGTCCACCTCCCGGTACTCCCAGAAGATGTCCATGTGCTCGAACGGGCCGGTCTCCACCCGGCGGGCCCGCACCGTGCCGGCGGTCCGGTCGGCCTCCCGCTCGGAGACCCAGCTCCACACCCGGCCCTCGTCGTCCGGGTGCATGGTCAGCCGGAAGGTGGTCTTGTCGCCCTGCCGCTCGATGATGTCGACGGTGGCGTACTCGCTGAACAGTTCCGGCCAGCGCTCCAGGTCGTTGGTGAGGTCCCAGGTCAGGTCGAGCGGGGCGGCGATCAGGATCGTGTTGTCGGTGTGTCCGGTCATCTCAGGCTCCAGCGTTGAGTTGTTCGTTGACCTGGGTCAGGAACTCGGTGGGGGTCTTGCAGCGCTCCGGCTCGTTGTCGATCGACCGGCCGTAGCGGTTCTCCAGCTCGGAGACGATGCCGAGCAGACCGAGCGAGTCCAGGTTGTAGAGCTCGAAGGGGTCGTCGGGCCGGGCTGCGAGCTGCTCCGGGTCGACGGTCAGGCCGGCTCGGGACTTCATCAGCAGGGCGAGCTCTTCGATGGTCACAGGACCGTTCATGGCGGATCTCCTTCGGTTGGGCGGGTGGTTACGGTCGGTCGTCGCCGGCCCGGCGCAGGACCAGCGCCGAGTTGCAGCCCATCAGGCCGCGGCTGAGCACCAGTGCGGTGCGCAGCGGTGCCCGGTGGGCCCGGCCGGTGACCAGGTTCAGTCCGTGCTGGACTTCGGTGACGTTCGGCGTGGGGGGCACCACGCCGTGCTCCAGCGCGAGCATCGCGGCGGCCACGTCCAGCGCCGAGGCGGCCGAGTAGGCGCGGCCGAAGCCGGTCTTGGGGGCGGTCACCGGGACGTCGGCGGCATGCGGGCCCAGGGCGTCGGCGATCGCCAGCACCTCGGCCTGGTCGGCGGCCGGCACGCCCAGCGCGTCCGCGAAGACCACGTCGACCTCGCCGGGCGGGCACTGGGCCTCGTCCAGGGCGCCGCGGATCGCCCGGGCCAGCCCCTGGCGGGACTTCTCCCAGCCGGAGGTACCGGTGAAGGTGGCCGCGTGGCCGGCGACCACGGCCCGGACCCAGGCGCCGCGGCGGCGGGCCGCGTCCTCCTCCTCCACCACGAACATCGCGCCGCCCTCGGCGGGCACGAAGCCGCATGCCTCGTCGGTGAACGGCAGGTAGGCCCGGTGCGGGTCGGCGGCCAGGCTGAGCTCCGGGTAGCCGAGCTGGCAGACCACGGAGTAGGGCGCCAGCGGCGCCTCGGTGGCGCCCGCGACGACCACGTCGGTGCCGCGCCGGATGCTCCGGCAGGCCTGGGCGAAGACGTCCAGGCCGCCGGCCTCGTCATTGGCCAGCACCCCGCACGGCCCGCGGAAGCCGCCGCGGATCGAGATCTGACCCGTGCTGGCCGCGTAGAACCAGGCGATCGACTGGTACGGGCCGACGAAGTGCGGTCCGCGACCCCAGAGTTGCTGCAGCTCGCCCTGGCCGAACTCGCCGCCGCCGGAGCCGGCCGCGGTCACCACGCCGACGCCGAACGGCTGTTGCTGCCCGGCATCCACCTGGGCGTCCGCCAGGGCGAGTTCGGCGGCGGCCATGGCGAAGTGGGTGAACCGGTCGGTCTGCACCAGGAAGCGGTCCTCGATCAGCTCGGCCGCCTCGAAGCCGCGCACCTCGCCGGCCACCCGCAGCGGCAGCTCGGTGCAGCCCTCCCGGGTGACCGGGCCGAGGGCCGAACCGCCCTGCTGCACCGCCTTCCAGAAGGCGGTGGCGCCGATGCCGTTCGGCGCGATCACGCCGAGGCCGGTCACCACCGCCCGCCGGCCCGCTCGTTCGATCCTGCGCCGACTCACTGCGTCCTCCCGTCAGTTCGGGCCAGTACCACCGCGGACTGGAAGCCGCCGAAGCCGCTGCCGACCGAGAGCACCGTGCGCAGCTTGGCCTCGCGCGCGGTCCTGGGCACGTAGTCCAGATCGCACTCCGGGTCCGGGGTCTGGTAGTTCGCGGTCGGTGGCACCACGCCGTGGGCCAGCGCCAGCGCGCAGGCGGCCAGCTCGATCGCACCGATCGCGCCCAGCGAGTGGCCGACCATCGACTTGATCGAACTCATCGGGACGGCGTACGCGTGCGCGCCCAGCGAGCGCTTCACGGCAGCCGTCTCGTGCCGGTCGTTCTGCTTGGTGCCCGAGCCGTGCGCGTTCACGTAGTCGATGTCGCTCGGGTCGATCCGGGCCTGCGCCAGAGCGCGGTCGATCGCCTCGGACATCTCGCGGCCCTCGGTGGTCAGCCCGGTCATGTGGTAGGCGTTGCCGAAGGTGGCGAAGCCGCGGATCTCGCAGTAGATCCGGGCGCCGCGCGCCTGCGCGTGCGTCAGCTCCTCCAGCACCAGGACCGCGGAGCCCTCGCCCAGCACGAAGCCGTCGCGGGCGGCGTCGAAGGGACGGGAAGCGTGGGCCGGGTCGTCGTTGCGGGTCGAGGTCGCCTTGATGGCGTCGAAGCAGGCCACCGTGATCGGGGAGATCGGCGAGTCGGAGGCGCCGGCCACGATCACGTCGGCCCGGCCCTCCTCGATCAGGTGGAAGGCATGGCCGACGGCGTCGAGCCCCGAGGTGCAGCCGGTCGAGACGGTCTGCACCGGACCCTGCGCCCCGACCTGCTCGGCCACCTCGGAGGCCAGCGCGCTGGGCGAGAACGCCCGGTGCAGGTGCGGCCCGGCGGGCTGCGACTCGACGTCCCAGCGGGACCCGCCGGCGCTGACCGCCACGTAGTCGTGCTCCAGCCGGGTGGTGCCGCCCACGGCCGAGCCCAGCGACACGCCGACCCGCCAGGGGTCCATCGTGGCGATCTCGAGACCCGAGTCGCGGACCGCCTCGCCGGACGCCGCCAGGGCGAACTGCACATAGCGGTCGGCCCGCGCGGCCCGGTCCGGGTCCAGGCCGCAGGCCAGCGCGTCGAAGTCGCACTCGGCGGCGATCCGGGAACGGAAGCCGGCGGGATCGAAGAGGGTGATCCCCCGGGTCGCGGTCCGCCCGGCGGTGAGCAGCTCCCAGAAGGCCGGGACGCCGATGCCGCCCGGGGCGACCACGCCCAGCCCGGTGACGGCCACCCGGCGCTCGGCGCTGCCCCGCTCGGTCACGCCACTTCCTCCGTGTCCACGTGCCCCAGCTCCGGGCGGGGTGCCAGCGGACCGAGGTGGAAGACCATCCGGGCCTCGGCGGTGCCCACGTTGCGGAACCGGTGGCGCATCTCACGGGGGATCATCAGCCCGTGGTCGGGCCGCAGTTCGTGGGTGACCCCGTCCAGGTCCACCTCCAGCTCGCCGCTGACGACGAAGACGAACTCCTCGGAGTACGGGTGGTAGTGCTCGTTGATCTGCTCACCGGGCTCGATCAGGGCGACGCCCATGAAGCCGCTGGTGGACCCCACGGAGGTCGGGGTGAGCATGGCGCGCAGGTCGCCGCCGCGCTTGCGGTTGGGCGTGGTCGCGTCGAGAGGGACGATGCGGACGGACTGAGTGGTCATGGCTCGCTCTTTCTGCGGGGCCTGCTCGTTCTGCAGGGCTTGCTCGTTCTGCGGCGGAGGGAGGATGCGGGTTCAGAGGTCCTGGGCCTGGCGGTCGGTGACCAGCTCCATCGCGCAGTCCTCCAGGAAGCGCGCGATGCCGGGCGTGGTCGTCAGGTCCGCGCCCGGGCCCGGCTGCAGGAACTGGCGCAGCGCCCAGGACTCCTCACCGGGCGCGATGCCGGCCGCGGCCGCCGGGGCCTGCTGCCAGGGCACCCGCAGGTCGACCAGCCGCACCAGCAGTCCGTCGCGCAGGAACATCGTGCTGCTCGCCAGCGGATGGCCGTCGGCCGCGGCCGCCAGGGCGTCCTGCTCGGCCAGCAGGATCGCCACCGCCTCGCCGCAGCCCTGGCGCACCGGGTAGCAGAAGGCGTACCGGGTGGTGCCGTCCGGGGTGGCGGCGTCCTCGGTGGTCTTCTCGGTGGCGAAGTGCTGCACGGCGGGCAGTGCCGCCCGGGCGAAGAAGGCCCGCGCCGAGGTCGGATCGGTGAGGTCGCGCTCCTCCTCCAGGTACGGGTTGACCGCCTCCTCGACGGCCCGCACCTCGGGCTGGGCGGCGACGTGCCGCAGCGCGTTCGCCAGGTCGCCCTGGACCTCGACGGCCCGCACCACCCGGTTGCCCTGCATGTACAGCGAGGTGCGGCAGAGCCGGGTGGTGGCGTCGACCTGCGCCCGGGGCGACTGGTAGTCGGCGAGGATCTTCGCGACGGCCTGCTCGCTGCCCGGCTTCACCGTGAAGGTGATCGCGTGGTGCACGACGCCGCCGGCGCTCAGCGGCGGCGCGGGCACCGGGTCGGTGCTCTGCAGCTGCGGCCGGGCTCCGAGCCCGCTCGGCCGGCGCGGGACCTGCCCCTGCTCGGGCGTCTCCCGGGCGATCACGAACCGCAGCGAGCGGGTGTCGCGGACGCAGTTGTGCAGCGGTTCCACCATCTTGCGGTGGGCGGCGCTGTCCACCCAGCGCAGGAACGGCTCGGCGCTCTCCCACTCGCTGGTGATCAGCCACTGGGCGGCATTGCCGAGTGACTGGCACAGCTGGTCGCTGATGTGCCCGGGGACGTCCGCCACCTGGTGGCGGATCTGCTCGTAGGCAGCGAGAAAGTCCTGCTCATGGCCGTCGTGGACGTCCAGCAGCAGGACGACGCGCAGGCGCGGCGGCTCGGTGGGGGTGGCCTGCGGTCGGTCGGACGCGATCGTCACGGCACTCGTTCCTCTCCACGGTCTAGGCGATTGACGGCCCCCCGAATCGCATACGTCCGATGCTCACGCGCCGCGAGGCGGTGTGCGCGGTGCGTGAGTCAGCCGGGTGAAGATCCGGCCGGCGGGCACCCGACTGGAGTCCGCACGGGAATAGCCGTCCTATGTCATCGAAAATCGACCAACACGTGTCGGTGCTGATCGTGGGCGGCTCGCTGGTGGG
The DNA here is from genome assembly GCF_000744785.1 of Kitasatospora azatica KCTC 9699. Taxonomy (NCBI): domain Bacteria; kingdom Bacillati; phylum Actinomycetota; class Actinomycetes; order Kitasatosporales; family Streptomycetaceae; genus Kitasatospora; species Kitasatospora azatica. Next base: position 1,094,589 of record NZ_JQMO01000002.1, on the reverse strand, counting down.
GCTGTCCGCCTCGCTCTTCCTCGGGAGGCTCGGCGTCGAGCACCTGCTGGTGGAACGGCACCCGCGGACCTCGCACCACCCGCGCGGACGTGGCAACAACGTGCGCACCATGGAGCTCTACCGGACCGCCGGCGTGGAGCAGCTGATCCGCGAGGCCGCCTCGGTGCTCGCCGACAACCACGGCATCCTGCAGGCCGGATCGCTGACCGGCGAGGACCAGGAGTGGCTGTTCCGGCAGATCGACCCGGGCGGCGGGCTGGCCCGGCTCAGCCCGTCCGGCTGGTGCCTGTGCAGCCAGAACGACCTGGAGCCGGTGCTGCTGAGCAGCGCCCGCGAACTCGGCGGCGAGCTGTGCTTCGGCACCGAACTGGTCTCGTTCGAACAGGACGAGCAGGGGGTCACGGCGGTCCTGCGAACGCGCGAGACCGGGCGGACCCGCACCGTCAGGGCCGACTACCTGGTCGCGGCCGACGGCCCGCGCAGCCCCGTGCGGGAGGCGCTCGGCATCGGGCACACCGGCGCGGGCGACCTGTTCCACAACGTCAGCATCACCTTCCGGGCCGAGCAGCTGGCCGAGGTGGTGGGCGACCGGCGCTTCATCGTCTGCTACCTGACCAACCCCCAGGGCGCCGGCGCCCTGCTGCCGGTCGACAACGAGCGGGACTGGGTCTTCCACGCGCCCTGGCACCCCGACCGCGGTGAGACGCTGGAGGACTTCACCGACGAGCGGTGCGCCCAGCTGATCCGGACCGCGACCGGCGTGCCGGACCTGGCGGTCGAGGTCACCGGAAAGGCGCCCTGGCACGCCGCCGAGCGGGTGGCCGAGCGGTACGCCCACGGCCGGGTCTTCCTGGTCGGGGACGCGGCCCACGAGATGTCCCCGACCGGCGCCTTCGGCTCCAACACCGGGATCCAGGACGCGCACAACCTGGCCTGGAAGCTCGCGGCGGTGCTGCGCGGCTGGGCCGGCCCCGGACTGCTGGACAGCTACGACGCGGAGCGGCGCCCGGTCGCGCTCGCCACCAGCGCCCGCGCCTCGGCCCGCTCCGCCGAGCACCAGCACCCGGGCTACGACGTCGCGCCGGGGGTCGGGCGGCAGGCCGGGATGATGGCCGTGGTGCTGGGCTACCGGTACGCCTCCAGCGCGGTGCCGGGCGCGGATCCCGGCTCGCTGGACAGCGCGGTGCCGATGGAGTTCCGCCCGGTCGCCACGCCCGGCGGTCGCGCGCCGCACCTGTGGCTGAGCAGGGCGGGCACCCGGGTCTCCACCCTGGACCTCTACGAGCAGACCCCGGTACTGCTCAGCGGCCCCGAGGACGGGGCCTGGCAGGCGGCCGGCGAGCGGGTCGCCGAGCGGCTCGGCGTGCCGGTCAGCTGCCTGCGGGTGGGCCAGGACCTGCTCGTCGACGGCGATGCCGACTGGGCCGGCCTGCACGGCGTGGACCCGTCCGGCGCGGTGCTGGTGCGTCCGGACGGGTTCGTGGCCTGGCAGTCGCGGGGCTCGGTGGCCGAGCCGGAGCCGGTGCTGGCCGGCGTGCTGGGCCGGATGCTCAGCCTCTGACGGCGGCCCGGGGATTCTGCTGCCTCAGCCTCAGGAGCCTCAGGAGCCTCAGGGGCTGACCCGGTAGCGGCCTGCCATGCCGCCCATCAGATGGTGGGTGGCATGGCAGTGGTAGATCCAGTCGCCGGGGTTGTCCTCGGTGTACTCGATGGTCAGCGTGGTGGCCGGCCCGATCAGCTCCGAGTCCACCGCGCCGTGGGCCAGCCGGCTGCGCCAGCGGTGTCCGTGCAGGTGGAAGACGTGGAGCTCGTTGCCCAGCGAGACGACCCGCCAGCGCACCCGGTCCCCGACCTTCGCGGTGAAGGTGGGGGTGTTGTCCAGGTAGGCGCCGCCGTTGAGCAGGTTCAGCGACATCGCCATTGACGGGATGTCGGTCCGGTAGACGTCGTGCAGGACGACGACGCATTCGCGGTCCACCGGAGCCGTCCGTTGGTCGGTGATCGCGAGCACGCCCAGCAGGCCGAGCTCGGCACCGATCTCCATCACCGGCTCGGCCGCCGCCGCAGGGCCGTCCGTCGCGGAAGCGTGCGGGTCGGCGCTCTGCGGGGTGGCACCCTTCGGCGCCGGGACCGTCTGGGGCATCGAGTGGTCGTGGTAGGGCCAGGTGCCCACCGAGCCCGGCGTGCAGAACCAGCTGTAGGTGTAGTCGGCGCCGTACGGGACGGCAGTCCCCGGCGCCTGCGGGTCCTCGGCGAGCCAGCCGCCGTCGTGCTCGGGGCTGTAGCGCACACCGTGCGGGTGCATGCTGTGCGGCCACTTGTAGTGCTCGTCGTTGTTGCGGAAGTGCACCCGGAGCTCGTCGCCGACCTCGGCCCGCAGCACCGGTCCGGGGATGCCGCTGTTGGCGCCGATGCCGCTGGGCCCCAGGTCGGCGTCGAGCGGCTGGCCCCAGCCGGGGGTGTAGGCGCGGAAGCCGATCGCCCAGAAGGTGGTCTGGGCGGGGGTGAAGCGTTTGCCGGACATCGGGTCGTGGCCGCTGGCCACCGCGTTGTGCTCGAAGGAGTCGGCCTGGATCCAGTACTCGCGGACCCGGCCGTTGGACTGGAAGGCGTCGACCTCGAAGGGGTCGTCGGTCGGCCCGCCCAGCGGCCAACCCGCCGGCGGGGTCGGCAGGGCGGCGGCGGGCGTCGACAGCGCGGCCGCCCCGGCCAGCGCGGCGGTGCCGCCCAGCAGGGTGCGGACCAGGCCTCGGCGGTCCTGGCCGCCCGAGTCCGACCAACGGCTCCGCTCGGTGGTGGTCCCTTCGGTGGTGGTCCGCTCGGTGGTGGCCTGCTCTTCTGTGTGGTCGACCGGCATGAAGTCCCCTTCCGGCGATGGCATCCTGACGATGCGTCAGCTCCCGGTGAGCGTAGGCATGCCGGTCGGCCACATCCGGCAGCCTCCCCGCCGCTGTCCCCCGGCCAGCCGAGCGGGCGGCCCGGCACGGGGTCGGCTCGGCACGGGGGCGGGGCGGCGCAGGGCACGGCGATCCGCCCGGCCGCTGAGCGCGCCGGGCGGATCGGTTCTCGGTCGGACTGCCGTTGCCGGGTCAGTGGCCGGGTCAGGGGCCGCCCGGGAGCGGGCGCTCGCTCTCGACCAGCTGCTTGAACTGTTCGAGGTCGTGGCGCACGGTGCGCTCGATCGCGCCGGACTGGGCGAAGCCGTGCGGGCCGCCGAAGGCGTCGTGGACGGCTTCCGGCTCGTACTCGACCCGGACCTGCACCTCGGTCGAGCCGGTGTCCAACTCGCGCAGCACCACGGTGCCGTGCAGGTGCGCACCGTCCAGGGTCCGCCAGTCCATCACCTGGTTGCCGCCGAGGTCCTTGATCGTCGTCTCGAAGACGCGTTCCTTGCCGTCCACCTCGATGTCGAGGTGGGCCCGGTGATTGCCGTGGGCGTGGGCGTGCATCACGCCGTCCACGAACCGCGGGTAGTCATGGATCCGGTGCAGTTGCTCCCAGGCCACCTGGACCGGGACCTCGATCTCGATCTGCTCTTCCAGCGTGTGCATCCGATCACTCCGGGTCCTCGTAGGGCTCGCCCTCCGCGCGGGACTCGTCCTGCGCGTGCAGCACCTGCTCGGAGGTGACACCCTCCAGCCGCTCGTCCTCTTCCTTGGCCGCTTCGGCGGTCTGCTCGGCGCGCTCCGGGCTGACGGTGGACATCTGTCCTCCCTGTGGTTCAGGGGCCGGCCGGGATGGCCCGCCGACACATCCAGACTGCTCCTTGCGGCGCGTGGCGGCCAACCAGAGCGGGGAGTGCGTGGGCTGCGGTGCCGGTGCCGGTGCCGGTGCCGGTGCCAGTGGCAGTGGCAGTGGCTAGGCCAGACCGAGGCCCGAGTCGGTCTCCGGTTCGGTGCTCGAGGAGAGATCGGCCAGCGTGTTCCAGAACATCAGCTCGTAGGACTGCAACAGCCGCCCGTACTGGCGGCCCTCGGCCAGCCGCGGCTGGTCCAGCCCGCCGGCCTCGAGCACGGCGACCGCCTCGTTGTCCAGCTCGGGCGCGGGCTCGGCGAAGAAGTCGAAGAAGGCGCAGGCGGCGTCCGAGAAGCCGTAGTGGCGGCGCAGGGCCCGCGCGGTGATCGCGCAGTAGTTGCCCCAGGCGGCGAAGTTGGCGGCCAGCGCGAGCACCACCGCGGTCGGCTCGCCGTTCAGCGCCAGCCAGGCCATCTGCCCCGGGTAGGCCTGGCAGCCGGCCAGCGGCTCGCGGGCACGCAGCGCCGCCTCGTCCAGGCCGCAGGCGTCCGCGTAGGCGGTGAGCGCGGCGAGAGCCGAGGACTCGCCTTCGGCCAGCTGGGCGAAGTAGCCGCCGGCCGGGGTGTCGGCGCAGCGAGCGGCCAGCACCAGGAAGCTGCGGCGGTCGCTGCGGATGATCCGGTGCTGCTGGGCGGCGAGTTCGGCGAGGACCGGGAGCGGGGCCAGGCCCTGCTCGATCCGCGGGACCAGCCGGTTGTCGTGTTCGGCCGGGGCCAGCTCGTGGCGGATGGTCTGCAGGGCCTCGCGGGGCGTCGGGGTCATCGGCGGCGGCTCCTCTGTTCGCGGCGGCTCCGCCGGTTCCTCGGGCCCGCTCAGCGTAGCCGTGACCTGCACGGAGTCGGCGCAGCTCGCTGAGGTGTCGTCAGGCGGTGTCGGATCATGTCGAATCAGAAGACCGACCACCCGGTGGCGGTGGTGAAGGCGTCCAGGGCCGCGACCGCGCCGACCGAGTTGCCCGCCCGGTCCAGCGCCGGTCCCCAGGCGCAGAGCGTGCCGCGGCCGGGTACCACCGCGAGGATGCCACCGCCGACCCCGCTCTTGCCGGGCAGGCCCACCCGGTAGGCGAAGTCGCCGGCCGCGTCGTAGGTGCCGCAGGTGAGCAGGACGGCGTTGATCCGCTTGGCCTCGCTGCGGGAGAGCAGTCGGCTGCCGTCGGTGCGCACGCCGTGCCGGGCCAGGAAGAGCCCGGCCAGCGCCATGTCGCGGCAGCTGGCGGCGATCGCGCAGTGTGCGTAATAGTGGCCGAGCACCGCCTCGACCGGGTTCTCCAGGTTGCCGTAGCCGGCGATGAAGTGCGCCAGGGCCGCGTTGCGGTGGCCGTGCTCGGCCTCGGAGGCGGCGACGGCGAGGTCCGTGTCGAGCAGCGGGTTGCCGGACTCGGCGCGCAGGAACTCGCGGACGGCGCCGCCCGCGTCGCCGGTCAGGGTGAGCAGCCGGTCGGTGACCACCACGGCGCCGGCGTTGATGAACGGATTGCGCGGGATGCCCTGCTCGGACTCCAGCTGGACCAGCGAGTTGAACGGCGTGCCGGACGGCTCGCGCCCGACCCGGTGCCAGAGCGACTCGCCGGTGGCCAGTGCCAGCGCGAGGGTGAAGAGCTTGGAGACGGACTGGATGGAGAAGGGCGTCTGCCAGTCCCCGGCCCCGTACAGCTCGCCGTCCACGGTGGCAAGGGCCAGGCCGAAGGCGGTCGGGTCGGCTTCGCCGAGCGCCGGGATGTAGTCGGCCACCCGGCCGGTCGCCAGCACCGGGCGCGCGGCGTCGACGGCGCGCTGGAGTTCGAGCTGATAGTCCATATGCCGACACTATCGACCGACCATATTCCTGGCTTGGCGCGGTCCGCCGGGATTCCTGGCGTGGCATGGGCCGCCGGGGCAGACTGGGAGGCGTGCCCGAGCTGCCCGAGGTCGAAGCGCTGAGCGAGTTCCTGAACGAGCGCTTGGTCACGCGTGCGATCGGCCGGGTCTACCCCGTCGCGGTGAACGTGCTCAAGACCTACGACCCGCCGCTCACCGCCCTGGAGGGGCGCACGGTCGAGGCCGTCGGGCGGCGCGGAAAGTTCCTGGTGATCACCGCCGGCGAACTGCACCTGGTGACCCACCTGGCCCGCGCGGGCTGGCTGCGCTGGCAGCAGAAGCTGCCCGCCGAGCCGCCGCGACCCGGCAAGGGGCCGTTGGCCCTGCGCGTACGGCTGGCCGACCCCACCACCACGGGCTTCGACCTGACCGAGGCCGGCACCCAGAAGCGGCTGGCCGTCTACTGCGTGCACGACCCCGGCGAGGTGCCCGGAATCGCCCGCCTCGGGCCCGACCCGCTCGACCCCGGCTTCACCGAAACGGTGCTGCGCGACCTGCTGAGCGGGGAGAAGCGGCAGCTCAAAGGGGTGCTGCGGGATCAGAGCGTGATCGCGGGAATCGGCAACGCCTACTCCGACGAGATCCTGCACGCGGCCCGGATGTCGCCCTTCAAACTGGCCGCGCGGCTGACCGAGGAGCAGACCGAGACGCTGTACCAGGCGATCGGCAGCACCCTGCGGGAGGCGGTGGAGCGCTCGCGCGGACTCGCGGCCGGGGAGTTGAAGGCGGAGAAGAAGACCGGGCTGCGGGTGCACGGGCGGGCAGGCCAGGCCTGTCCGGTCTGCGGGGACACGATCCGCGAGGTCTCCTTCGCGGACTCGGCGCTGCAGTACTGCCCGACCTGCCAGACCGGCGGCAAGCCGCTGGCGGACCGGCGGTTGTCGCGCCTGCTCAAGTAGCTTCCGGGGTATGGCCCGGACCCGGGTGGGTATGGCAGCCTCGCTTGCGCCGGTCCCCACCCTCACCAGCCACGGAGCCGCCCGATGCCCGCCGCCGCCCAGCTCAGCCACGCCCGCGGTGCCACCGACACGCCCCTGCTGGCCGACACCATCGGTGCCAACCTGGCCCGCGCCGTGGCCGCCTTCGGAGAGCGCGAGGCGCTGGTCGACGTGCCGAGCGGCCGGCGCTGGACGTACCGTCAGCTGCTCGCCGACGTCGACGTGCTGGCCCACGGCCTGCTCGCGCTCGGGGTGCGCACCGGCGACCGGGTCGGCATCTGGTCGCCGAACTGCCCGGAGTGGTTCCTGGTGCAGTACGCGACGGCGCAGATCGGCGCGGTCCTGGTCAGCATCAACCCGGGCTACCGCACCCACGAACTGGAGTACGTGCTGCGCCAGTCCGGCGTCCGCACCGTGGTGGCCATGCCCGCGTACAAGACCTCCGACTACGCCGGCATGCTGGCCGAGGCCCAGCCGCGCTGTCCAGAACTGCGGGACGTGCTGCTGATCGGCGAGGAGTCCTGGTCCGCACTGCTGACGGCAGGTCAGGCTGCCGTCGACCCGGTCGCCCTGGCCGCCATCGGGGACGGGCTGAGCGCCGACGATCCGATCAACATCCAGTACACCTCGGGCACCACCGGCTTCCCCAAGGGCGCCACCCTCTCGCACCGCAACATCCTCAACAACGGCTACTTCGTCGCCGAGCTGTGCGAGTACACCGAGCAGGACCGGATCTGCGTGCCCGTCCCCTTCTACCACTGCTTCGGCATGGTGATGGGCAACCTCGCCGCCACCTCGCACGGCGCCTGCGTGGTCATCCCGGCCCCCTCCTTCGAGCCCGCCGCCACCCTCACCGCCGTCGCCGCCGAACGCTGCACCTCGCTCTACGGCGTCCCGACCATGTTCATCGCCGAGCTCAACGACCCCTCCTTCGCCACCCACGACCTCTCCTCGCTGCGCACCGGCATCATGGCCGGCTCACCCTGCCCGGCCGAGGTGATGAAGCAGGTCATCGAGCGGATGGGGATGCGCGACGTGTCCATCTGCTACGGCATGACCGAGACCTCCCCGGTCTCCACCCAGACCCGCACCGAGGACAGCTTCGAGCAGCGGATCCACACCGTCGGGCGGGTCGGACCGCACCTGGAGGTCAAGGTCGTCGACCCCGCCACCGGCGCCACCGTGCCGCGCGGCACCGCCGGCGAGCTGTGCACCAAGGGCTACTCGGTGATGCTCGGCTACTGGGAGGAGCCCGCCAAGACCGCCGAGGCGGTCGACGCCGAGGGCTGGATGCACACCGGCGACCTGGCCGTGATGGACCAGCACGGCTTCCTCGCCATCACCGGCCGGATCAAGGACATGGTGATCCGCGGCGGCGAGAACATCTACCCGCGCGAGATCGAGGAGTTCCTGCTCGGCCACCCCGACGTGCTGGACGTACAGGTGATCGGGGTGCCCGACGAGAAGTACGGGGAGGAGCTGATGGCCTGGATCCGGCTGCGCCCCGCCGCACCCGAGCTGACCGCCGAGACACTGCGCGAGTACTGCACCGGGCGGCTCGCGCACTACAAGATCCCGCGCTACGTGCACCTGGTGGACGCGTTCCCGATGACCGTCACCGGGAAGGTGCGGAAGGTGGAGATGCGGGAGGAGGCGGTCCGGCTGCTGGCGGATCGGTCCTGAGGTCTGTGGGGCGGGTCAGCGGGTCGCGCGGTCGGCGGTGGGCCTGGCGACCTTGGCAGCCAGTGCCGGGGGCATCGCCTCGTAGCGCAGCGGCGAACGGGTGAACGAGCCGGTGCCGTGCGAGAGCGAGCGCAGGTCCACGGCGTAGCGGGTCAGCTCCAGCTCCGGCACCTCGGCGCGGAGCAGACTCTGCCCGGGGCCGCCCGGCTCGGTGCCGAGGACCCGGGCCCGGCGCACCGACAGATCGCTGAACACGCCGCCCAGGTACTCGTCCGGCACCAGGACGGCGACCTCGGCCACCGGCTCCAGCAGCCGCACGCTGGTCTGGCCGGCCGCGTCCTTGAGCGCCATCGCCCCGGCGGTCTGGAAGGCGGCGTCGGAGGAGTCCACCGAGTGCGCCTTGCCGTCCAACAGAGTGACCCGGACGTCCACCAGCGGATAGCCGTCGCCCACGCCGTGCTCCAACTGGGCGCGCACGCCCTTCTCCACCGAGGGGATGTAGTTGCGCGGCACGGCGCCGCCGACCACCTTGTCGACGAACTCGAAGCCGCTGCCGCCGGGCAGCGGCTCCACCAGCAGCTCGCAGATCGCGTACTGGCCGTGCCCGCCGGACTGCTTGACCAGCCGGCCGTGGCCGGTCGCGGTCCCGCCGAAGGTCTCGCGCAGCGCCACCTGGTACGGCACCTGGTCCACCTGGACGCCGTACAGCTCGGCCAGCTGGTGCAGCACCACGCCGGCGTGCGCCTCACCGGTGCACCAGAGCACCAGCTGCTTGGTGGCGGCGTTCTGCTCGACCCGGACGGTCGGATCCTGCGCGGTCAGCCGGGCCAGACCCTGGGCGAGCTTGTCCTCGTCGCTGCGGCTGCGGGCCTCGACTGCGATCGGCAACAGCGGCTCGGGCAGGCTCCACGGTTCCAGCACCAGCGGGGCGGCCGGATCCGAGAGGGTGTCGCCGACCCGAGCCGTGGTCAGCTTGCCGACGCAGACCAGGTCGCCGGCCAAGGCCTCCCCGACCGGCCGCTGCTGCTTGCCGAACGGGCTGGTCAGGCCGGCGATCCGGTCCTCGGCGGCCTCGACGCCGTGCTCGGTACCCGCCTCGGGCCCCTCGACGTGGAGCAGCAGGTCGGGCTGCAGGGTGCCGGCGAAGACCCGCACCAGACTGAGCCGTCCGACGTACTGGTCGCCGGTGTTCTGGATCACCTGGGCGACCAGCGGTGCGTCGGGACCGGTGCCCTCGGGCCGACCGTCCAGCGGCTCCGGCGCCGGACGGTCGGTCGGGGCGGGGAAGCCGGAGACGATCAGGTCGAGCAGGTCGACCGCGCCGGTGCCGTCCTCGGTGAGGGGGAGCACCGGGTGGATCGAGTCGTGCAGCACGGCGCCGCGCAGCCCCCGGGTGAGCGCGTCCGGGTCGAGCGTCTCGCCGCCCAGGTAGCGCTCCATGAGCTCGTCGTCCTCGCCGGCGATGGCCTCGACCAGCCGCTCCCGAGCCGGCTCGGTCTCCGGCAGCGGCGTGGCCTCGCCGTGCGTCTCGCCGGTCAGCAGCTCGACGGTGCCGCGGACCCGGCCGTCGCTGCGGACCGGCAGGTCCAGCGGCTGCACGGAGTCCAGATGCCCGTTGCCGAATGCTTCCTGGCAGGCCGTCAGGATCTCCTCGAAGTCGGCCCTGGCCGCGTCCATATGGGTGACGGCGATGGCCCGGGGCAGGCCCGCCACCGCGCACTCCGACCAGAGCGCCCGCACCGGGCCGGTCACCGGATCGGTGGCGGAGACCACGAAGACCGCCGCGTCGGCGGCCCGCAGGGCGGCCCGTAGCTCACCGGTGAAGTCCGCGTGCCCGGGCGGATCGAGCAGATTGATCTTGACGCCCTGCCACTCGACCGGCACCAGGGAGAGCCGGACCGAGCGCTGCTGCTGGTGCTCGATCTCCTCGAAGTCGGAGACCGTGCTGCCCTCGGCGACCCGGCCGGCCCTGGTCAGCGCGCCGGCGGCCAGCGCCAGGGACTCGGTCAAGGTGGTCTTGCCGGAGCCGCTGACGCCGACCAGCACGACGTTGCGCAGGCTCTCCGGCCCCGGCACGGCGGGCGCCCGACCGGTGGCTCCGGCCCGGGACGTTGCTCGCTCGGACATCGCGGCGCTCCTCGGGGTGCGCGGGAAGGCTCGTGGTTCGAGCTTTCCACTGCGGCAGGCGGACGGCCAACGGGAGCGGGGGTGTGCGCTCCCTGCCGGGGCCGCGAGTGGGGCGTGCGCGGGGGTTACGGTCTGCCCGGGGTCGGGGTCGGGTTTGTGCTCGGGGTCGTGCTCGTGCTCGGGTTCTCGCTCGGGGTCGGGCTCTGTCGCTGCTGGACGGTGGCGAGGACGATCGACCCGGCCAGCGCCAGCCCGGTGGCGACCAGGACCGCCCACCAGGCATGGCGGAAGGCGCCCAGTGCCTGCTGGGCGCTGTGCGGGGTGCCGAGCAGGCTGACCACCACCGCCACTCCGACCACCGCGCCGATCTGACGGCCCATCGTGGTGACCGCCGAACCGGTGGCGAAGCGGGTGGGCGGCAGCGCGGCCGCCGCGGCGCCGATCAGGGTCGGCAGGGTGAGTCCGACCCCGGCACCGGTGAGCAGCATGCCCGGCAGCAGCTCACCGGCGTACCCGGGAGCGGTCCCGATCGCCGCTGCCCACCAGGCGATCCCGGCGCCGAAGCAGAGCAGGCCGAGGGCCGACAGCCGACCGTGGCCGAGCCGGCGCAGCAGTGGACCCGCGGTCAGGGCGATCGGCGGCACCAGCAGCGGGCCGGGTGCCACGGCAAGGCCGGTCCGCAGCGCCGAGTAGCCCCAGACCTGCTGGCACCAGAGCACCGAGGTCAGCAGCATGCCGGCGAAGGCCACGGTGAAGAGCAGCGCGGTGGCGTTGGCCGCCGCGAAGACCGGCACTCGCAACAGCGGCAGCTCGACCACCGGAGCCGGGTGCCGGGCCGACCGGAGCAGGAAACCGAGGGTGAGCACGGCGGCCGCCGCCAGGCAGCCGAGCACCCGGGGCGATCCCCAGCCCCAGGCGTCGGACTTGACCAGGCCGACGGCCAGCGCGGCGATCGCGGCCGTCAACAGCAGTGCGCCGGCCAGGTCGGGCCAAGGCTCGGCGCCCCGGCCGCGCAGCCGGGGCAGCACCCGCGCCCCGGCCACCAGGGCGGCCACCCCGACCGGCAGGTTGACCAGGAACACCCAGCGCCAGTCGGCCTCCACCAGCAGCCCGCCGAGCACCGGGCCGAGACCGGCCGCGATTCCGCCGATCGAGGCCCAGACGCGGACGGCCGCGGGCCGCCGCTGCGGCTCGGTGGCGTCCAGCAGCAGCGCGAGCGAGGTGGGCATCAGCAGGGCGGCGCCGACGGCCTGCAGCAGCCGGGCGCCGACCAGCCAGCCGACACCGGGCGCGAGCGCGCACAGCGCGGAGGAGAGCGTGAAGAGCGCGAGACCGGCGAGGAAGGCGGCCCGGTGGCCGATCCGGTCGGCCAGCCGGCCGGCCGGCACCAGCAACGCGGCGAAGACGATCGCGTAGCCGTTCAGCACCCAGGAGAGGCCGGCCAGGGTGCTGCCGTGGAAGCGCTGGTTCATCGAGGGCAGGGCGACGTTGACGATGAACAGGTCGAGGTTGGAGACGAAGACCGCGGCGGTCACCACCAGGAAGACCGCGCGGGGGTGGGGCAGGTGGGGTGCCTGGGTCTGGTGATCGGCATGGGCCGCTTGAGGGTTTGGATTCCCAACTATCTGCATGGGTCCGCACGCTAGCGGTAGTAGGTTTGAAAAGGCAACCCACTGCCCGGCTGTCGGGGCTCCGGTGGGCAGCAGCTTCACTCCTTTCGGTGATTGTGCGGCTACTCGAAGTGGCGGATGCTGGGAGCTGGCCGTATACGCAGCAGCCCGGAACGGGGTAGCGGATGACCGAGCAGAGCACTTCTCCCGGCACGAGCGCGCAGCCTGCCACGCCACCGGGCAGGCCGGTTCCGGAGGCCGAGGCGCGCCGCCAGTGGGTGGTACCCAGCGCCTGGCCCGTCGAGCTCGCGCACGAGGTCACGGCCTACGCGGGCCGACGGTAGCGCCCGCCATGACGGCCCTGGAGCCCCTGAGCACCGCCGACTTCGCCGCTGCGCTGTATGCGCACTCCGAGCGCTACTGGCACAACCATCCCTTCCATCTGAGGCTCCATCAGGGCGCCCTGGGCGATGCCGAACTGCGGTCCTGGGTGGCGAACCGCTGGTACTACCAGAAGTGGCTCCCGCAGAAGGACGCCGCCGTGGTGGCCAACTGTCCGGTGCCCGAGGTGCGTCGTCGCTGGATCCGCCGGATCACCGACCAGGACGGCGCGGCCTTCGGCCAGGGCGGGAACGCCGACTGGCTGGCCCTCGCCGAGGCCGCCGGCCTCAGCGTGGAGGAGGTGGAGGACGAGCGCCATGTGCTGCCCGGCGTCCGGTTCGCCACCGACGCCTACGTGCAGTTCGCCCGCACCCGCCCGTGGACCGAGGCGGTCGCCGCCTCACTCACCGAGCTCTTCTCACCCGAGCTGATGCGCGAGCGGCTGTCCGCCCTGCACACCCACTACCGCTGGGTCGATCCCGCCGGTCTTCGGTACTTCGAGCTGCGCCCCGAGGTGGCGGACGCCGACGCGGCGCACGCGATGGAGCTGGTCACCATGTACTGCACCACCCGCGAGCAGCAGGACGCCGCCATCGCGGCGCTCTCCTTCAAGTGCGATGTGCTCTGGTCGATGCTCGACGCGATCGAGCACGCGCACATCGGCGCTCGTGTCTGAGCAGCCGACCCGGCCCGCCGACCGCGCAGCCGAGGCAGTGCGCGGCTGGCGGTTGCGGCGCGGGGTGCGGCTCGCCCAGGACGCGGTGCGCGGCATGCCCACCCTGCTGCACCCCGAGGGCGTGGTGCTGCTCAACGAGACGGCCGCCGCCGTGCTGGCGCTCTGCGACGGCCGGCGCGACGCGGCCGGGATCGCCGCCGAACTGCGCAGCACCTACCGGGGGGTGGTGGCCGAGGAGGTGGACGCCCTGCTCGCCGACCTGGCCCGGCTCGGCCTGGTCGGGGCCGGCCCGGACCAGGCCGATCACGGAGGCGGGGGATGAGCCCGGCAGTCGAGCGACCACTCGGCCTGCTGGCAGAACTGACGTACCGTTGCCCACTCGCCTGCGGCTACTGCGCCAACCCGGTGGCGCTGGACGACTACGCCGACGAGCTGTCCACCGCCGAGTGGATCGCGCTCTTCGCCCAAGCGCAGGCGCTCGGCGTGCTGCAGGTCCACCTCTCCGGCGGCGAGCCGCTGGCCCGGCGGGATCTGGTCGAGCTGGTCACCGCCGTCCACCGACAGGGCCTCTACACCAGCCTGATCACCGGCGGTCAGGCGCTGACCGCGCATCGCACGGCCCAGCTGGTCGCAGCCGGCCTCGACCACGTGCAACTCAGCCTCCAGGACGCCGAGCCGTCCACCGCCGACCGAATCGCCGGCCGCGCCGTGCACCGGCGCAAGCTCGCCGCCGCCGCACTGGTCCGCGAGGCGGGCCTGGCCCTGTCTCTCAACGTCGTCCTGCACCGCGCCAACATCGACCGGGTACCCCAGCTGATCGACCTCGCGGTCGAACTCGGCGCGGACCGGCTGGAACTGGCGAACGCCCAGTACTACGGCTGGGCGCTGGTCAACCGCGCGGCCCTGCTGCCCACCCCGGAGCAGTTGCTCTCGGCGGAGCAGGCCGTGCGCGCCGGCCGGCACCGGCTTCCGGCACTCGTCTACGTGCCCGCCGACTACTACGAGGAGTGGCCCAAACCCTGCATGGCCGGTTGGGGCAGCCGACAGTTGACCGTGGCACCGAACGGCACCGTGCTGCCCTGCCCGGCGGCGGGCCGGCTCGCCGGCCCGGCCGCGCCGACCGTACGGGACAGCACCCTGGCCCAGATCTGGTTCGACGCACCGCTGTTCAACCGCTTCCGGGGCACGGACTGGATGGCGGAGCCCTGCCGCAGCTGCGAGCGCCGCGAGCAGGACCACGGCGGCTGCCGCTGCCAGGCCTTCGAGCTCACCGGGGACGCCGCGGTGGCCGACCCGGTCTGCCGGCTCTCGCCGCACCGGCCGCTGGTGGACGCGTTCCTGGCCACCCGGAGCCAGGACTCCGGCCGGTCGGTCATCGTGCCGCGCCCGCCCGGGCCGCGGCTGCCGGGGCCCGGGCCACGGAGTGGATCCCGGGACGGACGCTGAGGGTGGAGGAGTCGGATGCGGGTGCGGATTCTGGGCACGGCCGCAGGTGGCGGGCTGCCTCAGTGGAACTGCGGCTGTGCCCCCTGCGAGCAGGCCCGATCGGCTGGGCCGGCCGGGTGGCGCAGCCAGGAGGCGCTGGCGATCAGCGTCTCCGAGAACGCCTGGTACCTGGTCAACGCCTCACCCGAGCTGCGCGCCCAACTGCTGGCCGTACCGGAGTTGGTCCCACCGGCCGGCAGCCGTGACACGCCGCTGCGCGGGGTCCTGCTGACCGATGGTGAACTCGACCACACCGTCGGCCTGTTCGCGCTGCGGGAGGGCGCGGCACTCGACCTCCACGCGCCGGCCGCGGTGCTGGACGCGCTCACCCACGCGTTCCCGCTGCGCTCGCTGCTGGCTCCCTACGGCACGGCCCACTGGCGGCCGCTCGGCGGGGAGCAACTGCCGCTGGATCGAGGCCGGTTGGCCGTCACGGCCTTCCCGATCGGCGACAAGCGGCCGCGCTACGCCCGGGAGTCGGCGGCCCCTGGCCCCTGGGTGGTGGCGTACCGCTTCGAGGAGACCGCCACCGGCGCCACGCTGGTCTACGCACCGTCACTGGCCCAGTGGCCGGAGGGCTTCGACGACTGGCTGACAGGTGCGGACTGCGTCCTGCTGGACGGCACCTTCTGGACCGCCGACGAACTCGACCGGGCCACCGGTACGAGCGGCGCCGCGCGCGGCATGGGCCACCTGCCGGTCAGCGGGCCAGGCGGCACTCTGGACCGGCTGCGCCGGCATCCGGCGAAGCGGCGGCTGTACACCCACCTGAACAACACCAACCCGCTGACCGTGCCGGGCTCGCCCGCCGTCGCCGTGCTGGCCGAGGCGGGCGTTGAGGTCGCCTTCGACGGTCAGTCAATGGAACTCTGACGGCAGTTCACCTGATCGAGCGATTGCGGAGCGTCACGAAGATCCCGGACACTTGTGCTGTCAGGAAGTTCGTAGGCATCCATTCGTAGGCATCCATTCGTCCCCGCTCGGTGAGGGAGGCGCAGCAGCATGACGCAGACCAGCACGAACTCCGCCCAGGTCGTCGGTAGCACCGATGACACCACCGTGTCGATCGACGCCATGCGCACGGGCTGGACGGCCAATGAGCCGCAACTCACGCCCGCCCAGGTGAGTTCGGCCGACTTCGGCCAGCTCTTCGCCACCACGGTCGACGGGCAGGTCTACGCCCAGCCGCTGGTGATCGGCAGCACCGTGCTGGTCGCCACCGAGAACAACTTCGTCTACGGCATCCACGCGGTGACCGGTGCCGTCCTCTGGTCCCGCTCGCTCGGCCCCGCCTGGCCCGCCTCGGCCATCGGCTGCGGTGATCTGGTCCCCAATCTCGGCGTCACGGCCACGCCGGTGTACGACGCCTCGTCAGGCCTGGTCTACGTCACCGCCAAGGTCAACGACGGCCCCGACGAGAAGCACCCGCACTGGTACCTGCACGCGCTCGACCTCGCCACCGGCCTGGAGCACCCCGGATGGCCGGTCACCATCCAGGGCGCCCCGGCCAACGACCCGTCCAACCCGATCATCCCGTTCACCGCCCATCAGCGTCCCGGCCTGCTGCTGCTCGACGGCGAGGTCTTCGCGGGCTTCGGCTCGCACTGCGACGCCGGGCCCTATGTCGGCTACGTGGTCGGCGTCCGGACCGACACCCGAGCCATCCGCCTCTGGGCGACCCAGGACGCCGCCGGGGGCAAGATGGCGGGCGTCTGGATGGGCGGCGACGGTCCGGTCTCCGACGGCCCGGGCCGGATCTTCCTCTCCACCGGCAACGGCATCTCGCCGGCGCCCGGCCCGGGCAAGCAGCCGCCCGGCCACCTCGCCGAATCCGTGGTCCGGGTCGCCGCAGACGCCGGCCCCGATCTGGTCGCCAAGGACTTCTTCAGCCCGAGCAACGCGGACGACCTCGACAACAACGACCAGGACCTCGGCTCGGGCGGCCCGGTCGCACTGCCC
Source organism: Kitasatospora azatica KCTC 9699 (assembly GCF_000744785.1). Taxonomy (NCBI): domain Bacteria; kingdom Bacillati; phylum Actinomycetota; class Actinomycetes; order Kitasatosporales; family Streptomycetaceae; genus Kitasatospora; species Kitasatospora azatica. Next base: position 1,078,079 of record NZ_JQMO01000002.1, on the reverse strand, counting down.
TCGCCGCCCTTCGGGACGGCGGCCCACCCGAACCTGATGGTCCAGATCGGCAAGGACGGCCGGGTCTTCCTGCTCGACCGGGACGATCTCGGCGGCCGCAGCAGGCGCGGTGTGCCGGACGCCGCGCTCAGCGTCAGCGGCCCGTTCCGCGGGGTCTGGGGCCACCCCGCGGTCTGGGGTGGCGACGGCGGCTATGTCTACGTCGCCGAGAACGACGGTGTGCTGCGCGCCCTCAGCTACGGCGTCTCCGGTACCGGCCTGCCCGTGCTGACCAGCGCCGGCACCAGCAGCGGCAGCATCGGCCACTATCCCGGCTCGCCGGTGGTCAGCTCCACCGGTACCACCTCCGGCTCCGCCCTGGTCTGGGTCACCTGTCCCGGCGGCTCCAACGGCAGCAATGCCCAGCTGCGTGCCTACGACGCCGTTCCGGTCAACGGCGTGCTGAGGCTGCGCTGGTCCGCCCCGATCGGCACCGCCGTCAAGTTCCCGGTCGCGGCGGTGAGCAACGGACGGGTCTACGTCGGCACCCGGGACGGTCAGCTGCTCGCCTTCGGCCGCCCCGCCCAGGGCGCACTCATCGGCACCCCGGTCGACTTCGGCCAGACCGCCGTCGGTAACACCGGTACCGCCACCGTGACTGTCACGGCCACCCGGGCCGTGACGATCACCGCCGTGGCCACCACCGCGCCCTTCGCCATCGGCAGCCCGGCGCCCGCCCTGCCGGTCACCCTCAACACCGGCCAGACCTTCGACGTCCCGGTCACCTTCACGCCCACCGGCGCCGGCGGTGCCACCGCGACCCTCAGCTTCTCGGTCACCGTGGGCGGGGCAGCCGGCACCGTCGGGCTCGACCTGCACGGCACCGGTACCCAGCCGGGCTTCGGAGCCTCCCCGCCCACCCTGGCCTTCGGTGAACTCGCCACCGGCCAGAGCGAGACGCTGAGCGTCACCATCAGCAACACCGGGACCAGTGCCGAGACGGTCGCCACCACCACCGCCCCTGCCGCGCCCTTCTCGGCCAGCGGGCTGCCCGCAGCCGGTGCGCAGATCGACCCGGGAGCCTCGGTCACGGTCTCGGTGAGCTACACCCCGACGGTCGCCAGCCCGCCGGGCGGCGACTCCTCCCAACTGACCGTCACCGGGGCCGACGGGCTCTCGGTCACCGTTCCGCTCACCGGTTCGGCGGTGGTCGGCGCGCCGCACCTGACGATCAGCCCGACCAGCGTGGACTTCGGCGAAGTCCCGGTCGGCGGCTCGGCCACCAGGACCTTCGACCTCAGCAACACCGGCAACCTGGCGCTGACCATCACCAAGGCCGCACCACCCACGCCGCCCTTCGCGGTCCCCAATCCGGTCGCCGAGGGACAGCAGATCAACCCGGGTGACGTGATCCACCAGGCCATCACCCTTGCTCCCACGGCTACCGGCTCGGCCTCCGGGCAGTACCTGATCACCGGGAACGACGGCCAGGGCGCGCAGACGGTGCGCTTCACCGGCACCGCCGTGCAGGGCGGTACGGTCCCCGCCCCCAGCGCCGACGGCTGGACGCTCAACGGCAGCGCCGCCTTCTCCGGTACCGACCTGGTCCTCACCCCGGCGGCCAGTGATGAGACCGGCTCCGCGCTGTACCCGACCGCGGTGCCGACCGCCCAACTGCACGCCCGGTTCACCGCCTCCATCGGCGGCGGCAGCGGTGCGGACGGCCTGGCCTTCGTCCTGCTCGACGCCGGCCGCACCACCGAGCACGCCCTGGGCGTCGGCGGAGGTGGCCTGGGCTACGCAGGACTGCCCGGGGTCGCCGTCACCCTCGACACCTACCAGAACGGCAACGACCCCTCGGCCAACTTCGTCGGCGTCGCCACCCAGGGCACCGGCGACGCCCTGAGCTATGCGTCCACCGCCCAGAACATCCCCAACCTGCGCAACGGCCCCCACACCATCGAGGCCAGAGCCACCGGCGGCCACCTCCAGGTCTCGGTGGACGGCACACCGGTGATCGACACCGCGGTACAACTGCCAAGCCCCGCCCTGGTCGGCTTCACGGCGGCCACAGGCGGGCTCAATGACGCACACACGGTGAGCGGAGTGACAGTCACCTACTGAGATTGACGGACCGTCAGGAGACCTGGGACGGAAGCAGAGCCGGTCCGCTCAGCGGCGACGCTGAGTCAGCCGGGTCCTGGCGGTGCTGCGCACCCGTCGGGTGCGGCCGCTCTCGGCCAGGGCCCGCAAGGCTCGTGCTGAAGTCGAGCCCTCGCTGACCTTGCGTTGCAGCCAGTCCGTCGCGGTGATCAGCGCGTCGGGATCCCAGGGCTCGTCGACTGCGATGGCTCTGAACAGGGACCACTCGCTCAAGCGCCGGGTGAGGAAGGGATATGAGGCGACAGTGCCGCTCATACTCGCCGCCCAGGCTTGGAACCGCGGGTCTGACAGCAAGGCCGCTGCCCGCCGATCCAGGTGCTGCGCGACCGCCGACACAGCCATCACCTGATCGGGGTCGCCGAGAACGACGGTGACCAGCTCGACTTCCGCCGCCTCCGGGACCTGCGCGAACGCATCGAGGTACCGCGCGAAGCGTGCGTGCTCGGCCGGCTCCCCGCCCTCGCTGTCAGTGTTCATACTCGCTGTTCATGCTCGCTTCCGCTGCCGGGCCAAGGAAGAGGATGCCTGGCCGATGACTGTGATCAGTGCGTCTGAAAGCCCAGACGCCTCGGGCCATTCGGGCCCCTGGCGCTGCGCCCGCACAGAAGCGAGGAAGCCCATGAACACCAGCCACCACCCGATCGCCATAGTCGGCGCCGGCCTCGGCGGACTGACACTCGCCCGGGTCCTGCACGTCCACGGCATCCCCGCGATGGTCTACGAGGCCGATCCCTCGGAGAAGTCCCGCACGCAGGGCGGCCAGGTCGACATCCACGAGGACGACGGGCAGCGCGCACTCGCCGACGCCGGCCTCACCGACGAGTTCCGCGCGATCATCCACGGAGGCGCCGAAGCGGCGCGCGTGCTCGACCAGCACGGCAAGCTGCTGTTCGAGGCCCCCGACGACGGCACGGGGCAGCGCCCCGAAGTGCTCCGCGGAGATCTGCGCCGGATCCTGCTCGACTCCCTGCCCGACCAGACGGTCCAATGGGCGCACAAGGTCACCGGCGCCCGCGCTCTCAGCGCCGGCCGGCACGAGCTGACCTTCGCCGACGGCTCAACCGTGACCACCAGCCTCCTCGTCGGTGCCGACGGAGCCTGGTCGAAGATCCGCCCGCTGCTCTCCGACGCCGAGCCTGAGTACACCGGCACGACGTTCATCGACACCTACCTGTACGACGTCGATGAGCGGCACCCCGCGACGGCCGATGCGGTCGGTGCCGGGGCGATGTACGCGCTGACTCCCGGTAAGGGAATCATCGTGCACCGCGAGGCGGGGAACATCCTGCACGCCTACGTCGAGCTGAACCGCTCCGCCGAGTGGATCGCCGGCATCGACTTCACCGATGCCGCCGCCGCGACCGCTCGGGTCGCGGCCGAGTTCGACGGCTGGGCTCCGGAGCTCACCGCGCTGATCACCGACAGCGCGGTCGCTCCGGTCGCGCGCATGATCCACACACTCCCGGACGGACACCGATGGGACCGCGTGCCCGGAGTGACGCTCCTCGGCGATGCCGCACACCTCATGCCGCCGTCCGGCGACGGCGCGAACCTGGCGATGCTCGACGGCGCCGAACTCGCCAAGGCGATCGCCGCTCACCCCGACAACATCGAAGCGGCTCTCACTGCCTATGAGGAGGCGCTGTTCGCGCGTACCGAACCCATCTACGCCGAGGCGCACGAAATGCTGGGCATCTGCCTCGGCGACCACGCACCGTTCGGACTCATCGGCCTCTTCAACGGTGGCCCCCAGGGCCAGCACGCGCGCACGGGAGCTGTTCTGAGCATCCAGGGCCAGAGCCCCGGCCAGGGCCTGGGTAGCCTGCAGCTGTGACTGGTTCCGCGCAGCGGCCGCTGCTCTTTCTCGATGTCGATGGGCCGATCGTTCCGTTCGGGGCGGGGTCGCAGCGGGGGCCGGGAGCGGGGGAGGACGACTCGAATCCGTTGTTGGGGAGGGTGGATCCGAAGGTCGGGGCGCGGTTGAGGGCGTTGGGGTGCGAGTTGGTGTGGGCCACCACGTGGATGGCTGACGCGAACGAGTGCATCGCGCCGAGGCTCGGGCTGCCGGAGTTGGAGGTGGTGGGTTGGCCGGAGCCGTCGGGGCTGGATGAGGCGGATGAGCGGCGCGGACTGCACTGGAAGACTCGGGCGTTGGTGGCGCGGGCAGCCGGGCGCGCGTTCGTGTGGGTTGACGACGAGATCACCGGCGTCGATCGCGGGTGGGTGGCGGCGCATCATCGGGGGCCGGCCCTGCTCCATCGCGTCGACCCCCGTCGCGGCCTGACTGACGCCGACTTCGTCGCGCTCGCCGAGTGGTTGCGGGGGCTGGCGGGAGCCGACCGCCTTCCGGGGCGGGGAGGGAGCTGAGAGAATCCGTGGCATGACGGACAAGATCAGCGCGGTTTTCGAACAGGCCGGTTGCGAAGGCACGTTGTGCGTCCAGTCGCTCGATGGCGGCGCTGAGGTCGCGGTGCGGGCGGATCAGCAGGCGGTGTTGGCCTCGGTGTCCAAGGTGTTGATCGCGCTGGAGGCGGAGAGCTGCTTCGCCGATGGGCGGTTGGACCCGGGTGAGCGCGTGACGCTCGGCGCTGTCGGCCGGACGCCGGGGCCCACCGGGATCTCGCTCCTGCAGGACGATGTGGTGCTTTCGCTACGGGACATGGTGGTGCTGATGCTCACGATCAGCGACAACCACACCACTGACGAACTGCTGCGGCGGATCGGTGTCGATGCCGTCAACGCGATGGCGGCACGGCTCGGACTGACCAGTACCGTGCTGGAGTCGGACCTGCAGACCATGCTCGACTCCATCGGCCAGGACATCGGCCGCGCCGACTGGGCGGATGCGCTCGCCTGGTCGGCGGGGGCGTCGGCGGACGAGATGGCGCGGGCCGACGAGCGGCTGCTGAGCTCCCGGGCGCTCGACCCGGCGAAGGGTACCCGTGGCACGCCGCGCGACCTGGTCAGGCTGCTACGGCTGATCTGGACCGACCAGGCCGGCCCGGCTGCCGCCTGCGAACGCGTACGCGGCATCATGGCCAAGCAGTTGACGCGGCATCGGATCGCGGCGGGGTTCCGGCGGCCGGTGCAGGTGGCGGCCAAGAGCGGCAGTCTGATCGGGGTGGTGCGCAACGAGATCGGTGTGATCTCGTACCCGGACGGCCGGAAGTACGCTGCCGCCGTCTTCACCCGGTCCCGGCCCGGCGCGGACGAGTTCGCGATCAACGCCGCGATCGGCAGTGCCACCGCGCGGGCCGTCGCGGCGCTGCGCGAGGAAGGCGCCTGATCGCCGGGTCGCGGCGCCGGTCGGAAACGCCCGGTCCGGCGAGGTAGCGCCTGGTCTGGCGAGGTAGCGCCCGGCCCGCCGAGGTAGCGCCCGGTCCGGCGAGGTAGCGGTCGGCCGAGGAGGTGGCCACTTGGGGCCGTCAGATCCCCACGTACTGCTCGGCGAACTGGTCCTGGTGGCGGCGCGAGGTGCGCAGGTTCTCCAGGCGGGTGCGTTGCAGGGCGCGGAGGAAGGCCGCCTCGTCGTCCTTGCCGGCGGGGCCGTGCAGCAGGTTGATCATCCAGTGCGAGAACTCCTGGGCGCGCCAGATGCGGGGCAGGCAGTCGGCCGAGTACCGGGTGAGCGGGCCCTCGTCACCGTTCCGCAGCTGGGAGGCCAGCGCCTGGGCGAGCACCTCGGCCTCCATGATCGCGAGGTTGGCGCCCTTGGCGGCGGACGGGCTGATCAGGCTGGCGGCATCGCCGACCAGGAAGAGCCGGCCGTACTGGATCGGGTCGAGGACGTCGGAGGCCATGTTGAGGACCCGGCGCTCCAGGATCGGGCCCTGGTGCAGCGGGCCGTACTGGTCGGTGCGCATCCGCAGCTGCAGTTCGTCCCAGACTCGGTCGTCGGTCCAGTCCGCGGGGTCGGTGCCGTGCTCGACCTGGAGGTAGTAGCGGGTGACCTGCGGGGTGCGGGCCATGTGCCCGGCGAAGCCGTCCTGGTGGACGGCGTAGGTGACGGCCGCCAGGCTCTGCGGCGCGGCGGCCAGCAGCGCGAGCCAGGAGACACCGTGGTCCCGGCCGGTGCGACGGGCCGCGCCCTCGGGTATCGCGGTACGGGCCAGACCGTGCCGGCCGTCGCAGCCGGCGACGAAGCGGCCGTGCAGCAGCCGCCTCGCACCGTCCGGGCCCTGGGTGAGGACCTCGGGCCGGTCGCCGTCCAGTCCGCTGATCCCGATCGCGGCGGTCTCGAAGCGCAGCTCGCCGCCCCGGGCCAGGAACTCGGCGACCAGGTCGCGGACCAGGTCCTGTTGGGGGTAGACGGTGTGCACCTCGCGGCGGCCGAGGTCGCGGTAGCCGAGCTCGAACTCGCCCGAGTCGGTGCGGAAGGCGCAGGTGTCGTGCTGCTGCCCGTTGGCCAGCAGGCCGTCGGCGAGCCCGTTGGCGGTCAGGATCCGTACCGTGTTGGCGGCGAGGAAGCCGGCGCGGGCCCGCTGCTCGACGTGCGCGCGGCTCTGTCGCTCGACGATCAGGCAGTCCACGCCAGCCGCCAGCAGCAGGTTGCCGAGTACCAGCCCGGCCGGTCCGGCCCCGAGGATCAGGACGGTCGCGCTGTCCTGATCCGATCCAGCTTGAACCGGTCGACCCTGAGTCGATCCGGCTTGATCCTGGCGACCCTGAGCCGATCCACCCTGAGCCGATCCACCCTGAGCCGATCCACCCTGAGCCGATCCACCCTGAGCCGATCCACCCTGAGCCGATCCACCCTGAGCCGATCCACCCTGAGCCTGTCGACTTGTCGCTTGATCCACTGCCAGTTCCCCCGCTGCCTTCGTGCCTTGCCGAATGAATTCCTATCAGCTGGCGGACCGTCACGGATAGGTACGATCATCGGGTGCCTGATCTTCGAAAAGCGCTCGAGGCCCGCGAGGCGACGCTCCGGCGTTGGCTGCCGATCGCCTTCCGGGTGGCCGCGTTCCTGCTGCTGCCGTGGATCGTCGTACTGGCGATGTCGGTCAGGGGGTACCTCGGGGCCCGGAACCTCTCCAACTCCTGGGTCTGGCTGGACGTGATGGAGGTGGCGGCGCTGCTCCTGCTGGCCTCGCTGGTGCACCGTCGGCACCGCGCCACCAGCCCGGTCGCCTCCGCCACCGCCGTGCTGCTCGCCCTGGACGCCTACTTCGACCTGTACTCGGCGCACCGCGGCTCGTCCTACCTGCTCGCCCAGGTGCTGGCCTACGCGGCCGAGTTGCCGAGCGCCACCGTGCTGGCGGCGCTCTCCTGGTACTCGCTGCCCTGGGCGGCCGAGCAGGCCGTGCTGCGGGAGCGGCCCTACCCGACGAACTCCTCGGCGCCGTAGCGGACGGTAGCCGCGGTCCAGTCCACGCCCAGTGCGGCGAGCAGGTGCTGGGTCAGCGGGAGGTCGGCCACCGGGGCGATCAGGATCAGCCTGCCGTCCTGGGCGACCGAGCCGCCGCCGAGTTCGTCGCGGGCGACGGGGTCGGCGAGCAGCGCGTCGTGCAGGCGCTGCGAGGTGACGCCGGGGGCCTCGATCTCGACCGCATTGGCGTCGGGGGCGGTGGTGGGCAGGAAGCGGAAGGTCAGCACCGACTCCTGGTGGTACTGCTTGCGGATCAGATCGGCGATGTGGTGCAGCCCGTCGGCGCTGACCCGGTTGACGTCGAACTCGCGGGAGCGCTCGTAGGTGGCCTGCTTCAGGTCCGAGGACCAGAAGACGCCGTCCAGCAGGGTGGAGGAGCCGGGCGCGGCGCCGTTGGTCCGGATGATGCCGCGCACCTCGCGCTCGAAGGCACGCAGGTGGGTGCTGAGCCGGGGGTCGTCGGGGTCGGTGATGATCGCGGTGTTGCTGGTGGCGAAGATCTCCGCGGTGGGCTGCGCGGGGTGCGCCGGCTGCGCGGACTCTGAGGGCTGCGCGGGCGGGGCGACCGCAGGCGAGGCGACCGCGGCCGAGGCGACCGCGACCGAGGCGTTCGCTTCGGTGAGGGTGAGAGCGAGGGTGAGCGCGGCGGCCGCCGTCAGAAGACGAGTTGACATGTCGTCAACACTAGGGCAAGCCTAGACCGCCGGCGGGGACATCAGGGCGTTGGTGGTGGGATAGGGCAGGGCGTCGGCCAGTGCGGCGAAGGTGCCGGTGTGCTGGATGTCGCGGGCGGCGTGCACGGTGGCGGCCAGGGCGATCCGGGACAGGCCGGAGCCGAGGCTGATCCGGCGCACGCCCAGGTCGGTGAGCTGCGGGACGGTCAGCTGCTGGGCGGCCCCGGCGGCGAGGACGTTGACCGGAGCGGAGACCGCGGCGCAGACCGCCCGGATCGACTCGGCGTCCGGCAGGCCGGGTGCGAAGAGCACGTCGGCGCCGACCAGCTCGTAGGCCTGCAGCCGCCGGATCGTGTCGGCCAGGTCCTCGCGCCCGTAGAGGTAGTTCTCGGCGCGGGCGGTCACCGTGAACGGGACGTCCAGCCCGCGGGCCGCCTCGACCGCTGCCCGGACCCGCTCGACGGCCGCCTCGAACGAGTGGATCGGCGCCGCGGCGTCGCCCGTCGCGTCCTCGATCGAGCCGCCGGCCAGTCCGGCGGCGGCCGCCGCCCGGATCGTCTCGGCGACGTCCTCGGGGGCCGGGCCGAAGCCGCTCTCCAGGTCGGCCGAGACCGGCAGATGGGTGGCCGCCACGATCGAGCGCGCGTTGGCCAGCGTCTGCTCCCGGTCGACCAGGTTGGCCCCGTCGGCCCGGCCCAGCGCGAAGGCCAGTCCGGCGCTGGTGCTGGCCAGCGCGGGGAAGCCGAGCCCGGTCAGCAGCCGCGCCGTCCCGGCGTCCCAGGCGTTGGGGATGACGAAGGCGCCGGGCCCGGTGTGGAGGTCGCGGAAGGCGAGCGCGCGGCGGCGCTGGTCCTCGATGGTCAGCTGCACGGGGGCGTCCTTTGGGAAGTGGCGGAGGGTCAGTGGCGGAGGGTCAGCGACGGCGGGAGAGCGCGACGCCGGTCAGGCAGAGCCCACCGCCGACCAGGCTCAGCAGTGCCGGCACCTCGCCGAGTATCGCCCAGGACATCAACACCACCAGGGCAGGCACGGCGTAGGTGGTGGCGCCCATCCGTCCGGCGGTGGTGCGGGACAGGGCGTAGGCCCAGGCGCTGAAGGCGAGTGCGGTGGGGAACAGGCCCAGGTAGACCAGGTCCAGGGTGGCCGAGAGCGGGGCGTGCGCGAGCTGGGAGACCAACTGCCCGCTGAACGGCAGGCAGGCGACCGTCCCGAGCAGGCAGCCGAAGGCCGTCACCTGCAGCGCGCCGGCATGGCGCAGCGCGGGCTTCTGGGCCACCACGCCGGCCGCGTAGAGCAGCGCGGCAAGCAGGCAGAGCAGCACCCCGAGGAGCGAGGAGGAGCCGCCGGCGCGGGACAGTCCCACCACCACGGCGCCGGTGAACGAGACGGCGACCGCGATCATCAGCTGTCGCGGGAACCCCTCGCGGAGCAGGAGTCCGCCGAGCAGCGCGATCAGCACCGGGCCGAGGTTGACCACCATCGCGGCGGTGCCTGCGTCGACCTTCTGCTCGCCCCAGTTGAGCGCCACCATGTACAGCGCGAACCAGAGCAGGCCGGAGACGGCGATGCCGGGCCAGGCCGCTCGCGGCGGCAGCGGCTCGCGGCGCACCGCCCAGGTCGCCAGCAGGGCCACCGAGCCCACCGCCAACCGGCCCAGCGCGAGCGGTCCGGGGCCGAAGTGGGCGGCGGCCGTGCGGATTCCGACGAAGGCCGAGGCCCAGAGCAGGACCGCGATCGTCGCTGCGGCCACCGCCTTGCGGTCCAGGCGAGCGGTGTCGGCGGGGGCGGTGAGGTCCATGGGGGTCAAGCTAACGGGCCGTCCGGAATCGGGACAGCGATTATCGGGATGATCGGGTAGTAGCTCGGTAGCTCGGTGCGCCGGCGGTTCAGGTCTCATGGGCGGGTGCGGGAAGCGGCAGCTGCAGGTAGGCCGAGCGGCCGGTCCGGCGGGCCTCGACCGCCGCCTCCAGCAGGGCCAGCCGGCTCGGTCGCAGCTCCTGGCGCCAGTCGGCGAGCGAGCGGACCGAGTACTCCGAGTGCTCGGCGGGATCCAGCACCAGGCCGGCGAGTTGGGCGTGGGAGAGGGTGCCGCCGTCGAAGACCACACCGATCTTGAACGGCCAGTCGCCCGAGGCCGCGACGAAGAGCAGCGCGAGCAACGGCGGGACCGGGTGCTGAGGCAGCGTCAGGCCGGTCTCCTCCCACACCTCGCGCCGGGCGCAGTCCCACGGATCGCTGCCGAACTCCATGTTGCCGCCGGCGAACTGCCAGACCTCGGGGTCGTAGACGGACTTCAGCAGCAGCGGGTGGCCGTCCGGGTCGGTGAAGTGGACGGCGCCGAAGAGGATTCCGTGCGGCAGGGTGCGCAGGTAGTCGGCCAACGGCAGCTCGGCCAACGGCAGCTCGGCCAACGGCAGCTCGGCCAACGAAAGCTCGGCCAACGGGAGTTCGGTCGGTGGGGCGGCGGGCTGGAGTTCGGCCGGCAGGACGGCGGGCGGGTGGACGTCGGTCATCGGACTCCTCGGGGCGGTGCGGGGCTCAGTCCGCCTCGACCTCGCCGTCCAGGTACACCCAGGCACCCTCGTGGCGGACGAAACGGCTGTTCTCGCGCATCGTCCCCGAGCTGCGGCCCTCACGGTAGTAGGCGCGGAACTCGACGGTGCCCGAGGTGTGGAACGGGCCGCCGTCCGTGCCCCCGAGGATCTCCAGGCGCTCCCAGCGCAGCTCCGGCGCGAGATCCAGCGCGCTCGGCCGGGTGTCCGGGTGCCAGCTGCTCAGCAGGTAGCCGACGTCCTGGACGACGAAGGCCGAGTAGCGCGAGCGCATCAGCTGCTCGGCGGTGCTCGCCTGGGCGAGACCGCGGTGCAGTCGGCCGCAGCAGTCGTCGTAGCTCGCCGGCAGGCCGCACGGGCAGTCGCTCGTGCGGGTGGCGGCGGGCTTCTTGGCGGGGCGGGTGGTTCGTCGGGACATGGCCCTATTCTGACGGGCCGATTCCGACGGACGCCGGGGCGCCCCGGCTCAGGGGAGCTGGAGCTGCTGGCCGGGGAAGATCAGGTCGGGGTTGCCGCCGACCACGCCGAGGTTGTCCTGGTAGAGCTGGGTCCAGCCGTCGAGGTGGTGGCTGGTGGCGATGCCGTAGAGGGTGTCGCCGCTCTGCACGGTGTAGGGGCCGCCGACGGGGGCGGGCTGCGAGCCGGGCTGCGGTGCGGGCGCGGGCATCGGGGCGGGCTGGGGCTGAGCGGGCACGGAACCGGGCGCCGGTGTGCCGGGCTGCGGCTGCGCCGGAGTGGTCGGCGTAGCGCTGGGCGTGGTGGGGGCTGGCGCGGGGGGCTGGTCCGCCGGGGAGTGCTGGTGGCGGGCGTGCCGGGAGCGGAGGACGCGGGCGCCGGAGTGGCCGTGGTCGCCGGTGCGCTCGGCGTGCCGGCGGTCGGGGCGGTGGGCGTCGGCGGGGTGGCCGGCGGCGCGTCGGTGGGGGCGGTCGGCGTCGACGGCCCGGACGTCGGCTTGTCGGGCTTGTCGGACTTATCCGGCTTGCCGGGCGTGGTCGACGTCGGCGCGCTTGGCGCCGGTGTCGGCGTGGTGGTCGCCTGGGCCAGTCCGGACACCGACTCGCAGCCCGGCCAGGCGCTCGGCCCGCGGTCGGCGAGCAGCTTCTCCGCGATGGCTATCTGCTGGTCCCTGGTGGCGTGCGAGGGATCGGCGGCGTACTCGTCGCCGCCGTAGGCGACCCAGTCCCGCGCGGTCAGGTGCAGCCCGCCGTAGAAGCCGTTGCCGGTGTTGGCGACCCAGTTGCCCGCGGTCTCGCACTGGGCGACCGCGTCCCAGGTGGTGCTCGGCGTGGCGTGGGCGCCGGTCGCGGTCAGCAGCGGCAGGGCCAGGCCCGCGCCCGCCACGGTGGCGGCGGCCACGGCGCGGTCGGTCTGGGTCGGGCGGCGGTGGCGGCCGGAACCGGAAAACACCATGGAACGTCCCTCTCCGCACGCCTGCGAGGTGAGCTGTCGGGTTCGGACCGGGAGGTTGGCCCGGCCACCCGCGCGGATCGGATCCGGCGGGCGGCTTCACCCCAAGCCGTGGGAGACGGCACTGAACCTGGGTCCCCCGCCCCTGCCCAGAGGTGTCGTCGTGGTCCCGGAAAGCGCGGTGGGCAGGACTCGGCGTACCGCGTTCGGGTGCCCGCTGTGGCGGGTTGCAGGGAGACTAGACGGATCATCACCTCGATAACAACCCCGCATCGCACACGTCACGCCAGAATCACAGAAGCCTCGCTGGTCCTACGACTACGGACTGATTGGGACACGGTCGGGAGTCGGCCGGGAGTCGGCGGGGAGCCGACGGGGAGCCGACGGGGAGTCGACGGGGAGTCGGACTATTGCGCCGGACGGCTGATCACGGGTGACCGCCACCGGCGCGCGGCGTGCGCGGGCCGCGTGAGCTGAGGCAGCGTCGGACAAGCCCTGTTCGTTCATGAGAGAGGCCGCAGCCATGGCGTCACCCGCTGCCGGGACCCAACGCAGCTCCCCGAAGCACGCGCTGCGGCGGGAGGTCGGCCTGGTCGGTCTGCTGTTCGCCTCGGTCGGCGCGATCATCGGCTCCGGCTGGCTCTTCGGCGCCGAGAAGGCCGCCAAGGCGGCCGGCCCGGCGGCCCTGCTCTCCTGGGGCATCGGCACGGTCGCCATCGTGCTGCTCGCCCTGGTGCACGCCGAGCTGGGCGGCCTCTTCCCGGTGGCCGGCGGCACCGCCCGCTACCCGCACTACGCCTTCGGCGGCTTCGCGGGGATGTCCTTCGGCTGGTTCACCTGGCTGCAGGCCGCCACCATCGCGCCCATCGAGGTGCAGGCGATGATCGGCTATGCCCAGCACTGGACCTGGGCCGACGGGCTGCTCCACGCCAAGGACCAGACGCTGACCGCCTCCGGCTTCGTCGTCGCGGCCGCGCTGCTGGCGGTCTTCGTGGCGATCAACTTCTTCGGAGTCAGGTGGCTGGCGCGCACCAACAACGCGGCCACCTGGTGGAAGATCGCGGTCCCGGTGCTGACCATCCTGGTCTTCGGCATCAAGGAGTTCCACGGGTCCAACTTCAGCAGCCAGGGCTTCGCGCCGTTCGGCGCCCGCGGCGTGCTCGCGGCGATCAGCACCAGCGGGGTGATCTTCGCGCTGCTCGGCTTCGAGCAGGCCATCCAGTGGGCCGGGGAGAGCACCCACCCGCGCCGGGACATCCCGCGTGCGGTGCTCGGCTCGGTGCTGATCGGCAGCCTGATCTACATCCTGCTGCAGGTGGTGTTCATCGGCGCACTGCCGGCCAACACCTTCTCCGGCGGCTGGGACCAGCTGACGTACACCGGAATCAGCGGCCCCTTCGCCGGCCTCGCCACGCTGATCGGCCTGGGCTGGCTGGCCTCGGTGCTCTACATCGACGCGATCATCTCGCCTGCGGGCACCGGCCTGATCTACGTCACCTCCAGCTCGCGGATCACCTACGGGCTGAGCCGCAACGGCTACGCACCCGAGTCGATGCAGGCCACCGACCGGCGTGCGGTGCCCTGGCTCGGCCTGCTGATCGCCTGGGTGGCCGGGGTGCTCTGCTTCCTGCCGTTCCCCAGCTGGCAGAAGCTGGTCAGCTTCATCACCTCCGCCGTGGTGCTGATGTACGCGGGCGCGCCGCTCGCCTTCGGCGTCCTGCGCAAGCGCTTCCCGGCCATGGAGCGCTCCTACCACCTGCCGGCCGGTCAGATCATCTCGCCGATCGCCTTCGTGGTGGCCAACCTGGTGATCTACTGGGCCGGCTGGGACACCCTGTGGCGGCTCGGCGCCTCGATCCTGATCGGCTACCTGCTGCTCGGCTCCTACGCCGCCTACGCCAGGTCCAAGGGGCTGCCCCGGGCGCCCCGGATGGACTTCCGGGCCGGGCAGTGGCTGCCGGTCTACCTGGCCGGAATGGGCGTCCTCTCCTGGCAGGGCCAGTTCGGCGAGGGCGCGACCGGGAACCTGCCGCTCTGGTGGGACATCGCGGTGATCGCCGGCTTCTCGCTGGCCGTCTACTACTGGGCGCTGGCCGTCTCGCTGCCCGCCGCCGAGATCGAGCGCAACATCGCGGACGTCGAGCTGCTGGACGCGGGCGGTCACTGAGAGCGATCGGGCCGGTCGAAGGATCAGGTCGGCCGAACTTCGCCCCCTCCCGGAGCGCCGCACCGCCGACGGCGGCCGCCCGGTACAGGATGAGGACAGGGCATGACCGGGCGAGGTGGACGATTTGGACGACTCCCGCTTCCCGTTCCTCGACGGCGTGGCAGGGGTGCTGGTCGATGGCGGCGGCAGGATCCTGGACTGCACGGCCGCAGCCGAGCAGCTGCTCGCCCTCCCCGCGAGCACGCTGCGCGGTCGGCGGGTGCGCGAGCTGCTGATCGAGCCGACCGAGGGCGGCGTCGACGGCGAGGGTGAACCCGGTCTCGGTTGGGCCGGCCGGGCCACCGTGCGCACCGGCGGCGACAGCCCGCTCGACCTGGAGGTCAGAATCCTCACGCTTCGCGGCGCGGCCCCCGGCAACCGGCACGCCGCCCGCTTCGTGGTGCTCGGCGCACCAGCCGACACCGCCGACCGCTGGCGCCAGGACGAGGCCTTCACCCGGGAGCTCTTCCTGCAGGACCGGATCGGCCTGGCGGTCTTCGACGAGCAGCTGCGGATCGTCCGCACCAACACCCACCTGCTGCCCTACTCGGGCGTGCCGAGCTCGCTGCCGGGCGGCCGGCTCGGCGACTTCCTCCAGCCGCAGGACGCCGAGGCCCTGGAGTCCCACCTGCGCGAGGTGCTGCGGACCGGCCGCCCGCTGGTGCTGGCCGAGGAGCTGGCCCGCACCCTGGTCGACCCGCGCAGCGGCCGGATGATGGCGCTCTCCGCCTTCCGACTGCAGGCCGCCGACGGCACGGTGATCGGCGCGACGGTGCTGTTCACCGACATCACCGAGCAGTACCGGGCCCGCCGCCGGCTGGCCCTGCTGCACGAGGTCACCGCCGCCGCCGGCCACACCCTCTCGATCACCGAGAACGCCCAGCACCTGGCGGACGCGCTGGCCGACGGCTTCGCCGACGTGGCCGTGGTGGAGATCGCCGCCGCCGTCTTCACCGGTGCCGAGCCGGTTCCGGACGCCGACGGCCGCCTGCTGCTGCGCCGCACCGCCGTCGCCGGCCCGCCCGAGGCGGTGCCCGCCCCCGGGGACCCGGTGCTGGTCGGCCCGGCCGGCGACACCGGACCCGAGGACCCGGCCGAGGCTTGGACGATCACCGTCCCGCTGAACGCCCGCGGTCTGCTGCTCGGCCGGATCACCGCCCGCCGCGACCGCTGGAAGGACACCTACGAGGAGGAGGACCGGGCGCTGATGCGCGAGATCGGCGCCCGCGCCGCGCTCGGACTGGACAACGCCCGCCGCTACGCCCGCGAGCACCGGGCCGCGATCGGCCTGCAGCGCAGTCTGCTGCCGCCGGCCGTGCGCTCGGTCGCCGCCGTCTCCACTGCCAGCGTCTACCTGCCCACCGACACCGTCGGCGGGGTCGGCGGCGACTGGTTCGACGTCATCCCGCTCTCCTCGGCCCGGGTGGCGTTGGTGGTCGGCGATGTCACCGGCCACGGGCTGCACGCCTCCGCGACCATGGGACGGCTGCGCACCGCCGTACGCACCCTGGCCGACCTGGACCTGGAGCCAGACGAACTGCTGGTGCACCTGGACGACCTGGTGGCGCAGCTGCTGGTGGAGTCGGCGCTGGTCGCGGACATCGACCTGGACGCGGAGTTCGGCGCCGGCAGTGCCTCGGTCGCGGCCTCCGAGTACGCGTCGAAGGCGCGGCCGGCCCGACCGGGCCGTCCCGAGCCGAGCACCTTCGGCGGCACCTGCCTGTACGCCGTCTACGATCCGGTCGCCCGGGTCTGCACGGTGGCCAGCGCCGGACATCCACCGCCCGCCGTCGCCTACCCCGACGGCACCGCCGACTTCCTGCCGGTCGCACCCGGGCCGCCGCTCGGCGTCGGCGGCCTGCCGTTCGAGTCGGTCCGGGTCGAGCTGCCCGAGGGCAGCGTGCTCGCCCTGTACACCGACGGGCTGATCGAGCGCGGTGAGGGCGACATCGACGCGGGGATGGCCGAACTGCTGCGCCGGCTGGCCCTGGTGAGCGCCGGGCAGGGATCGCTGCGGGCGGCCGGGCAGCAGTTGGTGGCCGACCTGCCGCCGACCCGGCTGCAGGACGACGTGACGCTGCTGCTGGCCCGCACCAAGACGGTGCCGGCCGCCGACACCGCCGTCTGGTCGGTCGAACCGGACCCGGCCGCGGTGGCCAAGGTGCGCGAGGACGCCACCGCGCAGCTCGCCGCCTGGGGCTTGGCCGAGCTGGCCTTCACCACCGAACTGGTGCTGAGCGAGCTGGTCACCAACGCGATCCGGTACGCCGGTGGCCCGGTGACGGTGCGACTGATCCGGGCCGACGCGCTGACCTGCGAGGTGTCCGACGGCAGCAGCACCCAGCCGCGGATGCGCCGGGCGCGGTTGACCGATGAGGGCGGGCGCGGGCTCTACCTGGTGGCGCAGCTGACCAGTCGCTGGGGGAGCCGGTACACGGTGTCGGGGAAGACCATCTGGACCGAGCAGGAGCTGCCGCCGGAGCCGGGCGGCGCCGGACACGACAGTCCCCGGTAGGTCACGACCTCGGTTTCGTGCATCCTGGCCGTCGCGCGGGACTGCACTATCGAGTGGACCTGCCGGGGGCCTAGCCAGGCCCACGACAAGGGAGTCGCTCGGACGGCCGTGGACGTCTCCATCGGCGGTGCGGCTCTCTCCTGTGTCTGGTGTATGACCAGTGTAGACCCCAATCGGCGGATTTAGCCGATCTGTTCCACCGCGCGCAGCACGCCCGCCGCGCCGTCCTCGCAGGCGATCCGGTCGGCCACCGCGCGGGCCCGGTCCCGGTAGCCGGGCTCGCGCACCGCGTGGCGCAGGGCGGCTGCCAGGCGCTCGGCGGTCAGTGTGCGCAGCGGCACCGGACCGGGGGTGACGCCGAGTGCGGTCAGCCGGGCCGACCAGAACGGCGCGTCCAGCTGGGCCGGGACCGGCACCACCGGGATGCCGGCCCGCAGGCCCGCCGCGGTGGTGCCCGCGCCGGCGTGGTGGACCACGGCGGCCAGCTGCGGGAAGAGCCAGTCGTGCGGCAGCTCGTCCATCATCAGCACGTCGTCCGCTGCCCCGCCACCGGTGACCTGCAGACCGGTCCAGCCCGTCTGCACGATGGCCCGCACCCGGGCCGCCCGGAGCGCGGAGCCGACGGTGGCGCCGAGCCGCTCGGCGTCGGCGACCAGGCTGCCGAACCCCACCAGGACCGGGGGCGGGCCGGCCTGCAGGAAGTCGGTCAGCTGCGGCGGCGGCTGCCAGTCGAGGGTCGGCGCGGGCCACCAGTAGCCGGTCACGGTCAGGTCGGGGTGCCAGTCGGCCGGGCGCGGCAGCACGGTGGGGGAGAAGCCGTGCAGGGTGCGCAGCGCGGGTGACCGGCGGTGGCGCGGCAGGCCGAGCCGGCGGCGCAGCTGGTGGACGGCGGGGGCGAAGAGGCGGTCCAGCGCGGCCTGCGCGGCGTGCCCCGCGAGCCGGTTGCCGAGCCGCCCGAGCGAGCGCGGACCGGCCACCACGGGCGGGAACTCGCCGGAGGGCGCGAGGGGTTGGAGGAAGACGCCGAGACAGGGCAGGCCCAGCGCCTCGGCCACCGGTTGCCCCAGTGGCGCGGCGGTACTGGACAACAGCAGCAGGTCGGTGCCCTGTTCGGCGGCGCGCAGCAGCCCGTCGCCGAGCGCCGGCATGAACGCCCGTCCCAGGCGCAGCAGTTCGAACACCGCGCGGGGCCCGCTGCCGGCCTGCAGCAGCCGCTGCCCGCCGGCCGAGGCCAGCTCGGCCCGCGGGTCCACCGGCAGCGCCCGGAACCCGAGCCCGGCCGCCCGGACCAGCCCGCCGAACCCCTCGTGGGTCGCGATGGTCACCTGGTGGCCGGCCTGCTGCAGCCGGACGCCGAGTCCGGTGTACGGGGCCACGTCACCGCGCGAGCCGGCGGTGGCCAGGAGGATACGCACGCTCCGCAGTATCCCGGAGGGTGCGCGCTAATCGCCGAAGGTCCAGCGGGTGGGCGAGCCGGTGAAGTCCTCGTCGTTGAGGGCGAAGACGGAGTCGGGGGTGACCCGCAGGGTGGCGTTCACCGCGGGGTCGAGGAAGTCCAGTCCGTAGGCGGTGGCGTACTTCGCGTTCAGCGCCTCCAGGAAGACGCCGATCGTGACCGGGTCGGTGACCGCCTCGGCGTGCCCGTCGAGCACCACCGGCTGGTGCGGGTTGTCGGTGGTCACGGTGCAGGCGGGGGCGGCGGCGAGGTTGCGGTACTTGCGCGACTGGCGGCTGCTGCTGAACCAGAGCGCGTCGCGCAGCCAGACACCCCAGACCGGCATGGCGTGCGGACGTCCGTCGGGCCGCACGCTGCAGACCCAGTACTCGTGCGAGTCCGCCAGCCGGCGCTCGGCCCAGAACCAGGGCAGCAGCCCACTGCCCTGCTCGGCCGGCAGGATGCCGTAGCCCGGCATGTGCGGGCGGGTCGCTCGCTGCGGGGGCACGGCGTCAGCTGCCGCCCATCGCGGCCTTGGCCCGGGCCGCCATCTCCTGTGGCGACACGTCCTCCACATGGGTGGCCACGGACCACCGGTGGCCCCACGGATCCTCGAAGCTGCCCGACCGGTCACCGTAGAACTGGTCGGCCAGCGGCCGCAGTTCCTTCGCGCCGGCGGCCAGCGCGCGGGCGAAGACGGCGTCCACGTCCTCGACGTAGACGTTGAGCAGGACCGGCGAGCCGCCGACGGTCTTCGGGCCCACCGCGCCGACGGCCGGGAACTCGTCGGCCAGCATCAGCACCGAGTCGCCGAGCTGCAGTTCCGCGTGGCCGATCCGCCCGTCCGGGCCGGTCATCCGGTCGCCGCGCTGCCGGGCGCCGAGGACCGAGGTGTAGAACTCGATCGCCGCCGCCGCGCCGTCCACGAAGAGGTACGGCGAGACGCGCGGATAGCCGTCCGGGATGGGCTTGACCTCGGGCATCCGGGCCTCCTGGGTGGTTCGGGGTGGTTCGGGGGTGGCATCGGGGGCGGCTGGTGGTTCGGGGGTGCTCGCCGGCGTGCTGGCGCCAGGCTGGCACGCCACGGGGTGCCGGGTTCGGCGGCGCGCCGAAGCGCCCCCGCACAGGTCGGCTCCTTTCCCGCTCCCGGTCGTTAGATTGGACTGAGAGGTACGGCCATTGACGCCGCCGGGCCGGAGAGCGGGTGACCTTCATGGGTGTGCCGGGCGACGCGGACCAGAGCCCGGTCGGCACGATCGGCCGGGTGACCGTCTCGATCCCGGCCGACGGACCGGGCGAGGTGCTGGTACCCGTGCGCGGCGGCAGTGAGGCCTTCGCGGCCTGGGCCGACCAGCCGATCGCCCGGCACACCCTGGTGATGGTGGTGGAGCACACCTCGGCCCGCTCGGTCGTCGTCGTCCCGTTCCCCGAATCCTAGGAGCTCCGAGATGTTGTTCTGGTACGTCCCCGCGCCGAACGAGGCACTGCTGATCTCCGGATCGAAGCGTCAGGCCCAGGACACGCAGTTCCGGATCGTCACCGGGCACGGCAGCTTCGTGATGCCGATCAAGCAGAAGGCACGCATGCTGTCGCTGGCCCTGCGCGAGGCCGAGATCGCCGAGGACTGCGTCACCCAGCAGGGCATCCGGCTGACCGTGCGGGCGGTGACCGTCTTCAAGGTCGGCGACGACACGGTCTCCATCGCCAACGCGGCGCGCCGGTTCCTGACCGAACAGCGCCGGATGGAGGAGCTGGTCGGGCGGATCTTCGCCGGCCATCTGCGGTCCATCATCGGCGGTCTGACGGTGGAACAGATCATCCGCGAGCGGGACCGGGTGGCCCAGGAGGTGAAGGCCGGCAGCCACACCGAGATGGAGAAGCTGGGCATCGTGGTCGACGCGCTGCAGATCCAGGAGATCGAGGACGCCACCGGCTACATCACCAACCTCGCCGCCCCGCACGCCGCGGCCGTCGCCAGCCAGGCCCGGATCGCCCAGGCCCGTGCCGACCAGGAGGCCGCCGAACGGGAACAGGAGGCGGCCGCACTGAAGGCGCAGTACGAGCGGGACACCGCGATCAAACGGGCCGGCTTCGTCGCCGAGACCGAGCAGGCCAACGCCAAGGCCGCGCAGGCCGGACCGCTGGCCGAGGCGCGGGCCACCCAGGAGGTCATCGAGGAGCAGACCTCGCTGGCCCGCCGTCAGGCCGACCTGGCCGCCCAGCGGTTGGAGGCGGAGGTCCGCCGCCCCGCCGACGCGGAGGCCTACCGGCAGCGCACGCTGGCCGAGGCGCAGCGCGACCGGGCGAAGTTCGAGGCCGAGGGCGAGGCCTACCGGCGCACCACACTGGCCACCGCGGAGGCCCAGGCGGCGAAGGTGCGGGCGGAGGCCGCGGCCTACGCCGAGCGGACCACCGCCGAGGCGCAGGCCGCCGCCAACACCGTGCGGGCCGAGTCGCTGCGCGGCGGCGCGCAGGAGCTGATCGCCGCCAACCGGGTGGTGGAGAACCTGCCGGCCCTGGTCGAGGCGGCCGCGCAGGGCATCGCGGGCTCCAACCTGACGATCCTCAACGGCAGCGAGGGCGTCGCCCAGGTCGCCACCGGGATCGTCGGCCAGGGCCTGGCGATCCTGGACGCGCTCAGGCAGTCGACGGCGCGTCCGCCCCAGCCGCCGACGAGCGAGCCGACGACGGACTGAGCTCGGGCCGGACGGGCCCCACCACCGGCGCTACGCGTACTCGCGCAGCGCCTCCTCGACGATCTCGTCCAACCGGGCGTGGTGCGCGCCGCGCCAGTACACCTGGCCGCAGTCCGCGCACCGCGCGAAGGCGTCGTAGGAGCGCTCGGTGCCGTCCGCGAGCTGCTCCTGCACGCTCTCCTTGGCGGCCTCGCGCAGCTCGCCGTTGCAGGCGGTGCACCTGGTCCACGGCTTGAGCGCGGGCGCGAACCGGGACAGCACGTCCTTGAGCTGCTCGGCCGGGCGGTGGCTGTAGATGTAGGCGCCCGCCCACAGCTCGCGCCGCCGCAGCAGCCCGCGGTCGCGCGAGAGCATCACCCGCTGCTCGGCGGCCGAGCGGGTGGCCAGCGCGGCGTCGCCGATGTCGAGGTTCTCGTACGCGGCGTCCACGCCGAGCAGCCGCAGCCGGCGGGCCAGCGTGCCCAGGTGCACGTCCAGCAGGAACCGCGGCGGCCCGGGCAACCGCTGCGGCCTGGTCACCCCGCGCACCGCGACCTCCTCGCCCCGCGCGGGAATGTGCCCGGTGGCCACCGGCCGCCCGTCCACCAGCAGCTCCCCCACCTCGGTGAGCGGCATCCCGAGCGACTCCACCACGTGCCCGAGCGTGGACATCCCGTCCACCTTCACCGCCGAGCGCCCGGCCCGCTGCGCCGCCGCGACGAAGACATGCAGTTCAGGGGCGACGGTGAGCCAGATCTCCGGCTTTTCGATTCGGGTTGTCTCCACGCGGTCAGCATGCCAGTGCGGGGCGGGCGGGAGCCAACGGTTTCCGGTGCGCGGCGCGCCCGGTGCGGCGCGCGACGGGGGTGGGGGCGTGCGGATTAGCATCGCGGGCATGCGGACTGTCATTGCGGGTGGGCACGGTCAGATTGCGCTGCGGTTGGAGCGGTTGCTGGCGGCGCGGGGGGAGGAGGTCGCGGGGGTGATCCGGCGGCCGGAGCAGGCGGGGGACCTGGTGGCGGCGGGGGCCGAGCCGGTGGTCCTCGATCTGGAGTCGGCCTCGGTGGAGGAGGTGGCGCGGCGGCTGGCGGGGGCCGATGCGGCGGTCTTCGCGGCCGGGGCCGGGCCCGGCAGCGGGGTGGCGCGCAAGGAGACCGTGGACCGTGGGGCCTGTGCGCTGTTCGCGGACGCGGCCGAGGCGGCGGGGGTGCGGCGGTTCCTGGTGATCTCGTCGATGGGCGCGGACGCGCAGGCGCCGGACGGGGCGAACCCGCAGTTCGGGGCGTACCTGCGGGCCAAGGGCGCGGCGGACGAGGACGTCCGGGCCCGCAGCGGGCTGGACTGGACGGTCCTGCGGCCCGGGATGCTGACCGACGACCAGGGGACCGGGCTGGTGCGGCTGGCCGAGCGGACCGGTCGTGGGGCGGTGAGCCGGGACGACGTGGCGGCGGTGCTGGCCGCGCTGCTGGCCGAGCCCGGTACGGCAGGGCACACCCTGGAGCTGATCGGCGGTGCGGAGCCGGTGCTGGAGGCCGTGCGGGCGGCCGCCGGGGGCTGAGCCCGGGGCGGCCGCCCGCAGTGCTGTGCCGGCTGCGACGGCTCAGAGGCCGAGGTCCTCGCGCAGCTCGGTCAGCCGCAGGTGGTTGCCGGACGGGTCGCGGAAGCCGGCGTCCCGGCCGTAGGGGCGGTCCTCCGGCTTCTCGATGAACTCGACACCGCGCGCCGACAGCTCGGTGTAGGCGGCGTCGCAGTCGTCGGTGGTGAGGAAGACGGTGCCGGCGAAGCCCTTGCCGGTCAGGTCCAGCACCTGCTCGCGGGTCTGGTCGTCCATGACCGGGGCGCCGGGGACCGCCATCAGCGTGATCGAGACGTCGGGCTGGCCGACCGGGCCGACGGTGAGCCAGCGGAAGTCACCCATCTCGGGCAGCGTCACGTCCGCACGCACCTCGAAGCCGACCTTGTTGACGTAGAAGTCCAGCGCCACCTCCTGGTCGTGCACCCACAGCTGAGCGTTGGCAATCTTGATCGTCATCGTCCTTCTCCTGCTTGTCCCTTGGGCGCCTCCGGAGGTCCGTTCCCCCCGGCCGGAAGCCGTACCGTCAACCTATGGCGTCGCTCTCCGTCCCGTCTTCTCGAAACGTGCGGTGTTGCGGACGCCCGTAGGCGCGCAGCACGCAGGCCGGGACCAGCGCGTAGGAGGCGGCGGGCGGGTAGGCGGCCCGGTAGGCGGCGGGGGAGCGGCCGAACATCCGGGTGAAGCTGGTGGTGAAGGAGCCGAGGCTGTTCAGGCCGACCGACAGGCAGATCTCGGTGATCGGCCGGTCGGTGGTGCGCAGCAGGGTGGCCGCCCGCTCCAGCCGCCGGGTGAGCAGGTAGACGTGCGGGGACTCGCCGAAGGCGCGGCGGAAGGCCCGGCTGAAGTGCGCCGGTGAGAGGCCGGCCGCTGCCGCGAGGTCCGCTACGCCGAGGGGTTCGGCGTAGCGGGCGTCGGCGAGGTCTTTGGCACGCATCAGATGGCGGGCGGGCGGGAGTTCGGCCATGCCTCCCAGGCTAGGACGGGCTGCTGACAGTCGGGCTAGGACGGGCTGCCGACAGCCGGGCCGGTGGCCTGGGCCGGGATGCTCGGGGTCGGGGCGGCGTCCGCGAGCAGGGACTCGTCGAAGGGCAGCTGCCCGGCCAGCACCAGGCGGCTGCGGTCGTGGTCCAGCTCCTTGGTCCAGTGGCCGATCAGCACGGTGGCCACCGCGTTGCCGGCGAAGTTGGTGAGCGCGCGGGCCTCGGACATGAAGCGGTCGATCCCGACGATCAGGCCGACCCCGTCCACCAGCTCGGGGCGGTGCGACTGCAGGCCGCCGGCCAGGGTGGCGAGCCCGGCACCGGTGACGCCGGCCGCGCCCTTGCTGGCGATCACCATGAACACCAGCAGCGAGAGCTGCTGCCCGAGCGAGAGCGGCTTGTCCATCGCCTGCGAGATGAAGATCGAGGCCATGGTCAGGTAGATCGCGGTGCCGTCCAGGTTGAAGCTGTAGCCGGTGGGCACGGTGATGCCGACCACGGGGCGGCTGACGCCGAGGTGCTCCATCTTGGCGATCAGGCGCGGCAGCGCGCTCTCCGAGGAGGAGGTGGAGAGGATCAGCAGGAACTCGCGGCCCAGGTAGCGCAGCAGGGCGAACACGTTGATCCCGGTCACCAGGCGCAGCAGCAGGCCGAGCACCAGCAGCACGAAGACCGCGCAGGTGAGGTAGAAGCCGAGCATGATCACCGCGAGGCTCTTCAGCGCGGCCACGCCGGTGGCGCCGACCAGGGCCGCCATCGCGCCGAAGGCGCCGATCGGGGCCACCCACATGATCATCGACATGATCCGGAAGACCAGCTTCTGCAGGTGCTCGACGCCGCGCAGCACCGGGGCGCCGGCCGGGCCCATGGCCTGCAGGGCGAAGCCGGTGAGCAGCGCGACCAGCAGGGTCTGCAGCACCTGACCCTGGGTCAGCGCGGAGACCAGGGTGGTCGGGATGATCCCGAGCAGGAAGTCGGTGGTGTGGGTGGCGCCGCCGGCCGCCGCCTGGGCGTGGCCGGCCTTGGCCAGCGCCTGGGTCAGGTGCAGGCCGGAGCCGGGCTCCAGCAGGTTGCCGACCACCAGGCCCAGGCCCAGCGCGACGGTGGACATCAGCAGGAAGTAGCCCAGGGCCAGGCCGCCGACCTTGCCGACCTTGGCGGCCTTGCTGACCGAGCCGACGCCCAGCACGATGGTGCAGAAGATCACCGGGCTGATCATCATCTTGATCAGGTTGACGAACCCGGTCCCGACCGGCTTCAGCTGGACCGCGAAGCCCGGAGCGGCGAAGCCCAGCACGATGCCGGCCACGACGGCCGCCAGTACCGCGAGGTAGAGGTACTGGGTGCGGTCGGCTGCTCTCCTGGGCGCGGTGGCGGGCATGGGTGGCATGGTCGGCTCCTTTGCCGGGCGGGACAGCCGCCTGGGTGGGGCGGCCTGGGTGGGGAGCTCTGACTATCGGCCGACCGGGTGATGGCCGTCACGTTTACGTTCATAGAGTTCATCGCCCGAGGCTGAGGCACACTGTCCGACATGCCGATGCGCCCACTGCCGCCACTGCCACTGCCGCGCCGCCTGCTGCGCAGTCTGGCCGGGCAGCTCTTCGTGGTGCAGGTGGTGATCGTCGCCGCCGTGGTGGCCGGCGGGGCGGTGCTGGCCTACCTGGCCACCGCCCAGCGGGCCGACGACACCGCCCGGCGCCAGGTGGTCGCCGTGGCCAGGATGGTGGCGGACTCCCCGACGGTCCGTCAGGCCGCGCTCGGCCCCAACCCCTCGGCGGTGCTGCAACCGTACGCGGAGCGGATCCGGGCGGACGCCGGCGTCGACTTCATCACCGTGATGGACACCCACGGTATCCGCTGGGCGCACCCGGACGCCTCGCGGATCGGCCAGCCGTTCCTGGGCACCATCGAGCCCGCGCTGCACGGGCACACCTTCACCGAGACCTACACCGGCACCCTCGGCCCCTCGGTCCGGGCGGTCACCCCGGTCCTGGACGACCAGGGCACGGTGATCGCGCTGGTCAGCTCGGGCATCACGGTCCAGTCGATCAGCCAGGGCCTGCAAGGGCCGCTGCTGGCGCTGGTCGCGGTGGCGCTCGCCGCGCTGGCCCTGGGCGCGGTCGGCACCTACCTGGCCAACGCGCGGCTGCGCCGGCACACCCACGGGATGGGCGCCGCCGAACTGAGCCACCTGTACGACTACCACCAGGCCACCCTGCACTCGGTCCGCGAGGGGCTGATCCTGCTCGACCCGGCCGGGCGGCTGGTGCTCTGCAACGACGCGGCGCGCGAGCTGCTGAGCGTCCGCGAGGACCGGGCCGGACGCCCGTTCGCCGAGCTCGGCCTGCCGGAGTCGCTGACCCGGGCGGTGCTCTCCACCGAGCCGGTGCACGACGAGATCCACCTCACCGACGACCGGGTGCTGGTGGTCAACACCTCCGCCATCGGAGCCGGTCTCGGCTCCGTGGTGACGCTCCGCGACCACACCGAACTGCAAGCGCTCAGCGGCGAGTTGGACAGTGCGCGGGGCTTCGGCGAGGCGCTCGCCGCGCAGGCGCACGAGGCCGCGAACCGGCTGCACGCCGTCGTCTCGCTGGTGGAACTCGGGCGCCACCGCGAGGCCGTGGAGTTCGCCACCACCGAACTCGCGCTGGCCCAGCGGCTCACCGACCGGGTGGTCGCGGCGGTCGGCGAGCCGGTGCTGGCCGCACTGCTGCTGGGCAAGGCCGCAGAAGCCGCCGAGAGCGGGGTGGAGTTCACCCTCACCGAGGACAGCCGGATCGACGACGGGGTCCTGCCGGCCGCGCTGTCGGCCCGCGACCTGGTGACCATCCTCGGCAACCTGATCGACAACGCGTTGGACGCGGCACTCGCCAACGCCGCGCACAGCGCCGGCCCGCCCGAGGTGGTGGTCACCGCGCGGATCGACGGCGAAGAACTGCTGCTGCGGGTCGCCGACACCGGCGCCGGGATCGCCCCCGACGCGGTCGGCGAGGTGTTCCGGCGCGGCTGGTCCACCAAGGAACGGGCCGGCCACGGCCTCGGGCTGGCCCTGGTCGCGCAGGCCGCCCGGCGCGGCGGCGGCACGGTCGAGGTGGGCCGGGAGCGCGGCGCGGTGCTCACCGTGCGGTTGCCGCTGCGGCGGCCCGTCCTGGAGGTGCGGCGATGATCGAGGTCCTGGTGGTGGAGGACGACCCGGTGGCGGCCGACGCGCACACCCTCTACGTCAACCGCGCTCCCGGCTTCCGCGCGGCCGGCACCGTCCACTCGGCCGGTGCGGCGCTGCGCTTCCTGGACCGCGCGCGAGCCGACGGCACGCCCGTCGACCTGGTGCTGCTCGACCTGCACCTGCCCGACGGCCACGGCCTGCAGCTCTGCGGTCGGCTGCGGTCCGCCGGCCACGGCACCGACATCATGGCGGTCACCTCCGCCCGCGAACTGGCGACGGTCCGTCAGGCGGTCTCGGCGGGTGTGGTGCAGTACCTGCTCAAGCCGTTCAGCGCGGCCACCCTCTACGAACGCCTGGAACGCTACGCCCGCTACCGCGAGACCCTGGACCGCTCCGGCGAGGCCACCGGCCAGGCCGAGGTCGACCAGGCCTTCGCCGTGCTGCGCACCGCCGAACGCTCCGTGCTGCCCAAGGGCCTGAGCGTCCCCACCCTGGACGCCATCGCCCGCGTACTGCGCGCCGCCGACGGCAGCCTCTCGGCGGCAGCAGCGGGCGCCGCCGCCGGAGTCTCCCGGATCACCGCGCGGCGCTACCTCGAGCACCTGGTGGACGCCGGACTGGCGGTCCGCGAGCCGCGCTACGGGCAGGTGGGGCGGCCGGAACTGTGCTACCGGGCGCGGGGGACGACGGGCAGCTGACCCGACCACCCGGCAGGGCGTAGCCGAAGAGCAGCGGCAGGTTCCCGCACCCGGGTGCTGTGAGACTCGGCACAGTGCGTTGACAGAGGTGACGTCACCTCATAGATGTTGCGCGCCATGACTTCTCACTACCGCCGTTTCGGAGGCTTCCGATGTCCCAGGTGCTGCTCGGCGAGCGCGGCACGCCCACGGATCCGCCGGCCGACCACCGGCCGGGGCCGCTGGGCCGAATAGCCGGCTGGAGCTTCCGCCACCGCGGCCGCACCGTGCTGGTCTGGCTGCTGGCGCTCGGCCTCGCGGCCGCGCTCGGCGCCGCCTTCGGCGGGAAGTACAGCGCCGACTACACCGCGCCCGGCTCGGACTCCCGGATCGCCCAGGACCTGTTGGCCCGTGACTTCCCCGGCCAGTCCGGCGAGATGGTCACCGTGGTGCTGCACTCCGACAGCGGCGTGACCGGAGCGGCCGCGCAGTCCCAGGCCGAGGCGCTGCTGCAGCGGATGGCCCAGGTGGCGCACGTCAGCGCGGTGGAGGGCCCGGCGCAGACCGGCCTGGTCTCGGCCGACCAGCGGACCGCCGTCGGCCGGCTGCACCTCGACGTCGCCAACGCCTCCGAGATGCCCAAGGCCGACACCCACCGGCTGCTCGACCTGGCCGGCCAGGCCCACGACGGACTCACCGTCCACCTCGGCGGCATGGCGGTGCAGCAGGCCGAGCAAGGCGCGATCGGCTCCGAGGGCATCGGGATGGCCGCTGCCGCCGTGATCCTGCTGCTCACCTTCGGCTCCGTGGTGGCCGCCGGCCTGCCGCTGCTGACCGCGCTCGCCGGTCTGGCGGTGAGCGGCCTGCTGCTGCCGGTCCTCGCCACGGTCATGCCGGTGCCGGACTGGTCCACCTCGCTGGCCGCGATGATGGGCATCGGCGTCGGGATCGACTACGTGCTGCTGCTGGTCACCCGGTTCCGCGAGTGGCGGGCCGAGGGGCTGGACCTCGAGGCGGCCACCGTCGCCACCCTGGACACCGCCGGGCGATCCGTGCTGGTCGCCGGCCTCACCGTGGTGATCAGCATGCTCGGACTGTTCGCCATGGGGCTCTCCTTCATGCGCGGCGCGGCCTTCGCGGCGATCTCCTCGGTGCTGGTGGTGCTGATCGCCGCCGGCACCCTCTTCCCGGCCCTGCTCGGCTACCTGGGACGACACATCGACCGGCTGCGGCTGCCGCTGCCCCGCCGGGGTACCGCGCGGGCCGCCAACGAGGTCAGCCCCGGCTGGCTGCGCTGGAGCCGGCTGGTCGAGCGTTACCGGGTGCTCGCCACGCTGGCCGGGGCGCTGGTGCTGCTCGCGCTGGCCGCGCCCTTCCTGGGCGTGCGGTTCGGGCTGCCGGACGCGGGCAACGACCCGGCGGGCCGGTCGAACCGGATGGCCTACGACACCGTCGCCACCGGCTTCGGTCCCGGCGCCAACGGGCCGCTGCTGCTGGTCGCCGAGCTGCCTGACGGACCGTCGGACGCGGCGCTGTCCGCACTGGCCGCGAAGGTGCGGGCCACGCCCGGCGTCGCGACGGTGGCGCCCGAGCGGCGCAGCCCGTCCGGGACTTCGGTGGTGCTCTCGGTGGTCCCGGCCAGCGGGCCGCAGGCCGCCGCCACCGAGCAGCTGGTCCGCGACCTGCGCGAGCAGGTGATCCCCGCCTCCGGGCTGCGGGTGCACGTGGGCGGGGTCACCGCCTCCTCCATCGACAGCACGGCCAACATCGTGCGCCGGCTGCCGCTGCTGGTCGGCGGCGTGGTCGCGGTCTCGATGCTGCTGCTCCTGGTCGCCTTCCGCAGCCTGGCCGTCGCGCTCAAGGCGGCCGTGATGAACCTGCTCTCGGTCGCGGCCTCCTACGGCGTGGTCGCGCTCGCGCTGCGCGGTGGGGCGTTCGGCAAGCTGATCGGGATCGACAACCCGACCCCGCTGCCGGCCTTCGTGCCGGTGCTGACCTTCGCGGTGCTGTTCGGCCTCTCGATGGACTACGAGGTCTTCCTGGTCAGCCGGATGCGCGAGGCCTGGTTGGCGTCGCGGGACCACGGCGGGGCGATCGTCTCCGGCCTGGCCAGCACCGCCCGGGTGATCACCGCGGCGGCGGCCATCATGGTCGCGGTCTTCGCGGCCTTCGTGCCGGCGCCGGAGATCGCCATCAAGATCATCGGGGTCGGCATGGGCTCGGCCATCCTGATCGACGCGACCCTGGTGCGGCTGCTGCTGGTGCCGGCCGTGATGCAGCTGCTGGGCGCCCGCAACTGGTGGCTGCCGGCCTGGCTGGACCGCCGGCTCCCGCAGCTGCACGTGGAGGGGCACCCGGAGCACTACGCGCGGGTGGCCGTCGGCTCGGTGTGACGACGACGCCGCGCCGCCGCCACTCGTGAGGTGACTCCCTCACGGTTGGCGGCGGCGCGGCCTGCCCGGCTTGCCCGGGCTACTTACTCGACGACGAGGGTGACCGGGATGTTGCCGCGGGTGGCCTTGGAGTACGGGCAGTACGCGTGCGCCTGCTCGACCAGCTGGTGGCCCGCCTCGCCCTGGAGGCTGTCCGGCAGCTCGACCCGCAGGGTGACGGTGAGGCCGAAGCCGCCGTCGGTGTCCTTGCCGATGCCGACCTCGGCGGTGACCGAGGCGTCCTTGGTGTCGATCTTCGCGGCCCGGCCGACCGCGCCGAGCGCGCTGGCGAAGCAGGCCGCGTAGCCGGCGGCGAAGAGCTGCTCGGGGTTGGTGCCCTCGCCGTTGCCGCCGAGCGCGGCCGGGAAGGCGAGCTGCAGGTCGAGCCGGCCGTCCGAACTCACCGTGCGGCCCTCTCGGCCGTTGGCAGTGGCGACAGCGGTGTAGAGCGCATCCATCGGAAATGTCCTTCGTCCGTCGATCACCAGGCGGTTGCCCGGTCGGCCGGCTGGGTTCGACCGCTCACTCATCATGACACGTGATTCAGTTGTGCGCAATTGAATGGCTGACTATCCAGTGGTGGGTGATCGAGTTGTATCCTTGGTGCATGGCACCTGTGAACCCGAGCCGCCCGCAGCCGACCGCGACCGGTGCGGACCGCGGCACCGCCGACCTGGACCTGCTCCAGCTCGACCTCCAGGTCTGCTTCGCCGTGCACGCCGCCGCCCGCTCCTTCGACCGGGTCTACCGCCGCCTGCTGCAGGACCTCGGCCTGACCTACCCGCAGTACCTGGTGATGCTCACCCTCTGGGAGCACGGCGAGCAGCCGGTCAAGCGGCTGGGCGAACTGCTGAGGCTCGACTCCGGGACGCTCTCCCCGCTGCTGAAGCGGCTGGACGCGGCCGGCCTGGTGCTGCGCGAGCGCAGCGCCCAGGACGAGCGCTCGGTGATCGTCCGGCTCACCCCCGAGGGCGTGGCCCTGCGGGCGGCAGCCGAGCAGGTGCCCCGCCAGATCGCGGCGGCGTCCGGGCTGACCGCGGCGAAGGGCCGCGAACTGCGGACCTCGCTGGAGCAGTTGACCGCGACCCTGGATCTGTTCGGCGCGGCCGAGCCGGATGCCGAGGGCTGAGCGCCCGGCGCTGGTGCTGACCGGGCGTCAGTAGTCGGGGGTGGCGCCGCCGCCCGCCGCGCCCTGGTTCGTCAAGGGATCCGGCGAGGGTGGGCCGAATCACATCGACGGGTTGTCACAGTCCGCCGCTGCCGAGTGTCTCGATGGGCAGCAAAGGGAGCCGGACCGTGCGGTCGCGGCTCACCCACTGGACAGAGGAGACCAGCCATGGAAACCATGACCGTCGAGCGCACCATCGACGCCCCGATCGAGGAGGTGTTCGCCTGGCTCACCACGACCACCAACTACACGCGCTCGCCCCTGGTGCTGCGCTGCCGCCTGGCCCGGCGCGGCGAGGGCGCACCCTACGGCGTCGGTGCGGTGCGCCGGCACCTCTGGCTGATCGGCTGGCTCAAGGAGCGGATCACCCGCTACGACCCGCCGTACGTCACCGAGTACGTGGTCGAACGCAGTCTGCCGCCGTCCAGGCACGAACTCGGCCGGATGGCGTTCACCGAGGTCGACGGCGGCACCCGGGTGTGCTGGATCACCCGCGCCGAGATGCGGATGCCGTTGGTCGGAGCCTTCCTCACCCGGCTCCTGGTGCGGCCGATGATCATCCGCTCCTTCGACAGCATCCTCGACGCCGCCGAAGCCGCACTGGCCCGTCGAAGCCGGTAGCCTGCGCGCGCTCCGCCACTGGCGGGCTTTGTCCACGCGACGGCCGACTGAGGAAAGCCGGCGCCAGTCAGGGTACTTGACTGTTCGACAGGTCTAGTCCATTGCTGCCATCGTATCAACTGCCAAGCGTCGGCCGCGGCGGACGTCGTCGCGATCCTGTTCGGCGCGGGAACCGGCAGCGCGACCTACGGTGTCCCCGAGATGGTCGGGACCAACCAGACCGGTCCGGGCGACTTCGGCTACTGGGTGACCCGCACTCAGTCCTACCTGGCGGCGCCCACCCCGCTGCCGTAGCGTCACCCGGCCGGTCCGCCCGGCCAGCGCGGCAGAGTGCCGGGCGGGCCGGGCGGCGGCAGACTGAGGGGATGGACACCCTCAGCACCCCGATGGCCGCGTGAACCGCAGACGAGCCGCCCGGCCCTCGGTGCGGCGACCGGTCCAGCGGCCGCAGCTGCGGCCGGTGGCGGCGGGGTTGCAGCGGACCGCGGGGTACGCGTGGCGGCTGCTGGTGCTGGCCCTGGCGCTCTACGTGGTGCTGGTGATGCTCGGGCGGCTGGTGCTGCCGGTGGTGGCGGTCTTCGTCGCGCTGGTGGTCACCTCGGTACTGCGGCCGGTGGCGGATCTGCTGGCCCGCCGGCTGCCCCGGGTGCCGGCGGTCGCGGTGACCGTGCTCGGCGCGGTGCTGCTGGTGGCGGGGGTGCTGGCGCTGATCGGCGAATCGGTGGCCAGCGAGTGGGACAGCCTGGTGAACGAGTTCCGCGGCGGTGTCGGGCGGATCGAGCGCTGGCTGGAGGGCGCGCCGTTCCACGTCCGTCCGGCTTCGGCGGCCCAGCTGCAGAACAAGCTCAGTTCCTACCTGTCCAGCCACCGGGCCAGCCTGATCAACACGGCGGTGAACCAGGCCGGCAAGGTGGTGGAGATCGCCACCGGTGCTTTCCTGTCGCTGTTCTGCTCGATCTTCTTCATCCACTCGGGTGACCGGATGTGGTCCTGGGTGCAGCGCCAGCTGCCAGCCGGCTCGCGCGGCACGGTCGGTCGGGCCGGGCAGGCCGCCTGGCGGACCTTCGCCGGCTACACCCGGGGGATCGGCATCGTGGCCGCCAGCAACGCCGTGCTGGTGGGGATCGCGCTGCTGGTGCTGCGGGTCCCGCTGGTGCTGCCGTTGGTGGCGCTGGAGTTCTTCGCCACCCTGATCCCGCTGATCGGCTCGCCGATCGCGATGGTGATCGCGGCGGTGGTGGCGCTGGCGGCGCGCGGTCCGGTGACGGCGGTGATCGTGCTCGGCCTGATCGTGGTGATCGGGCAGATCGAGGGGCACGTGCTGCACCCCTTGGTGATGAGCTGGGCGGTGCGGATCCACCCGGTGGTGGTGGCGCTGTCGGTGATCGCGGGCGGCATCCTGGCCGGGGTGATCGGGGCGGTGGTGGCGGTGCCGCTGGTCTCGGTGGTCTGGGCGGTGGTCTGCGAGCTGCGGGAACCGCGAACGGGACGCCCGGCCGAAGCCGGACGCCCCGTGGGCCCCGTGGGCTAGCCGGGAGCGGTTACTGCCAGGCGTCGTTGACCGTGGCCGCGTAGCGGTCGTTGTTGGTCAGCGGGTTCAGGCCGAGTGCGCCGTCGACGGTGCGCAGCAGGCCGTACTGGTCGGTGCGCTGGTTCGACTGGTAGCCGGGCTTGACGCTGTTCTGCGAGCCGAGCAGCAGGGTCGGCACCTGGTTGGGGTAGCTCGGGCCGTAGGCCTTGGTGGCCCCCTCGTCCCAGGTGAGGATCAGCAGCGAGCGCTGGGTGGTCCAGGCCGGGGAGTTGAGGATGGTCGGCAGGGTCTGCTTGAGCCAGTTGTCACCGGCGGTGACCCCGCAGGCCTCCATGTCGTTGCAGTCGTCCGCGGCGAACCAGGCGAAGTTCGGGGTGGTCGCGGTGGACTGCAGGTCGGTCGCCATCTGGGTGAGCGGCTGCATGTGGGCCTGGCAGTAGGCGGCGTTGCTCTTCATGTTCTGGAAGTAGTAGAACGGCGCGTCGTCCGGGGCGTAGTAGCCGTGGCCGGCGGTGTCGCAGTTGCCGTTGGCGCCGTCCAGGTACTCCTTCCAGGTCTTGCCCGCCTGCTCCACCGAGTTGCCCAGGTGCGGGGCGTTGATGGTGGTGGTCGAGACGCTGTTGTCGGTCAGGCCGTACAGGCCGCCGCCGGCCAGCGCCACGTAGTTCGGGTCGCTCGGGTGGGTGGTGGCGTACGACTTGGTCAGCGAGGAGGCTCGGGGGAGCAGGCTGTTGATGTACGGGGCCTGCGAGGTGTTGCCGATGATGCCCGAGTAGTCCTCGTTCTCCATGTAGACCAGGAAGACGTGGTCGTAGCCGGGGACCAGGTTGGCCGGCGCGGTCAGCACCGGGGTCGGCAGCGCGGTGGTGAGGGTGAGCGAGAGGTTGTCGGCGTAGCCGTCGGTGGTGTTGCCGGCGGTCCAGGTGAAGGCCAGGTCCACCTTGATCGAGCGGGTGCCGGCCGGCAGCTTGCCGGTCGCGGTGCGCTGCAGCAGTTCGGTGGTCAGGCCGCGGTCGGTGCTGGTCACCGGGGCGATCTGGACGCTGGACAGGGTGGCGCCGGTGGCGCTCAGGAAGGGTGTTCAGGCCCACCCGGTCGTTCTGCGCGGCGTAGCCGCCCAGCCAGCCGGAGAGGTTGTAGCCGACCGCGCCGGTGTCGATCGAGCTCGCCGCCGAGGAGACGTCAACGCTCTGCGAGAGACCGGAGTTGCCGGTGCCGCCGCCGGCGAAGAACGCGGTGCCGCGGTTGGTCGGGCCTGGGGTGCTGGAGCTGGGGTAGCCGCCGGCGGCGCCGTAGCAGACCATGTTCGGCATGCCGCTGGTGATCGTCCAGCCGGGGACCGTCATGCCGTCCAGGCCGTTGGGGGAGCAGATCGCGACGGACTCGGCGTCCGGGTCGACCAGCAGGTTGCCGCTGGTGGTGGAGCCGGCGGACGGGACGGTCCACTGCTGGTTGGCCTGGTTGCTGCCGCAGGTCCACAGGTCGATCCGGGTGCCGTCGGTGGAGCTGCCGCCGTAGACGTCCAGGCACAGGCCGGAGACCGGGTTGACCAGGGTGGTGCCGCGCACCGCCCACTGCTGGCGGGCCTGGCCGTTGCAGGTGTACAGGTCGGCGTAGGTGCCCGCGGTGGTGCCGCCGGCGGTGGCGTCCAGGCACTTGCCGAGGGTGCGGACGGTGCCGTCGCCCGGCAGGTTCCAGCTCTGGTTGGCGCCGCCGGAGCAGGTCCACAGGATGATCTGGTTGCCGTCGGCGGTACCGGAGCCGGAGTCGTCCAGGCACTTGCCGGCCAGGCCGGTGATCGGACCGGTGACGCCGGTGGCCTGCGCGGCCGGGGCCACGGCGAAGGCGCTGAGCAGGGCGATCAGACAGCTGAGGACCGCTGTCAGGGCGGCGGCGCGGGCGCGCCCGGGGGAGCTGTGCAGGGGCATGGTGGAGCCTCTCGACACATCGGGTTGGGGGAGGGGCCGGACGAGGGTGGTGCGAGCTGGGCCGGTGACATGATGGGGAGAAAAGTTGTATGGACAACAGCCCGGAAGCAGCCAAAGTATGACGATCAGGCAGACCGTCGGGGTGAAGATGTCTGAACAACCTGACCGCTGAGTCGGCCGTGCGGTCAGGCGTGGGGCAGACGTGCGGTCAGGCGCGCGATCAGTCGTGGGGCAGACGTGCGGTCAGGCGCGCGGTCAGTCGTGGGCGGCCGATCGCAGTTCGCCCGACTCGCCCAGCCAGGCCAGCCGGCCGCGCTCCAGCACATGCACCAGCGCCCCGTCACCCGCCCACCGCGGCAGCGTGCGGGCGGTGGTCACCACGGCCCGGCCGTCCAGGACCTGACAGATGATCAGCTCGTGCAGTCGGGCCGCCACCGCCGGGGCCAGGCCCCGCTCCGGTTCGTCGAGCAGCAGCACGGCCGGCTCGGCGAGCAGCGCCCGGGCCAGCGCCACCAGCTGCTGCTGGCCCCCGGAGAGCGCGGTGGAGCGGCGCCGCAGCAGCGGCCCGAGCTCCGGGAACCAGTCCAGGGCACGGTCCGGTCGGCCGGACAGCGCCAGCGTCTCGGCCACCGTCAGGGTCGGGAAGACGGCGGGCCGGGCCGGGACCAGGACCAGGCCGAGCGCGGCCCGGCGGTGCGCGGGCAGCCCGGTGACGTCCCGTCCGGCGAACCGGACCGAGCCGGCGGCCGGACGGACCAGGCCGGCCAGCGCGGCCAGTGCGGTGGAACGGCCGGCGCCGTTGCGGCCGACCAGGAGGGTCAACCGGCCGGCCGGGCAGCGCACGTCCACCCCGTGCAGCAGGTCCACCAGCCCGACCCGGACCCGGACGGCGCGCAGCTCGGCGGCGAGGCTCACCACAGGCTCCGGACGCGCGGATCGGCGAGCACCTGGTCGATCGGGCCGTGCACCAGGACCCGGCCGGTGTCGAGCACATAGGCGTACGCGGCGAGCCGGCCGACCAGGGCGAGATCGTGCTCCACCAGCAGGACGCCCGCACCCTCCCGCGCCACGGCGGCCAGCACCTGCGCCACCCAGGCCACCTGCCCGGCGTCCAGGCCGACCGACACCTCGTCGACCAGCAGCACACGCGGGCCGCCGACCAGGGCCCGGGCCAGTTCGACCAGCCGCAGCACCCCGAGCGGCAGACCGCCGGCCGGGTACTCGGCGAGCCCGGCCAGGCCGAGCAGCCGCAGCAGTCCGGCCACCTGCCGCTGCGCGGCCGGTCCGGTGGCGCCGTGCTGCTCGGCGCCGACCAGGACGTTCTGCGCCACCGTGAGGTCGGGGAAGACGGCGACCTGCTGGAAGGTCCGGGCCAGGCCGAGCCGGGACCGCCGGTGGCAGGGCGCCCGGGTGATGTCACGGTCGCCGAGCAGCACCTGACCGCCGTCGGGCCGGGCGATCCCGCTCAGGCAGTCCAGCAGCACGCTCTTGCCCGCACCGTTCGGGCCGATCAGCGCGGTGACCTGGCCGGGACGGACGGACAGGTCCACCCGGTCCACCACGGCGGGGCCGCCGAGCCGGCGGACCACCTGACGGGCGGTCAACGCGGCGATCATGGCTGGAACTCCTGCCTCAGCCGCCCCGCCAGCCCGCCCGGCAGCCGGCCGACCCCGGCGGCCAGCACGCCGACCACCACCGCCGACATCCCCGGCACGGTCGCCGCATCCAGCCCGACCAGCACGAAGGCCGCCAGCACCGCGCCGATCGCGCTGTCCACCCCGGCGACCACCACGGCCGCGAACCAGACCAGGCCCTGCACCGGATCGAAGAGAGCCGCGTCGAAGGCGCTGCCGCCGAGCGCGAGCAGCACCCCGCCGGCCCCGGCCAGGCCCGCGCCGAGTCCGTAGACCAGCAGCTTCACCCCGGGCACCGCCACCCCGGCGGCCCAGGCGCCGGACTCGTGACCGCGCACCGCGGCCAGCGCCCGGCCGAGCCGCCCGCGCCGGACCGCCGCCACCAGCAGTGCGCCGGCGCCGAGCACCGCCAACTCGGCCGCGTAGCAAGCGTGGTCGCCGCGCAGGAAGCTCGGGCGGGTCACCATCAGGCCGGCCGTCGCATACGGCTGCTGGAAGACGAAGCGGCTCAGGCCCACGGTCAGGGCGAAGCTCACCAGGGCCAGCACCAGCCCGCGCCGGTGCACCACCGGCCAGCCCGCCAGCAGGCCGACGGCGGTCAGGCCGAGGGCGGCCACCACCAGCGCGGCACCGGTCGGCACCCGCCCCGAGGCCAACTGCGCGGTGACCAGCGCGCCCAGGCCGGCGAAGGCGCCCTGGGCGAGCGAGACCACGCCGCCGACCCCGGTGACCAGCACCACCGAGAGCAGCACCAGCGCCAGCCCGGGGACGGTGAGCACCGCACGCACCCCGCCGCCGCGCAGCGCCAGCGGGGTGACCAGCACCAGCGCGCAGGCGTACCCGGTCCAACTGCCGCCGTGCAGCGCGGAGTAGAGGGCGGAACGGGCGGAACGGGACGGCTGGGCGGACCGGGTGCCGCTGCCGGGAGCTGCGGCTCGGCGCCGGCTCGGCGCCGTCGGCAGCGCGCCACCGCCGACCAGTCCCTGTTCGGCCTCGCCCCATGGGGCCAGGGCGGCCACCAGCAGGGCCACCACGAAGAGGTTGGCCTGCGCGGCGTCCGCCACCGGGGCGAGGGTGCCGCCCGGGCGCAGCCAGGTCAGTTCGGCCTGACCGATGCCCAGGGCCAGCCCGGCGGCCACCGCGATCGGCAGGCTGCGCAGCCGGGCGGCGACGGCCACGGCCAGCGTCTCCACCACCAGCAGCGGCAGCCCGTACGGGTCCAGCAGCACCAGCGGCGCCAGTAGCACCCCGACCAGCCCGGCCGTGAACGAGCCGAACGCCCAGCCGGCGGCGGCCACCAGCTGCGCGTCCACTCCGGCGAGTTCGGCCAGTTCCGGGTCGGCGGCCACCGCCCGGGCCCGGCTGCCGAAGCCGGTCCACCGCCCGATCGCCCCGACCGCGCCCGCCACCAGCAGCACCACGCCGAGCTGCACCACCGCGTCGAGTCGCAGCGGATGCCCGCCGGGCAGCGCGAAGCTGCGCACCGGGACCAGCGTGGGCACGTCGGCCAGCGGCGCGGTGCCCCAGAGCGCCGCCACCGTGCCGATCAGCAGCACCAGCACGCCGACGCAGGCGACCACCACCTCGCCGACCCCGGCCCCGCGCCGGCGCAGCGGGCCGAAGACGGCCAGTTGGAGCAGGACGCCGAGCCCCGGGGCCACCACCAGCAGGCAGAGCAGCGCGCTCGGCGCCGTCGGCCAGCCGCGCACCACCACGAGTTCGCGCAGCAGGTA
This sequence comes from Kitasatospora azatica KCTC 9699, assembly GCF_000744785.1. Classification (NCBI taxonomy): domain Bacteria; kingdom Bacillati; phylum Actinomycetota; class Actinomycetes; order Kitasatosporales; family Streptomycetaceae; genus Kitasatospora; species Kitasatospora azatica. Next base: position 1,039,656 of record NZ_JQMO01000002.1, on the reverse strand, counting down.
GGCGATGAAGACGGCGATCCCGCCCTGCGCCAGGTTGAGCACCCCGGTCAGCCGGTAGCCGACCACCAGGCCGATCCCGCTGAGCGCGGCCGCGCTGCCCACGGCCACCCCGGCCAACGCGAAGTCGAGCGCCAGCCCGGCGGTGGACATCAGCCGGTACCGGGCTCGGGCAGGACGTCCGGTTCGCAGACCGGGCAGGGCGCGAGTCCGCGGGCCCGGATCGCGGTGCCGTCGAGGCGGACGGCCCGCGGCTTGCCCGCGACCAGTGGACAGTCCGGGCGGTGGCAGAGCGTGCCGCCGGGAACGGCGACCAGCCCGCCGCCGTCCTGCGCCTCGCTGTCCCCCGCAGCCTGCGGCGGCGTCCACTCGGGGACCGGCTGCTCCTCGGTCGCGGTCGGCGGCGGGCCCGGCAGCGGCAGCCGGACGGCCACCCAGACCAGGCCGGCCACCAGCAGCGCGGCGCCCGGCACGGTGGCCGAGGCCAGGTAGGGGAGCTGACGTGCGGTGAAGCGCTCGCCGGAGACGGCGTACCAGCCGAGCACGCAGAGCGCGACGCCGAGCAGCGCCAGCAGCCAGCCGAAGGCCGGGGCGGCCAGCGGTGCGAGCAGCCGCGCCACGCCCGGCCGTCCGGAGCCCGCCACGCCCGCGTTCGCGGAGCCCGCCATGTCGCCCCGTGCGGAGCCCGCCATGCCGCCGCCTTCCGCCCAGCCGTGTGGTCTGCCGACGCCGGGCGGCGCGCGGTTGCGAGTGGCCCGGGGATCGGCCTTCATAGTGTTACCTGCGTCACTTCGGGCCGCACCGCGATCGCGGCCATTTCCACCCAATTCCACCCAACTGAGCGGCCGTCACCACGAGGGGGCGGTGGGCCGCCGCGGCACCAGGCGGTGAAGGGCATGAACACCGAGCCGAAGGCTTGGCCGATGCGTAGTACGAGAACGGACCGTCCGCACGGGTGGGCCCGCGCGGTCCGAACAGCCGCGACGGTGCTGGGCGTCGCGCTGCTGGTGGCGTCCTGCTCCAGCAGCAAGAGCAGTACGAGCTCCACCCCCTCGCCCTCGGCCGCGAGCTCGGCGGCCTCCTCCGCCTACGCGTCCCCCTCCGCCTCCGCTTCGGCATCGGCGTCCGCTTCGGCCTCCGCGCCGGCCGATGTGGCGGCGGCGACCACCCAGGTGACCCAGAACTGGGAGAGCTTCTTCTCGCCGAGCACCTCGATCAGCGCGAAGGCGGCCCTGCTGCAGAACGGTGAGCAGCTTCAGCCGCTGCTCCAGGGCTTCGCCTCCGACCCCCGGGTGGGCCAGGTCAGCGCCAAGGTGACCAAGGTCGAGTTCACCTCGGCGACCACCGCGACCGTCACCTACGACCTCTCGCTGCAGGGCCAGACGGTCCAGCCCGGCGCCTCCGGCCAGGCGGTTCTGGAGAACGGCACCTGGAAGGTGTCGCGCGCCACGCTGTGCGCCCTGGTGGCGCAGAGCGGTGCGAGCGCAGCCCCGGGATGCGCCTGAGACCGACCGGCGTCGCGACGCCGCGCCCCAATCGCCGCTCGGTCCATCCTGGGCTCAGCAGGGCGGCTGCCGGGTCGGCGGCCGCCCTGCTGCTGCTCGCCGGCTGTGGCACCCGGCTGCCGGAGCGTGACTTCACCGGCCCGGTCCCGACCGCCGTCGGCAATCCGGCGAGCGACACCGGGGTGACGGCCGGTCAGATCAAGATCGGCCTGGTGACCTCGCTGACCAGCCCGCTGGGAACCGAGGTGTTCGCCGGCCCCCGCTACGGCGCGCTGGCCTTCTTCCAGGCGCTGAACGCCCGCGGCGGCCTGCACGGACGGACCGTGCAGGTGGTGACCTGCGACGACGCCGGCAGCGGCTTCGGCAACCAGGACTGCGTGCACCGGCTGATCGACCAGGACCAGGTCTTCGCCTTCGTCTCCGGCAGCGTGCTGGACTACGCCGGCGCCGGCTACGTCAGCAGCCGGGCGGTTCCGGACGTCGGCGGCCAGCCGATCGGCACCGCCTACGACCGCTGGCCGCACCTGTACGGCATCTACGGCAGCAGCTCCCCGCGCGACGGCCGCAGTGTCGGCTGGGACGGCACCCTCTTCCTCAGCACCGAGGTCTACCGGTACTTCAAGGAGCACCTGGGCACCAGCCGGGCCGCCGTGGTCGCCTACAACCAGGCCGAGTCGCTGAACTACGCGCACCAGATCGAAGAGGGCCTGGCCGCCGAGGGCTACCACGTGCTGACCCGGACGGTGGACCTCGCGCTGCCGGCCTTCCAGACGGTGGCCACCGCGCTCGCGGCCGACCACACCGAGCTGCTCTTCGACGCGATGGACACCCGGGGCAACACCGGCCTGTGCCAGGCGCTCGACGCGGCGGGCGTGCGGCTCACCGCCAAGGTGACCAATGTGCAGAACTGGAGCCAGACCGTCGGCCGGGACTACCAGTCGGCCCCCGGCTGCCGCGACGCGCTCTGGGCGACCTCGTCCAGCCGCAACTACGCCGACACCCAGTACCCGGCGGTCAAGGAGTTCCGCGACGCGATGGCCCGCTCCTACCCCGACCGCCAGCCGCTGCTGTCGGCCTGGGAGCTGGAGGGCTGGGCCGGCGCCCAGTGGCTCACCGACGCGATGGACTCCTGCGGCAGCGCGCTGACCCGGGCCTGCGTGGAGCGCTTCATGAACCGCGCCGAGCCGTACGACGCGCACGGTCTGCTGATCCCCACCTCCTTCACCCCGAAGCCGCGGCCCAGCGGGCTGACCCGGGCCTGCCTGAACGTCGCCCGCTGGCAGGAGACCACCCCGTCCGGCGGCCCGGGCTGGGTCACCCAGACCCCGGACATGGACACCAACTGCTTCGACGTGCCGCAGCTGCCCTACCAGCCCTGATCGGCGCAGTCCGTGCACCGGACGGCGCAACCGCTGTTGCCGTCGCCCGGCGGGCTGCTTTGACTGGCGGGAGGTGTTCCGCTTCCCGCACAAGGGGGATGGTGTCCGTGCTCTCGGCTCGCAGCCTGTTCCAGCAGATCCACCAGGACGACCGGGCCTTCGGCCTGTTCTGCTCGATCGCCGCCAAGGGGGAGGACCAGGGCGGCTGGGAGAACGGCCGGATCGCCGCGCTGGTCGAGGACCAGGAACTGGCCCCGAAGATCGCCCGGCACGGCGCCGACGAGGAGAAGCACGGCCGGATCTTCAACGCCCTGCTGCGCAAGCGCGGACTGACCCCCGTCCCGGTCCCGGACGACACCGACTACACCATGCTGCTGGAGCGCCAGGGCATCGGGCTGGCGCACGCCCGGCTGCGTCGCGACGAGCCGCTGAGCGAGGCCGACGTGATCACCTACCTGGCGCACAGCCGGGTCACCGAGCAGCGGGCCTCCGAGCAGATGCAGCTGCTGCGCAGGGTGTTCGGCAGCCACCCGGAGCTGGGCCGGGCGGTGCGGATGATCTCCGACGACGAGGACAACCACCTCGCCTACTGCCACGAGGAGTTGCTGCGGCTGGCGGCCGCCGGGCACGGCCGCCGGATCTGGGACACCCTGCAGGAGACGGCGCACGCCGAGATCCGCACCTACCGCGATGTCAGCCTCGCCGTGATGGCGCGGATGGGCGAGATCCTGCGCTGGCCGCGAGCCAAGTCGCTGCTGCTGGCGGCCGGCATCCACGGGGTGTACCGGTACGAGCAACTGGGCGGCTGGCGGCGGATGACCACGCTGACCATGCCGGAGCGGCGCAACGCGTTGGGCGGCCCGGCCACGCATGCCGACCTCGACTGACCCGGCCGCGGACTGCCCGTTCTGCGCACTGCTGGCCGCCCCCGCCGCCGAGGTGCACGAGGTGTTCCGCGACGGGGTGGCGTTCGCCTTCCTCGACCACCGCCCGCTCTTCCCCGGCCACCTGCTGGTGCTGCCGGTCCGGCACACGGCTACCTTGACCGACCTGGCGCCCGCGCTGACCGGCCCGTTCTTCCGGCGCGTCCAACTGCTGACCGGCGCGGTGCAGCGGGCGACGGCGGCCAAGGGCTCCTTCGTGGCGATGAACAACCGGGTCAGTCAGTCCGTCCCGCACCTGCACGTGCACGTCGTACCGCGCAACCCCAAGGACGGGCTGCGCGGTTTCTTCTGGCCGCGCAGCCGCTACCCGGACGAGGAGGCGGCCCGGCACACCGCGCAGCTGCTGCGCGAGGCGGTCGCGGCGCAGCTCACCGAAGCTGACGGAGCGTCATATCTGGACTGACCGGGTGGCCGGATGAGCGGCGGGCGGATCGTGGAGACTGGCGAGGTGATCGTTGTCCTCGCCCACCCCGCGCACCTGTTAAGGACAGTCTCCGGATGACCGGCATCCTGTACGCCATCAGCGACCTGCACATCGGCTACCGCGAGAACCGCGAGATCGTCGAGCGGCTCACCCCCTCCTCCCCGCAGGACTGGCTGATCGTCGCCGGTGACATCGCCGAGCGGTTCGCCGACGTCGAATGGACCCTGCGCACCCTGAGCTCCCGTTTCGAGAAGGTGATCTGGGCGCCGGGCAACCACGAGTTGTGGACCCCGAAGAACGACCCGGTGCAGCTGCGCGGCGACCAGCGCTACCGCGCGCTGGTCGAACTCTGCCGCAGCATGGGCGTACTGACGCCCGAGGACCCGTACGCCGTCTGGCGCGGCCCGGGCGGTCCGGTCACCATCGCCCCGCTCTTCCTGCTCTACGACTACACCTTCCGCCCACCCGGCACCCGCGACAAGGCCGAGGCACTGGAGGTCGCCTACGAGGCCGGCGTGGTCGGCACCGACGAGGTCCTGCTGCACCCCGACCCGTACCCGAACCGGGAGAGCTGGTGCGCGGCCCGGCTGGTCGAGACCGAGCGCCGACTCGCCGAGCGCGACCCGCAGTTGCCCACGGTCCTGGTCAACCACTTCCCGATGACCCGCGAGCCCACCCGGATCCTGCACTACCCCGAGTTCGCCCTCTGGTGCGGGACCGAGGCCACCGCCGACTGGCACCTGCGCTACAACGCCGCCGTCGTCGTCTACGGCCACCTGCACATCCCGCGCACCCTCTGGCAGGACGGCGTGCGCTTCGAGGAGGTCTCGGTCGGCTACCCGCGCGAGTGGGGCCGGCGCGGCGGACCGCGCGGACTGCGCCGGGTCTTCCCCGAGGCGGTCACGGGGGCCGGATGATCGAGCCGACCCACTGACCATGACGGCATATCAGATCTTGTCCCGACGATGTCGTGACGGGGCGTCAGTCTCGGCCAACTGCCCGCCTTCGGTGGCCAGTTTTGGTGGGCTTGGGCCGCTGGCAGCACGGGGTTCCGGCTGCTGACAGGGCTGCCGACAGGATGGCGTGAATCGATCGCTCTGAGCACTGGTATGCCAATGGCATTGTCATAAGGCATGCCTGGCTCAGTAGCCTTCCGGCCCAGAAGCACGACGCGCAGTAGCGCCCCGACTACGGGAGTGGCTACCGGCGCGTCCTCGTGCCTGGGCTGCCCATGCCCGCGCCCATGCCCACGCCCTGTCCCTGTCGTGAAGGAGCCCGAGTGCCGGGGATCGACGACTGCCTGTCCGAGGCGATGCGGATCGCCGGTGCACGAGGCGTGAGCCTCCTCGACTGGGGGAGCGGGCTGGAGTTGGGCACGGTCGGGGCGAGTCCGGTCGACGACCACGAGGCCACCGCCGCCGAGGCGACCGACCTGGTCCGGCTGGCCGCCGAGAGCAGCAGCTTCGCCGAGCCGGGCGAGCACCGGGTCCCGGTTCACGACATCATCCTCACCTCGGAAGCGAGTTACCACCTGTTCTGCCTGGTTGGCACCGTCTTCGACAGTCGCCTGCTATTGCACCTGTGGCTGGACCGCACCGAGGCCAACCTGGCCGCCGCCCGGTACCGATTGCAGGCGCTGGCGGAGGAGTTGGTGCTCGGATGAGCGCCCATGCCGCTCCGGTGGTGATCACCGAGGAGCTGGCGGCCGCCCGCGCCACCGGTGCGCTTCACACCGCGACCGGCACCGTCTACCTGGAGAGCGGCGCCGTGGTCCACGCGGTGAGCCCGCAAACCCCCGATCTCGGCGAGCTGTTGACCCGCTGCGGGCGGATCGCCCCCGCTGTCTGGCGGCACACCGTGGACCAGTTCGGCGCCCGGCACCAGGTCGGCCGGATGCTGGTCGAACAGGGCAGCCTGACCCGTGGCGAGCTGGAGCTGTGCCACCTCGCCACGCTCTACGACGCGGCCTACTTCGCGCTCGGCGCGGCCCGGCACGCCACCTGCTTCGAACCGGGCGTGCGCCACTGGCTCGGCCCGGTACGGGCGGTCAGCCCGCCCGCGGTCCGCCGCGAGACGGCCCGGCGGCGCGCGCTGCTCGACCGGATCTGGCCGTGGCCGCAGGTGGACACGGCTCCGGTGGTCGGCGCGGTGGGTGTGGGTGTGGGTGTGGGTGTGGGCGTAGGCGGTGCGTTCGGTGCGGGCAGTGCGTTCGGTGCCGGGGGCCCGCTCGGCGCCGGCGGCCCGGGTGCCGCCGCCCGCTCGAGCAGCCGGCGGCGGCGCGAGCTCCTGGAGCTGGTGGACGGGCGCCGGACCCCGGCCGAGCTGGCGTGGCTGCTCGGCCGCTCCACCTTCGCCACGGTGGTCGAGATCCGCCGGCTGGCCGCGGCGGGGCTGATCGTCACGCCGTCGCTGTCGTCGCCGCCGCTGTCGCTGTCGCCGGCCGCCGTCGGCGGACCCGATCCCGAGCACCACCGGCCCGCGCCGATCCGCCGAGTCCCCGGAGCGACCCTGCGCCGCGGGCGGGCGGCGGCCGCCGCCCCGCTGCCGACAACGACACCCCTGCCGTCCGTCCACGACCCCGAGACCGCGCTGCTCATCCGCGTCCGATCCGCACTGGAGGCTCGACTGTGAATCCCTGGCCGCCCGCAGCCCAGCACCCACCGTCATGAGGCGGGTGCTTCGGCCGCGCGCCGACCGGCGCCAGCTGGACGCACTGCACGGCGCCCTGCTGGCCGAGCTGCGCACCTTGAAACGCCGCGTCCCGCACCTGGCCGGCGGCCTGGTGGCCAGCGCGGACGGGCTGCTGCTCGCCCACGACACCCACGACGCCGAACCCGACAGCCTGGCCGCACTCACCGCCGCCACCCTCGGCGTGGCCCGGCAACTCGCCGAGGCGACCGGCCAGGGCGACTTCCGCGAGTCGCTGGTCCGCGGCGAGCACGGCTACGTCGCCACCTACGCGGCCGGCACCATCTGCGTGCTCACCCTGCTCGCGCACCCCGACGTGAGCGTCGGCCGTCTCCACCTGGAGGCCCGCCGCGCCGCCGAGCGGGTGGGCGACCTGGTACGGGTCGGCCTCGGTCCGCCCAGCGTGACCTGACTCCTCGTTTCCTTCCCGTCACACCCTTTCCACATCACTCGATGGAGATCCAATGGCAGACGTTGAGAACACCCTTCGCCAGACCATGACCGTCGTGGACGGCGCGATCGGCGCCGCCCTGGTCGACTACACCAGCGGCATGGCGCTCGGCACCGTGGACGGCGGTGGCGGCCTTGACCTGACCGTGGCCGCTGCCGGGAACACCGACGTGGTCCGCGCGAAGATGCGCACCATGGAGATGCTCGGTCTCAACGACGGCATCGAGGACATCCTGATCACCCTCAGCAGCCAGTACCACCTGATCCGTCCGCTGACCAGCCGCACCAGCAAGGGCCTGTTCCTCTACCTCGCCCTGGACAAGCGCCGGGCCAACCTCGCGATGGCCCGCCACCAGCTGTCCAAGATCGAGGCCGAGCTCGAGGTCTGACCCACCGCGTCCGACGCACCGCGTTCGACCCACCGCGTCTGACCCACCGTGCGGGGTGCCGTTCACCCGACCGGCGCCCCGTACGGGTCAGGCACCTGGCGCAGTCCCGCAGGCGCCCGGCCCGCCGCCCTGCTGAGCTGGACTCGAGCCGACCCCGAGGAGCGCCAGCATGCCCGCCACCCCCACCCCCGCCGACTACCACGACCTGCGCGCCCTGGTCATCAACTGCACGCTCAAGCGCTCACCCGAACGCAGCCACACCCAGGGCCTGATCGACCTCAGCACCGGCATCATGCAGCGTCAGGGCGTAGCCGTGGACGTCCTGCGCGCCGTCGACCTCGACCTCGCCACCGGCGTCTGGCCCGACATGACCGAGCACGGCTGGGAGACCGACGACTGGCCGGTGGTCTACAGCCAGGTGATGGCCGCCGACATCCTGGTCCTGGCGGGGCCGGTCTGGCTGGGGGACAACTCGTCAGTGATGAAGAAGGTGATCGAGAGGTTGTACGCCTGCTCCTCGCTTCTCAACTCCGAGGGCCAGTACGCCTACTACGGCCGGGTGGGCGGGTGTCTGATCACCGGCAACGAGGACGGCGCGAAGCACTGCGCGATGAACGTGCTGTACAGCCTGCAGCACCTGGGGTACGTGATCCCGCCGCAGGCCGACGCCGGTTGGGTGGGCGAGGCGGGGCCTGGGCCGTCCTACCTCGACGCCGGTTCCGGCGGCCCCGAGAACGACTTCACCAACCGCAACACCACCTTCATGACCTGGAACCTGCTCCACCTGGCCCGGATGCTCAAGGACGCCGGCGGCATTCCGGCGTATGGCAACCAGCGCTCCGAGTGGGACGCCGGCTGCCGCTTCGACTTCGAGAACCCCGAACACCGTTGAACGCAGGGCAGCTTGAGCGGAGGTGGTCCGGGATGAAACTTTCACCGGGTACGGCGGGACCGGCGGCCTGGCCGTAGACGAAGCCGCAGGTGGGTGTAGCGGTGCGGAACCCGTCGGACGCGCTGCGGCGATGTTGTTGACGGCTGCGGTTGATCGACACGAGGATCAGTATGTTTCGGTGTAATCACCGGAACATTTCGGCACGCTGCAATCCCGGACGGAGAGATCCCGTGTTTCGATCCCGCTCCCTCATAGCCCGCCTCCTGGGTCTGGTCGCCGCGCTCGGCCTCGCGGCCGGCCTGAGCCTGCAGGCCGCCCCCCAGGCCGCCGCCGCCTCGCTGACCCAAATCAGCAACTTCGGCACCAACCCGACCGGCCTGCAGATGAACCTGTACGTGCCGAACAACGTCAAGCCCAACCCGCCGATCCTGCTCGCCCTGCACGGCTGCCAGGGCTCCGGGCCCTACCTGTACCAGAGCCAGGACTTCGCGTCGCTGGCCGACCAGTACGGGTTCCTCGTCATCTACCCCTCGACCCCCGGCGCAGCCTGCTGGGACGTCTCCTCCGACCAGGCGCTGACCCGCAACGGCGGCAGTGACCCGGTCGGGCTGATGTCGATGATCACCTACACCGAGCAGCACTACGGCGGCAACCCCAACGCCGTGTTCGTGACCGGGCAGTCGTCCGGCGGCATGATGACCAACGTGATGCTCGCCGACTACCCCGACGTGTTCAAGGCGGGCGCCGCGTTCATGGGAGTGCCCTACCACTGCTTCGCCACCGGCACGGTGCGCGGCTGGAACGGGCCCTGCGGCAGCGGGCAGGTCAACAAGACCCCGCAGCAGTGGGGCGACCTGGTGCGGGGCACCGCGTACCCCGGCTACACCGGCCCGCGGCCGCGCATGCAGCTGTGGCACGGGACCAACGACACCACCGTGAACTACAACAACCTCGCCGAAGAGATCAAGCAGTGGACGAACGTCCTCGGGGTGAGCCAGAACCCGTCGTCCACCGACACCCCGGCGGCCAACTGGACCCGCACCCGGTACAACAACGGCGCCGGCACCACCCAGGTCGAGGCGTACAGCATCTCCGGTGCCGGCCACGAACTGCCCGTCAAGGGCACCGCGATGGCCGCCACGGCCATCCACTTCATGGGCCTGGACGGCACCCCCTCCGGCGGCGGCAACACCGGCGCGCTGCACGCGGTGGGTGCGGGCAAGTGCCTGGACGACCCGAACTCGACCACCACGCTGGGCACGCAGCAGCAGATCTACGGGTGCAACGGCGGTGCGAACCAGACCTGGACCCACACCTCGTCGAACCAGCTGACCGTGACCGTGGGCGGCAGCACGCTGTGCCTGGACGCCAACGCGCACGGCACCACTCCCGGCACCAAGGCGATCGTCTGGTCCTGCAACGGCCAGTCCAACCAGCAGTGGCAGCTGAACCCGAACGGCACCGTCACCGGGGTGCAGTCGGGGCTCTGCCTGGATGTGAGCGGTCTTGCCACCGCCGACGGCACCCCGGTCCAGCTGTGGACCTGCAGCGGCGGCACGAACCAGCAGTGGACGTTGAGGTGACACCACCGGCCCGCAGAGAGGTGCGCCTCTCTGCGGGCCGACCGGGGGTCACTTCCTCCCGGAGCCCGGGCCGCCGTGGTGCGGAGCCGGTCGGCCGGTCGTGCTGCCCGCCGCACCTGATGGTGCGGCGGGCAGCACGACGTTGTGGTGGTCAGGCGCAGTCGGCGTCGAGCCTTCCTTCGCGGGGCACCCAAAGGACGGCAGGGCGATCGCCCTGCCGTCCTTTGGGTGCCCCGCAGGTCTTCCTGCCCGAGAGCTGCCGGGAGAGCGGCGCCGCCCCGTGCCGCCCCGTGCGGCCACGCGTCAACGCTTCCAGCCCCGTGGGCCGGTCGGGACCGCCTCGGGCCGCGCCTTCACTTCGGCGGCCCTGCGCGAGCTGGCCGGGCCCTCGCCTCGTCCCGGCTTGCTCAGCGGCGAACCGGGACCCCGGCCGTAGGCCGCTTCCGCTCCCGGCGGGAGCGGCCTTTCCGGTGCTCGGTCAGCCGGTCCACACGCACGTGGAACCCCAGCCGACGGACGGCTGGGGTTCCATGCGATCGCGGTGGACCTGACGGGTCAGTGCTGGAGGGTGAGGACGCCCGGTCGCCAGGGGAGTTGGTCGTAGGGGCCGCCGGCGTTGGGGGACTTGCCCTGGTAGAGGAGCTGGAGGTTGCAGGGGTCGATGGTCATGGTCTGGTCGGGGTTGTTGCGGACCAGGTCGCCGTGGCTGATGTCGTTGGTCCAGGTGGCGCCGCTGTTGGCCTTGCCCGCGAAGGGGTTGTTCTCGCTGGCGGCCTGCGGGGTCCAGGAGCCGTTGAGGCTGGAGGCGGTGAAGGAGCGGAAGTAGCGGCCGCCGGAGCCCTGTGCCTCGACGATCATGAGGTACTGGTTCTGGTCCTTGACCTTGTAGACCTGCGGTGCCTCGAACAGGTTGTTCACCGAGTCGCTCATGACGGTGGTGTAGGAGGAGCCGAAGCTGCTGGGGAAGTTCCCGATCGGCATGCTGGCCCGGTAGATGCTGCCGTTGTCACCGGCGAAGAACAGGTACATGTTCTGGCCGTCGGCGATGAGGGTCTGGTCGATCGGGCCGGTGCCGGAGTTGGGGATGCTGCCGGTGAACAGCGGCTGCGGTGCGGACCAGCCGTTGGGGTTGGTGGGGTCGCTGGAGGTACGGTAGATGAAGGGCCACTGGCCCCACTGGTAGGCCAGTACCCAGATGTTCTTGGGCGCGAAGTAGAACAGGGTGGGGGCCACTGTGGCCTGGCCCATGCCGGTCTGGCCGGCCGAGGCCATGTCCGACCAGTTGGTGAAGGGGCTGAACATCATCGAGCCGTACGAGGATCCCGACACGTTCGAGGCGTAGACGAGGTGCTTGCCGTTGTACACGACGTCGGTGAAGTCCTTGAGCGAGACCCAGCCGTTCGCCGGTTGGGCGAGCGAGCCGGTCGAGGACCAGCGGTAGGTCGAGGGCAGGGAGCAGTTGCCGGGCGGGGTCGTCCCGGACAGGCCGGTCCATTGTTGGTTGCTGTGGCCGTTGCAGGTCCAGATCTCGACCGCTGTGCCGTTGGCGGTGGCGGCGCCGGTGACGTCGAGGCACAGTCCGGACTCGACTCCGACGATGGTGCCGTCGGAGTTCACCCGCCACTGCTGGTTCGCTCCGCCGGTGCAGCTCCAGATCTGTACCCGGGTGCCGGCGGTGGTGGCGTGGTTCGGGACGTCCAGGCACTTGTTGCCGTAGACGGTCAGCTGGTTGGCGGACGTCGACGTCCACTGCTGGTTCGTCCCGTTCGAGCAGTCGTAGATCTGCAGGGACGCGCCGTCGGTCTGGCTGGCGTTCTGCACGTCGAGACACCGACCGGAACCCGTGCCGCGCAAGGCGCCGGTGGTGGCTGCCTGAGCGGGGTTGGCGACGAGCAGTGCCGCCAACGCCGCCACGGCCGCGACGACGGCAGTGAGCACTGCGGACAGCTGCCTACGACTGGAAGTTCGTCTGCGCATGGGGACCTTCCTCTAGGTATGGATGGTGCTGTTGACGCGACGGTGTTAGCGCTGCCATTTCTTGGTGGCCGTGAGCGCCGCGTCGCGATGGTGGCCGGCGGCTCAGGTCAACGGAACGTCCAGTGCTGGTTGGCGCCGCTGTTGGAGTCCCAGATCTGGACGGGAGTGCCGTTGGCGGTCTGGCTGCCGGGGGTTTCCAGGGCTCGGCCGCTGGCGGCGTTGGTCAGGGTGTAGGAGCCGTCGCTGTTCTGGGCGGCCTTCCAGTGCTGGTTGGCGCCGCCGTTGGAGTCCCAGACCTGCATCCTGGTCCCGTTGCCCGTCTGGTTGCCCGGCTCGTCCAGGGCCCGGCCGCTGGCGACGTTGGTCAGGGTGTAGGAGCCGTCGCTGTTCTGGGTGGCCCGCCACTGCTGGTTGGTGGCGCCGTTGGCGTCCCACACCTGGAGCTGGGTGCCGTTGCCGTTCTGGCCCGCCGGCTCGTCGAGAACGCGCCCGGCGGCCACGTCGGAGAGCGTGTAGACGGCGCCGGAGGTGATGCCGCCCGGAGGATTGCCGCCGCTGCCGCCGCCCAGGGTGGTGAGCACCGAGTTGTAGGCGGGCTTCTTGTTGCCGTTGTTGTCGAACAGCAGCGGGTTCTCGCCGGTGCGCCAGGAGTCGCTGTCGCGGATGCCCCACACCGTGATGCCCGTGCAGCGGGCGACGTTGAGGCAGGCCTTGACGGTGTTGCCGTACGCGGTGGGGGATGCCTGCGCGATGTCGAGCTCGGTGATCTGGACGTCCACGCCGAGCGCGGCGAAGTTGGACAGGGTGGTCTGGAAGGAGGCCGGCGGCCCGCCGGCGCCGAAGTGGCTCTGGAAGCCGACGCAGTCGATGGGCACGCCACGGGACTTGAAGTCCTTGACCATGGCGTAGACGCCCTGGGTCTTGGCGTCGGACCAGTTCTCGATGCTGTAGTCGTTGTAGCAGAGCTTGGCCGAGGAATCGACGTCCCGAGCGGTGCGGAAGGCCTCCTCGATGAAGCCGTTGCCCAGCACGTTCTGGAACACCGAGCTGCGGTGCCGGCCGCTGCCGTCGTCGGCGAAGGCCTCGTTGACCACGTCCCAGGCGTAGATCTTGCCCTTGTAGTGGGTCATCTCCTGGGTGATGTGGTTGTCCATCACGCTGCGCAGGGTGTTGGCGTCGCCGATGGAGCCGACCCAGCCGGGCAGTTGGGAGTGCCAGACCAGGGTGTGGCCGCGCATGCGCTGGCCGTGTGCGGTGGCGTGGCTGACGATCGAGTCGGCGGGGGCGAAGTTGAACGACCCGCGGGAGGGTTCGGTGGTGTCCCACTTCATCTCGTTTTCCGGGGTGATCATGTTGAATTCCCGGTCGAGAATGGTGGAGTACGTCGAGTCCCCGAGCCTGCCCGAGGCCGCTGCCGTGCCGAAGTAGCGGCCGCTGCCGGCCGCCGCCGCGCCGAGCGTGGTCGCCCCGGCGGCATGGGCTGCGGGAATCGCGGTGACGGCCGTGGCCGAGCTGACGACCAGGCAGGCGGCGGCCGTGAGGGCCTTGCGGAGAGGGGGCTTCTTGGTGAACCAAGGCATGACGGATCGTCCTTCGTGGGTGGGGGATGCCTTTCGCTGTGCTGTCGCTTGACGCGCTGCTCACGCCACCGGACGGTTCGACCGATCGGGGACCGGCCTGGCTGTCCGCGAACTGACCGTTAGCGCTAACACCGTTGGGGGTGGCGACGAGGGTCCGGGCGTGGGGGTAGGACGTGTTGACGTTCCAGGTCGAGCCGATCCTCTCCGGGGAGGGGACCTGCACGGTCACCTTCCAGGAGTTCGACCCGGCGACCGAGACCTTCAGGTTGCAGCGGTCGCTCCACGAGGCGCCGGCGGAGAGCGTCGCGGTGTAGCCGCCGCCCGTGTGGCCGCCGCCCCCGCCGGTGGGGGAGCCCAGGGTGATGTTGGAGCCGCCGCGAGGGCCGGTGCGAGGGCCTGCGCGAGTACGCGCGTCCTGCCGGCGATCCGCCGGAGGCGGCCGGCCCTGCGGCTCTTGGGGTGGAGGGAGTTCACTGGGGTGATCCGTCCTGCCGATGGGTGGGGGTGTGCGCAGCCCCACGCCACCGGTGACCGTGGGGGTCGGCCGGACGGTGTCGCGCGGCGGTGCACGAATCGACGTGTCATCAACCTCGCTGCGTCCACAGCAGGTTGGCGAATGCGACCCGGATCCAAGGCCACTCGGACTTGTCGACGGCGCCAGTGTTGGCCTGCGCTCGACAGGCTGTCAACACTTTCGACCGGGTTGCCGATAGATTCGCAGGTCGTGGAGCTCGCCCCTGCTCAGGAAGGCGCTGGTCAGGTGGCTGACGCCCGATGCAAACCCAAGGTCCTGGCCGACACCTCGTCAAAAGGCTGAAACTTACAGCCAGTAACCCGTCGAAAGTTTTGCCGCCGCAGCGGCCTACTCGGCTCTCGGTGCCGGCCGGCGCTTCGTGAAGCGGTTGCCGAACCTCCCGGCCGGACGGCGCGCGCGCCGAAGGTGAGGCTGCCCGCCCGGTTGGTCAACGGGCCGGTGGTCGTCATCGGTTCACGCCCAGGGTTTGGGGGGAGGACCTATTCATCATGCCGAGCAACAAATTAGTGTTCCGGGGTGGGTGCGACAAGGGGTGGGTCGGCTGGTCGAAAGTTTCGGGAGCAGCGGGGGGTGAGATGCAGCCGTGCACACTGGTGGCGGATCACGCTTCCGTAACCCTCGGTGCCAGGGGTTGACCCGCAACATGCTCGCAACCTAGCGTCCGGCGAACAGGGATTTCGACAATCAGACCGAAACTTTCAGGGGAGTTCTGATGGAGAGACGCTCTTTCGCCGTTGCGCTCGGCTTGACCGTGGCCATCGTGGGGATGACCGCCTGCGGCAGCGGCGGCTCCTCTTCCGCCGGTGGGGACTCCGGCACGATCCACGTGCTGGTCTACGGAGACGCCAGCAACAAGGTCGAGAAGCAACTGGTCGAGACCTTCAACAAGACCTCGAAGGTCAAGGCCGTCCTGGACACGATTCCCGGCGCGGACTACCAGGCCAAGCTCAACACCGTCATCAGCACCCCCCAGGCGCCGGACGTCTTCTTCAACTGGGGTGGCGGCAGCATCCAGCCCTACGTGAAGTCCGACCTGCTGCTCCCGCTGGACGACATGATCGCCGCAGACCCGAAACTGAAGAGCGACTTCCTGCCCTCGGTGTTCAACACCGCGGTGATCGACGGCAAGTCCTACGGCATCCCGATGCGCGGCACCCAGCCCGTGCTGCTGTTCGACAACAAGAAGGTGCTCGCCGCCGCCGGCCTGAGCGTCCCGAAGACCTGGGACGACCTGCTGGGCGCCGTCCAGGCGCTCAAGGCCAAGGGCATCACCCCGTTCGCCCTCGGCGGCGGCGACCAGTGGCCGACCCTGATGTGGTACGAGTACGTCTTCGACCGCGTGGCGGGCCCCGAGCTGTTCCAGAAGGCGCTGGCCGGCGACAAGAGCGCCTGGGAGAGCGCGGACGCCAAGAAGGCCCTGGGCATGCTCAAGCAACTGGTTGACGCCGGCGCGTTCGGCTCGAACTTCGACTCCGTCAAGTTCACCGACGGCGGCTCCCCGGCCCTGCTGGCCAAGGGCAAGGCGGCCTTCGAGCTGATGGGCTCCTGGGAGTACGCCACCCAGCAGGACGCCAGCCCCGACTTCGCCAAGAACGACCTCGGGTACAGCAACTTCCCCGGTATCGCCGGCGGCAAGGGCGACCCGGCCGACGTGGTCGGCAACACCAACAACTTCTACTCGGTGCTGAAGAAGACCAAGCACCCCGATGCGGCGGCCGCCTTCTTGAAGCTCATGTACTCCGACGAGTTCGTGAAGGCGCAACTGGCGATCGGCAACCTGCCGACCACCACCAACACCGAGCAGTTCCTCGACACCGCGGCCAACCCCGACTACTCGAAGTACCAGTACAACCTGGTCAAGGCCGCCCCGTCGTTCCAGCTGTCCTGGGACCAGGCGTTCCCGCCGGCCGCCAACACGCCGATCCACACCGCCGTCCAGCAGTTCTTCAACGGCAAGCTCGACGTGGACGGCTTCATCAGGGCCATGCAGGCCCTGCCCGCCTCCTGAGACGAATCGCCATGAGGACTTCCTCCTTCGCGTCCGAGTACGGCCACCGCCTGCGGGCGGGAGGCCGGACCGGCGTCGGGGTGACCCGCCCGGGCCTTGCCTGGGCGGTGCCCGCGACGGTGTTCTTCCTGATGTTCGCGATCGTGCCGCTGGTGCTGGTGGGGGTGCTCTCCTTCACCAGCTGGAACGGTGTCGACGCGCCCCGGTTCAACGGCCTCGCGAATTGGACCAAACTGCTGCACGACCCGGTGATGACGCAGAGCGTCTGGCTGACCCTGGTGCTGACGGTGGCCGGCGTGGTCGTGCAGACCCCGGTGAGCATCCTGCTGGGCGTGTGGGCGGCCGGTCACCAGCGCAACCGCGCCGTGCTGTCCGCGATCTTCTTCATCCCGTTGCTGCTGTCCGCGACCGCGATCTCGGTGGTCTGGCGCGCCATCCTCGACCCCAACTTCGGTGTGCCCTCCCAGCTGGAGTGGCTGTTCGGCGACGGCAACCTGATGGGCAGCCAGAGCAGCGCCGTCGCGGTGCTGACCTTCGTCGGCCTGTGGCAGTGGACGCCCATGCACGCGCTGCTCTACCAGGGCGGTGCCCGGGCCATCCCGCAGGTGCTCTACCAGGCGGCGTCGATCGACGGCGCGGGCAGGGTACGGCAGTTCTTCCACATCACCCTGCCGCAGCTGCGCAACACCATGATCACCTCGGTCATCCTGATGCTGGTCGGCGGCCTCACCACCTTCGACACCGTCCTCATCCTCACCCAGGGCGGCCCCGGCACCGACACCACCAACAGCGCCTTCTACATGTACCAACAAGCGTTCAAGCGCTTCGACTTCGGAGCGGGCTCGGCCATCGCCCTGGTCCTCGTGGTGGTCGCCACCCTGATCTCGCTCGCCGTCGTGCGCCTGTCCGGCTACGACAAGATGCGCAGCACCACGGAGGGACTCTGATGCGACGGCGTCCCAACCACCTCGCCGGGCTCGGCTCGCTGGTCTGGCTGGCCCTGGTCGGCTTCCCGCTGTACGTCCTGCTGATCTCGACGTTCCGGACCCGGGCCAACTACTCCTCGCAGGGGCCGCTCACCTTCCCCTCGCAGCTGACCCTGCAGAACTACCTGGACGACTTCTCCAACGGCTTCGGCCAGGACTTCCTGAACACGCTGCTCGTCACCGTGAGCGTGGTCGCGATCGTGCTGCTCGTCGTGCCACCGCTCGCCTACGCGATCGTGCGCGCCCGGGGCAGGACCATCGGCACGGTGTTCCGGATCTTCCTGCTGGGGCTGGCGATTCCGGCGCAGGCCGTGATCGTGCCGATGTTCTACGTCATCAGCAAGGCCGGCCTCTACGACAACCTGCTCGGCGTCATCCTGCCCACCGCGGCGTTCTGCCTGCCGGTGTGCACGCTGGTCCTCACCGGCGCCATGCGCGACATCACCAGCGAGCTCTACGAGGCCATGGCCGTGGACGGCGCCACCCCGTGGCGAGTGTTCTGGCAGCTGGTGCTGCCGCTGTCCAAGGGCGGCCTCTCGTCCGTCGTGGTCTTCGCCGCACTGCAGGCGTGGAACGGCTTCCTGTTCCCCCTGATCCTCACCCAGTCGGAGAGCACCAAGGTCATCACCCTCGGCCTGTACAACTTCCAGACCGAGCACGGCGTCGACGTGCCCGGCCTGCTCAGCGCCGTCGTGCTGTCGATGCTCCCCATCTTCATCGTCTACCTGTTCGCCCGACGTGCCCTGGTCCAGGGCCTCATGGGCGTCGGGGGAAAGTGACCGGCAACATGAACCAGGTCGCCCCGTCCGCTGACCCGACTGCCCGTTGGCGCGACCGCGCGCTCAGCCCCGAGGAGCGCGCGGACTCGCTGATCGCCGAGATGACGCTGCCGGAGAAGCTGGCCCAGCTCGTCGGCGTCTGGGTCGGCGCCTCCGACGAAGGCGGCGACGTGGCCCCGCACCAGCACGACATGGAGGAGCCGCCCGATCTCGACGAGCTGCTCCCGTCCGGGCTGGGCCAGCTCACCCGGTCCTTCGGCACGGTGCCGGTCGACCCGGCGCTGGGCGCGCTCTCGCTGGCCCGCGGCCAGCAACGCATCGCCGCCGCCAACCGGTTCGGCATTCCCGCCCTCGCGCACGAGGAGTGCCTGGCCGGCTTCGCCGCCTGGGGCGCCACCGTCTACCCGGTGCCGCTCTCCTGGGGTGCCACCTTCGACCCGGGCCTGATCCGGCGGATGGCCGAGGCCATCGGCCGCGACATGCGCGCGGTCGGCGTCCACCAGGGCCTCGCACCGGTCCTCGACGTCGTCCGCGACGCCCGCTGGGGGCGGGTGGAGGAGACCATCGGCGAAGACCCCTACCTGGTCGGCACGGTGGCCACCGCCTACGTGCAGGGCCTGGAGTCCGCGGGCATCGTCGCCACGCTCAAGCACTTCGCCGGCTACTCCGCCTCGCGCGCCGGACGCAACCTGGCCCCCGTCGGCATGGGCGGGCGCGAGCGAGCCGACGTGATCCTGCCGCCCTTCGAAATGGCGGTCCGCGAAGGCCGGCCCCGTTCGGTCATGCACGCCTACACCGACACCGACGGCATCCCCTCGGCCGCCGACGAGGCCCTGCTGACCGGGCTGCTGCGCGACACCTGGGGCTTCGAGGGGACGGTGGTGGCCGACTACTTCGGCATCGCCTTCCTCAAGGTGCTGCACGGTGTCGCAGGCGACTGGGCCGAGGCCGCCGCCCTCGCCCTGGCCAGCGGCGTGGACGTGGAGCTGCCGACGGTCAAGACCTTCGGGGAGCCGCTGCTGCGCGCCGTCGAGGACGGGACCGTGCCCGAGGCGCTGGTGGACCGGGCGCTGCGCCGGGTCTTGGCGCAGAAGGCCCAGCTCGGCCTGCTGGACCCGGACTGGGACGCCGTCCCGGCGGCACTCGCCGGCCGCCGCCTCGACGACCCGCGCGAGCTGCGCGGATCGGTCGACCTGGACCCCCCGGAGAACCGCGCCCTGGCCCGGGAGATCGCCGATCAGGCCGTGGTGCTGCTGCGCAACGACGGCACCCTGCCGCTGCGCGGCCCCCGCCGGATCGCGCTGATCGGCCCCAACGCCGACACCCCGACCTCGGTGCTGGGCTGCTATGCCTTCCCCGTGCACGTCGGCAGCCAGCACCCCGAGGTACCGGTCGGCATCGAACTGCCCACCCTGCGCCAGGCGCTGGCGGCCGAGTTCCCCCACAGCGAGATCCGGACCGCCACCGGGGCGAGCGTCGACGGGCTCGACGCGTCCGGCTTCCCCGAGGCCGTCGAGGAGGCTCGGCAGGCCGACGTCGTGATCGTCGCCCTCGGCGACCGGGCCGGCCTGTTCGGGCGCGGTACCAGCGGCGAGGGCTGCGATGTCGAGTCCCTCGAACTGCCCGGCGTGCAGAGACAGTTGCTCGACGCCCTGCTGGACACCGGCAAGCCTGTCGTCCCGGTACTACTGGCCGGCCGGCCCTACGCCCTGGGGCGCGCGGTGACCGAGGCGGCGGCCCTCGTGCAGACCTTCTTCCCCGGCGAGGCCGGGACGGAGGCCGTCGTCGCCGTGCTCAGCGGCCGGACCAACCCCTCGGGCCGACTGCCCGTCAGCATCCCGGCCCGGCCGGGCGTGCAGCCCTCCACCTACCTCGCCGCCCGCCTGGCCGGCCCCAGCGAGGTGTCCAGCACCGACCCCACCCCGGCGTTCGGATTCGGGCACGGCATCGGTTACACGACCTTCGCCTGGACCGACCTGGCGATGGAGCGGGCCGACGCCACGACCGCCGGGGCGGTCGACCTCGCGTTCACCCTGCGCAACACCGGTGACCGCAGCGGCAGCGAGACCGTCCAGCTCTACCTGCACGACCCCGTCGCCAGCGTGGTCCAGCCGGTGCAGCGGCTGATCGGCTACCGGCGGATCACCCTCGACGCGGGCGAGGAGACCCGCGTCCGGGTCAGCGTCCCGGCCGACCTCGCGTCCTTCACCGGGCGCGACGGCCGACGCATCGTGGAGCCGGGGGAGCTGGAGCTGCGCCTCGCCGCCTCCAGCACCGACCTCCGGCTCACCGCCACCGTCCGGCTGGACGGGCCGGTCCGCGTTCTGGACCACACCCGGCGCCTGCACGCGGACTTCCACTCCGCCTGACGGCCGTCCCCGTAGGCCACCGGCTCGGCGCCCTGGAGCCGGGATTGCATCCTTTCGCACCGCCACGGGGTGGGCGGCCGGCGCCACACCACGCCGGGGGCGGCTCCCCGGCGACCGCACCGCTCCGCACTCGGCCGGGGAGCCCGGGGCTCCGTCAGTCCCTTCGCGGCGGGGCGGTGCTGCCGCGCTCGACCAGGGTGGTGGCGAGGTCCACTCGTACGGTCCCGGGCTGCACCCCGCGGGCCAGGTCGATCACCAGGCGGGTCGCCACCTCGGCCATCTCGGTCAGTGGCTGACGGACGGTGGTCAGGGGTGGGCCCACCCAGCGGGCCGGCGGGAGGTCGTCGAAGCCCACCACGCTGAGGTCCTCCGGAATGCGCAGCCCCAGCTCGCGGGCGGCCTCGTACAGCCCGAACGCCTGCAGGTCGTTCCCGGCGAACACGGCGGTCGGCCGGTCGGCCAAGCCCAGCAGCTCCAGACCGATCCGCCGTCCGGACTCGTGCTGGAAGTCGCCCTCCTTGACCAGTTCGCTCGCGTACGGGATGCCCGCCATGTCGAGCGCCGCGCGGTAGCCGTCGGCCCTGGCGCGGCTGCACATCATCCGGGCGGGGCCGCCGATCAGGCCGATTCGCCGGTGGCCGAGGTCGAGCAGGTGCCGGGTGGCGGCCAGACCGCCGTCCCAGTTGGTGGTGCCGACAGCCGGTATCCCCTGGCCCGGGTCGCCGGCCGGGTCCAGCACCACGAACGGGATGTTCCGGCTGGTCAGCTGCTCGCCCAGTGCGCGGTCCAGATCGGACAGCACCAGCACCACGCCGGTCGGGCGGCGGGCGAGCACGCCGTCCATCCAGGACTGACCGGGGCTGAGGCGTCCGGCGGATTCGGAGAGCACGATGCTCAACCCCTCCTCGCGCACCGCGTTCTCGACGCCGCGGATCACCTCCATCGCCCACGCGCTCTCCAGCTGGTGGAAGACCAGCTCCAGCAGCGGGCTCACCTGGCGGCCCCCGCGCCGCCGGTAGCCGTGGCGCTGGAGAAGCTCCTCCACCCGCTCGCGGGTGGCGGGAGCGACATCGGCGCGCCCGTTCGGGACTTTCGAAACAGTCGGCGCGGAAACCCCTGCCTCCTGCGCGATCTCGGCGAGTGTCGCCGCTCTGGTCACGAGGTCCTCCTGGAATGCCCCTGCTGGGCGTGGATGGCAGTACGGCAGGGATGCGACCGCACCGTACGGACTGGATGCTAGACCGCCGACGGGCCGGAGCAGATCCCGCCCGGGCTCCCGACGGGTGGCGAGGGTTGCCCTTCGATCTGTTGTAGTCGGAATGCTACTCGAAAGATTCGAAATGACGGGGAGCTCTGCTCGCCCAGCTTCGAGTCGTCGGACATTCGATGCCGATTCGATGAATTTCGACGGAACTCACATGCGGGGATTATGAGTTGACACGAGATCAGCATGGCTGGGAGATTTGACCAATGTTCGAGTCGAAGCGCTTCGACAATGCCGTTCGCTCGAGGGCGGATCACCTGACCCTGCTACTGCGCCCGCTGCTGGACGCGCGGCCACCGCTCCTGGCCGCCCTGGTCGGGCTCCTTCTCGTTCAGGCGGCGCTGCCGGCTGCCACCGCGCTGGCCACCGCGGCCCTGGTGGCCAGGGTGCAGAGCCATCCAGGTGCGGACCTGTCCGACGCCGCCTTCGCGCCCCTCGTCGCCTTCGGTTCCGTCCTGTTGCTCGGGCACGTGATCGAGGCGCTGACGGCCCCGCTGGGTCAGCTCGCCGCCCTCCGCATCGACGGGGCGCACCGGGCGAGGGTCCTGGGGTTCACCACGGCGAGCCCCACGATCGAAGCGCTCGAGACGCCGCAGGTGCAGCAGCTGATCCGCCGCGCCCGCGCCCAACCGGCCAACTGGACCGAGCGCACCCCGGCCGACGGCGCCCTGGGACGCCTGCGCCGCCTCGCCTCGCTCCTCGGCCTGGCCGGCGCCTGTGCGGTGCTGGCGCAGTACGTGTGGTGGGCTGTGCCGGTCCTGCTGGTGCCCGGAGCGGTCAACCAGTACCTGCGCAACCGGCAGGCGAACGTCTTCACGGCGGTGTGGCGCAAGGGCGTCGAGCACGGACTGCGCGCCGCGGCCTGGGAGGAGGCGCTCACCGCCGTCGGCCCCAGCATGGAGGTGCGGGTCTTCGGCTTCGGCGAGTGGATGGTCGAGCGCATCCAGCGGCACCTGCGGGCGATGTTCGAGCCCACCTGGGAGATGTCCCGCAGACTGCTGCGCAACGAGTGGAGCCAGTTCCTGCTGGTCGGCGCTCCGCTGGTGGTGGTGTACCTCGCGGTGACCCGGGAGGCGGCCCACGGGGCGGTCGGTGTGTCGGCCCTCACCGCGGTGCTGACCGCTTCCTGGTCGCTCGTGCAGTCGCTGGGCTACAGCGAGGACGTCCGCAACATCCGCGCCGCTACCGAAGGCATGCTGGCCTACCGTGAGCTGGCGGAGGTCCTCGGCCCGGAGGCCGGCGGCGCCCTCCCGGCGCCCCGTGGGCAGCGGCGGGCCGAGCCGCCGCTGGTCGCTTTCGAGGACGTGTCCTTCACCTACCCGGGCACCGAGCGCACCGTGCTGGACGGCCTGGACCTGGAGATCAGGCCCGGCGAACTACTGGCGGTGGTGGGGCTCAACGGCGCGGGCAAGTCCACCGTGATCAAACTGCTGTCGGGCCTCTACCGGCCCACTCGGGGCCGGATCACGGCCGACGGGACCGACATCGCCCAACTGGGCGCCGCCGGCTGGCGCGAGCACGTCTCGGTCGTCTTCCAGGACTTCGTCAAGTACCAGCTGTCGGCGGCCGACAACGTCGCGCTCGGACACGCCACCGTCCCCGTCGACCGGGCCGCCCTGGACGCCGCTGCGAAGGAGTCGGGCTTCGACGCGGTGTTGGAGCGGCTGCCGGACGGCTGGGACACCCCGCTCGCTCGCACCCGGACCGGCGGGGTCGACCTCTCCGGAGGCCAGTGGCAGCAGGCGGTGCTGGCCCGTGCCCTGTACGCGGTGCACACCGGCGCCGACCTGCTGGTCCTCGACGAACCCACCGCCCACCTGGACGTGCGCACCGAGTTCGACGTCTTCAACCGGCTCGCGGAGCACCGCGGCCGGGCCAGCGTGGTGCTGATCTCGCACCGGCTCTCCACCGTCCGGCAGGCCGACCGCATCGTGCTCCTCGACGGCGGGCGGATCACCGAGTCCGGCACCCACGACGAACTCATCGCCCTCGGCGGCCGGTACGCCGACCTCTTCGCCATCCAGGCCGAGCGCTTCCGGCTCGGCTACGACGATCGTACGGACGAAAGCGAACTCCTGTGACCCCGCCCCAGCAGCAGACCGAGTACCGAGCGACCGCACGGGACTACCTGGGGCTGGCCCGCGAACTGCTGGCCGTCTCCTACCACCGCTCACGGGCGCTGACGCTCGCCGTCCTGTTCACCCAGGCGCTGTCCCTGGTGACGGTCCCCGCCACCGCGCTGACCCTGCGCGCCGCCATCAACGGCGCGATCAGCGGCGATGCCGGTGCCGCCGTCGCCGGGGCGGTCGGAGCCGCCCTCGTCCACGCAGTCACCACCGTCCTCACCGATCTCGGCTTCAACCTCAAGGGCCAACTCGTGGACAAGGTCGCGGTGTTGGACCTACCGGCTGCGATCAACCGGGACATCGTGCTGCTGGACGGTCTGGAGCACGTGGAGCGCAGCGACTACCTGGACCGGGTGAACATCGTCCTCACCGCCCCCTGGGCCATCGTCAACGGCTTCTGGTCGGCGGTTACCGCCGCCTTCGGCGTGCTCCAACTGGGCGCCTCCCTCCTGCTGCTGGGCACGGTGAGCCCTTGGCTGCTGCTGCTGGTCCTGTTCGCCGCTGCCCCGCTCTGGTTCGACCGGCAGGGCCAGCGCCGCGTCAGCCGGGTCGAGACCGAGACGGCGGAGGCGGTCCGCCTCCAGAAGCACCTGTTCGACATCGCGGCGGAGGCGGCGGCCGCCAAGGAGATCCGGGTCGCCGGCGCCGGCGGCGAACTGGCCCGCCGCCAGGCCGCCGTGTGGGAGGAGGCCGCCGACCGCCGGTTCCGGGCCCAACTCCGCGCTGCCGCTTGGCGGGTGAGCGGATGGGCGCTCTTCACGGCCGGCTTCGTGGCCGCGCTGGCCGTGGTCATCCAGCGCACCGCGCGGGGACACGGCTCACCGGGCGACGTCGTCCTCGCCATCACCGTCGCGTCGACCATGCGCGGCTCGGTGGAGGCCGCCGTCGGCCGCACGACCGACTCCGTCGCCGCCCAGCGGTTCGTCGAGCCCTACCTGTGGCTGCGGCGGTTCGTGGCGCAACGGCGCACCCACGGCTCCGGCGAGCTCGCGACGCCGCCCCGGCTCACCGAGGGCATCGCCTTCGACCGGGTCAGCTACCGGTACCCCGGGACCGACCGGTTCGCGCTGGACGACGTGAGTTTCACCGTCCCGGCCGGGACGGTCCTCGCCGTGGTCGGCGAGTACGGCTCCGGCAAGACCACCCTGGTCAAGCTGCTCAACCGGTTCTACCAGCCGGACTCGGGGCGCATCACCGTCGACGGGGTGGACCTCGCCCGTTTCGACAGCGCCGGCTGGCACGCGCGCACCAGCGCCGCGTTCCAGGACTTCGGCCGCTACCACACCGTGTTCTCCGAGACCGTCGGCCTGGGCGACCTGCCGCACCTCGACGACCAGGAGCGCATCTACGAGGCACTGCGCGAGGCCGAGGCCGCCGGCTTCGTCGACCGGCTGCCCCAGGGGGTGAACACCTGGCTCGGCCGGGCCCTGGGCGGCGTGGAACTGTCCGAGGGGCAGTGGCAGAAGACCGCCCTGGCCCGGGCGACCATGCGCCGCGAGCCGCTGCTGTTCGTCCTGGACGAGCCCACGGCCTCCCTGGACGCCCCCAGCGAACAGGAGATCTTCCAGCGCCAGATGGCCCGTGCCCGCGAACTCGCGGCCCGCACCGGGGCGATCACGGTCATCGTCTCGCATCGGTTCTCGACCGTCACCGGCGCCGACCTGATCCTGGTGCTCGACCGGGGGCGGCTCGAGGAGATCGGTTCGCACCAGGAACTCCTGGCTCGACAGGGGCGCTACGCCGAGCTCTACGGCATCCAGGCGACGGCCTACGCCGGATCATGAGCAGCCGGCCGTACCCGGGCCGCCGGATTTCCGGCGCCCCGGGTACGGCCAGGGGTTTGCAGGTCGCAGCAGGTCGCAGCAGATCTCAGCAGGTCTCAGCTGGTGTCAGCTGGTCTGCAGCGCCGTGTCGTCCAGCACGAAGCTGGTCTGCAGCGAGGAGTCCTCGGTGCCGGTGAACTTCACCGTCACGCTCTGCCCGGCGTACCCGGACAGGTCGACGGTGTGCTGGGCGTAGCCGGTGGCCGCGTTGACGTTGGAGTAGCTCGCCACCGTGGTGCCGTTGGCCGTGACGGTGAGCTTGTCGTAGGCCGTGCTGCCGGTCTCCGCGGTGTCGATGTGCAGCCAGTAGCTCAGCGTGGCCTTGCAGCCGGTCGGGATGGTGACGGTCTGCGCGAGGCTGTCGGTGTGGCTGCTGCCGTAGCCGTCCATCCATGCCTTCCAGGACCCGGCGCGGGCCGACTCGCTGCTGGAGTTGTCGATCACGCCGCTGCTCGCCGTCCACGGGGAGGCGGTGCCGGTCTCGAAGCCCGGGTTGCCGAGCAGTTGGGCCGGGGTGCAGCCGGTGCCGACCGCGGTGACGGTCCAGTTGAAGGTGGCGGAGTTGCTGGCGCCGGTGGCGTCGGTGGCGGTCACCGCGACCGTGGAGGTGCCGGCCGCGGTCGGGGCGCCGGTGATCAGGCCGGCGGAGCTGACGGTGAGTCCGGCGGGCAGGCCGGTCGCGGACCAGGTGAGCGGGGCGGTGCCGCCGGTCGCGGTGAGCTGCAGGCGGGTGGCGCTGCCGACCACGGTGCTCTGCGCGCCGGGGTTCGTGACCGTGACGGCGCTGGTGCCACCCGGCTTGGTGAGCAGGCAGCCGCTGACGCCGAGGTCGATGGTGCGGTTGGCGGTCAGGCAGGTGGTGAACCAGTAGGTCTCCTCGCCGTAGCTCTGGCCCTTGGTCTCCGTGGTCGAGCCGTCGGCGGCCACCTCGCACGGGTTGTTCAGGGTGCACATCTGGCCGTCGTCGTTGCCGGTGTTGTTGATGCCGACCACCTGGCGGCTGGTGGCGTCGACGATGGGGGAGCCGGACGTGCCGTGCGTGGTGTTGCAGCCGAGGTTGTAGCGGATCGAGTCGTGCCAGCTCCACTGGTCCTCGCGCAGGGTGGGCACGAAGCCGTTGACCGAGCAGTTCCACACCTGCTGCCAGTAGCCGGACGGGACGAACATCGCCGAGCCGTCCACCGGGTGGCTGCTGCTGAGGGTCAGCGCGGTCGCCCCGTACTTGCTGGTGATCGAGGCGAAGGTGTCGGTCAGCTCGTAGAGCGTCACGTCGGTGCCGGTCATGGTCGCATACAGCACCTTGTCGGCGTTGACCGTGCCGAGCGAGGCGCCGCTGGAGCTCAGCAGGGTGCCGCTGCGGCTGGCGGGGGCGTTCTGGATCACGTCGCCGTAGTTGGGCATGGTGGGCAGACAGTGACCGTTGGTGAGCATCATCGCCCGGTCGGTGTTCTGCGACGTGGGGAAACGCACCAGTGAGGCCGAGCAGTCGTCCAGCGCGATCGTCGAGGTCAGGTCACCGGCGGCGGCCGCGTGGGCGGGGGCGGCCGTGACCGTCAACGTGCCCGCGACTATTGCCGCGGCGCCGAGCACGGCGGCAAGTCCCTTTAACATGGCTCTCCTTGTGGGGGATGGCCGGGCACACGACCTGGTGTGCGCACCCGGGCCGCTCGAAGCTGCCATGCCTACGTCAATCGCGTCAACGGTGCCGTCGGAATTGGTGCACCGGTTGCCGTGGGCATCCAGGGGCGGAAGCGGGCCGAACGAGTGCCCAGGTGTTCTCCCTGAACGCTGGCACCGCCCACGCCGTCGCGGAGTTCCTCCGCGCGGCGGGCGTCCAGGTCGTGGAGCTGCCCAGGCACGGCCTGCGCGCCGACCACGGTCTCGCGTGCTGATCTGCCCGGGAGGGTCGGACTGGAAGCCCTCGGGCGGGCTCGTGGATTGCACGAGATGAGCGCGGCGCCATAGTGGCGCGCCGTTCAGGTCAACCGATAGCATCGGAAACGGCCTGGTGCAGCCGGCCGCTCGCGCCTTTCAAGGTTGGGTGAATGCACCGTGGGTCGCCTCGCCTCGGCTCACTGAACGCGGCACCGGCCGACAACGCGAGCATCGGCAGGACGGGCCGCGTGGAAAGCCGGGCGCGATGACGTCCCCCACCACAGACCAGGCCAAGAAGCTGGCCAAACTGCTACGCGAGGACCTTGCCACAGCAGGGATCGAGATCCCGCACAGCCTCGCGCTCGAACTGATCGCCCACCAACTCGGCACCAGGGACTGGAACGTGCTCGCCGCTCTGGCCCGCCGGGCTGGGAGTCCTGGCGCGCCGGACATCAGCCCGGGCGTGCCGGTCCTGCGCGTCATGTCCGTCGCAGAGGCACTGCCGTTCTACCTTGACTACCTGGGCTTCGCCCTGGACTGGGAGCACCGGTTCGAGCCTGGGCTGCCACTGTACGTGCAGGTATCGCGCTCGTCAGCAGTGCTGCACCTCTCCGAGCACCACGGCGATGGCAGCCCCAACGGCGCGGTCTGGCTCCCGGTGCGCGACGTGGCCGCGCTGCACAAGGAACTGCTCGCCCGACCGAACGCGCCGGTACGTCCCGGAATCTCTCCGGACGCGCCCGGAGGCCCGACGCTTCAAGTCATCGACCCGTACGGCAACATCCTGAGATTCGCGCAGCCGCCATCCGCGCAGTAGCCGACCCCGGCGGAGCGCGCCGCAGCACGCGGCGCGCTCCGCCGAAAGTGCCGTGGCGCCGATACTCGAAATCCTGCCGCGCGGGTTCACCAGGGCGTACGGGATGCCCGGGATGGCGGCGCGAGCGGGCGGCGATCGCGGTCTTCTCATCGATCGAGAGCACGACCGCCCCCTCGGGCGGATCCAGGTAGAGCGCGCACACCTCGGCGACTCGCTGCCAGAAGTCGGGGGTGTCCCGGCGGGTCAGCCAGCCACGGACCTTGTGCGGCTTCAGATCCAGGCCGGCCAGGATCCGGCCGACCTGGGAAGCGGAGACCGATGTGAAGCACGTCCCGGCCACCCGCTGGGCGATCGCCCGGTGGGACCAGGTCGACTCCGGATACGGCGGCATGCTGGTCGCGGTAGCCACGATCGCCACGCGAACCTCGGGCCCGTAGGCCCTCGGCCGGCCCGAGCGTTCGGCATCCCGCAGGCCGCCCAGGCCCAAGGCGGCAAGCGGCAGCGCCTGAACCGCCGCGCCCGCGAACGTTGGCCGTACGTGGACGCCATCACGGTCTGCTTCCGCGCCGGATTCGCCTACGTGGCAGCCGAGTTGCCCGGCGGGCGGAGCCTGCCGCTGTGCCGCCTGCGCTTCACCGGCGTGCTGCACACCTGGGGCTTCGCCCTCTACCTCGCCAGCAACGACGGCTACAAGGACAACATCCGGCCCAGCGGACTGCCGGCCGGCCCCCCTGAAGAGGCCCTCGACTGCGCAGGGGACCTCTACCTCGCCGGACCGTTCTCTGACACGAGGTTGGTGCCGCCGAAGAAGTCGTAGCGCCCAGGCCGCGCTACTGGGGCCGGCAGGCGGCAATGCCCAGGAGTGATTGGTCGTCGAGCGGCAGACTGTCGGCGCTGGCCACGATGGCATCAGCCCCGGAACGGCGGGCGATCTCGACCTGGCGAGGGGAGATGTCCACTCCCAGGACCTGCCATCCCAGGGCAGTCAGAGCGGGGATATGGGCTCCCCCTCCGCAGCCAAGGTCGAGACACGTCTGCCCGTCCCCGACGCCGAGTACCTGAGCGATCAACTGGTCAGCGGCTTCAGCGAACGGACGACCCACTCCGCTCTCAACGTAGGCGTCGTACCAGTCGGCGAACTCGTCATAGCGAGGGCGAAGTGACATGGCAGCACCCGACCAAACAACAGGCTGCTTCGCCAACTGATTTCGGCCTACGCGCGGCTTTGCACCGGCTGCGGGGGGGCGGACTTCTGGGCTCAACGCAGGTACGGATCAACACCCCTCAGCGAACTTCTGCGGAGCAGCACTAGGGCCGGACGGGCCCTAGCCGCCCATGGCCGTCGCGAAGGTCGCCGGATCGGCATCGAAGCCGTGGACGCCGGCGCGGAATCCCCAGGCCCCTGAGCCGTCCCGGACGAATTCCGCGACCCTCGCAGCCGTTGCCCCGCCGAGGTCGGTGAAGTCCACCGCCGCGAGTTCGCTGTGCCCGTTGCTCACCCGTACCTCGGGGTGGGCTATGCCTGCGAAGGTCAGCCGGCCGTTCTGCTGCTGGATGGCGACGCCCACGAGCACCCTGACGTAGCGGTGCGCCAGGCGGTCGAGCTCCAGGATCAGGCGCTCGTCGACACCGAGGCCCTTGCCGTCGCGGCTGTCCCTGCTGAGCGTGATGGTGCCGTCGGGAGAGCGGCTGTCGAAATGCACCAGGTAGGCGGGGGCGCCGGACGGGGCGTCCTCGGTGTACGTCGCTGCAATGAGGTCCAGGTCGTGGGGCGCCGAACCTGCGGGACTCGGATCCCACATCAGGCTCACCTCGACGCGTTCCAGACCCTTGTTGAGACTGCTCACCGGACTCTCCGTTCGTCAGCGCACCGACCCTCCATGGTGCCACTGCAGGCCGGCCAACGGTGGGCAATGATCCGATATCTACGGGTAATTGACATGGCATCGGGAGGAGCGGCACCGGGTAGCAGGTGGCGGCTCGGCGGTCGGCGTCAGGGCGCCGTCAAGATCCATGGCGGTGGGCCGGCTGAGCCCGACCGACGCGGCCGACGGGTTGATCCGCTGGCAGCGTTTCCTCGATCAACGGCTGAACCGCCGACACGACGTCACACGAAGCTGGCCGGACTTCCCGCCTGCGGGAGTCGAGGCGATGCTGACCGTTGAGCTGCCTCAGAAGTGGACCCTGCTCGATGACTGAGCAGTCCCGCCGATCCTGCGCAGGGCCGGGGCTTCGGCCGTTGGACAGGCGTTCCCCAACCCG
The DNA here is from genome assembly GCF_000744785.1 of Kitasatospora azatica KCTC 9699. NCBI lineage: Bacteria > Bacillati > Actinomycetota > Actinomycetes > Kitasatosporales > Streptomycetaceae > Kitasatospora > Kitasatospora azatica. The sequence continues at coordinate 1,009,004 of NZ_JQMO01000002.1, read as the reverse complement.
GCTGCTAGTGATGCGTCAAGATCGCCCCCCGTCGCGCGAAGAACGCGTCAGGAACGCTGAGGGCCGGTTTCCGCTCGCCTAGCGTCACTTCTCGAACGGCCCGAGAACGCTCCGTGGGGGAGTCCGATCGGTGCCGTTGACCGGTGGCGACATCTGCGAGCGACCACTGGCAGCCAGGTACGGGGAGCGCGGCAATGACAGAGCGGGGAACGGCCGGCACGGTCGAACCAGGGAAGACGAACCCGTCGGGGGAGACGGGCTCCGGTTCGACCGAGCCACTGTCGATATCCGTGCGGCGCGCCCGAGGTACCTCGGTTCGAAGGGGAGGCGTGCGGGGCCCGGCATGGCGGCCGGGCCCCGCACGCTGGTCGGCGCCGCTGGCCCGGGGCTGGTGGACCACTCCGCGCCTGGTGCGCGGGCTCACCGCGCTCTGCGTGGCCGCGCTGTTGACCGCGGCGGCCGTCACCGCCACCGTGCTGAGCGGTGCCCGGCAGGGCATCGACGACCCAGTACCGGCTTGACGTCCAGTACGGGGGTGCCGTTCAGGGCCTCGAGGGTGCTGACCCGGATCCGTAGGCCTTCGACGGCCAGGATGGTGACCCGGTGCAGGCCGATGGGGTTGGGGCGGTCCGGCGAGCGGGTGGCGAAAACACCGGTGTCCGGGCGGGAGAGGTCCCCACGGGGGTGGACGGCGAGCACCTCGCGGTCGGCGCGGTCGAGCCAGGTGAGCAGCAGCACGTCCTGTCCCACCGCCAGGTCCCGCAGGCCGCGGGCCACCGAGGGATCGAAGACCAGCCAGACGTCCGGTCCGCCCTCGTCGCCCTGCTTGGGTGCCTCCGCCCGCTCCAGCAGTGGTGACTCCACCCAGCCGATCGGCCGCACCTGGTACTGCTCGTCCGCCATTGCTCTCCCCTCGCCGAGGCCGAGTCTAGGGGGGAGTCCGTGGGTCCGGCGGGAGTCTGTGGATCGTGGCCGGGCCGCGCGGGGCGGCCCGGCGCCGCGACCGGTTCGGGCGCGAGGTGCTACCCGAAGGTGAACCAGTTGAGGTTGGTGAAGTCGGCGGGCTGGCCGCTGTCGAAGGTGAGGTAGACGTCGTGGGTGCCGGTGGTCCGGGTGATGTCGGCCGGAACGGTGCGCCAGCTCTGCCAGCCGCCGGTGGCGGCGATGGCGATGCTGCCGACCGGCGCGGCGGTGGGGCTGCCGAGCCGGACCTGCACCAGGCCGCTCACCCCGGCGGCCGCGCCGGACGCGACGCGGGCGCTGAAGCGGGTGGCCCCGGTGGTGCCGAAGTCGACGGCCGTGTACTTGAGCCAGTCGCCGTTGGACAGCCATCCCACGTCGGAGCCGCCGCCGGAGTCCGAACAGGCCTCGACCTGCGCTCCGGACTGGGCGTTGAACGTCTCGGCCTGGATGGTGCTGAAGGCGCTGACCCCGCCGCCGGTGGCGGTGGCGGTCGGAGTGGGACTGCCGCTGCCACCGGGCCCGGGGTCGCCCGCCAGGCCGCCGACGGTGATGGTGAACCGGACCGGGCTCCCCGACTGCACCTTTCCCTCGAAGTCCACCCCGGCCGGGTGCACGTCGTCGTAGGGGAAGGCGTACCCGAGCCGGTCCGGGGTGGTGCTGTGCAGGATACGGGCGTAGTGGTTGGTCCGGGCGCGGGTGTAGAAGGCGGAAGGGTTCTCCGCGTCCGGCTGGTCGGGGTTGTCCAGCAGGGTGGTCCGGTTGAAGGCGGCGGCCAGCCGCGCGCTCAGGTTCCCCATGACGTCGTTGCCCGTGGTGAAGGGCGCGTCACTGCAGGAGAAGACGGCGAGGGTCGAGGGCCTGGCGAAGCCGCCGATCCCGGGGAAGGTCAGTGTGTCGCCGTTCACCCGGCCGGTGACGGTGCCCCAGCTGAACTGGGTGTCGATGCGCAGGTCGGTGGTGCGGTACTTGGTCCACACCTGGTCGACGTAGCTGTCGAAGTAGCCGCTGAACAGCGAACTGTCGCCGCGGATCGCCAGGTTGGGGCTGAGCACGCGCAGGTCGCCGCCGCCCTCGGTGACGATCAGCCGGCTCCAGTCACCGCCGTCGGCGGCGGTCTGGGCCCGCAGCGCGCCGGCGACCCGGGACAGCCCGTCCGAGGGCAGCCCGCGCACCGTCTGGACGCCCTGCCCGGTCTCCAACTGGAAGGCGATCGGAAGGCACACCATGTCGACGAAGGTGATGTTGGCGTACAACTGGTCGTTGTTGTACGTGAACTCGCAAAAGTCGTGCCGGACGTTCGCGTTGGGATCGGTCGGGTTGCTCACCGACGGAAGAGCCAGGCCGCCGCCACGGTTCAGCAGGAAGGTGAGCTTCTCGCCGACGGAGAAGTAGATGCGCCCGCTGTCGAGGTGCGGCAGTGTCACCCTGCGCGGGCCGGCGCCGGACGCGTTGAGTGCGATGGCGCAGTCGGCTCCCAGCGGGGTCTGGTCGTTGGCCGGGGACGGGGGGTGGTAGAGGGTGGATCCGTCGGCCTGGACGAAGGCCCAGGTGCCGCCCGCGGCGGGGTCACGGCCGAGGACGTAGGCGTAAACGGTGGCGCTTCCAGTGGTGTTGACCAGGTCCAGCGGGAGCGTGGCGGTCGTCGAGGCGCGGGCGCTCGCCTCGAGCCAGGTCGCCACGGCGGGCACGGCCAGGGCGGCGCCCGCCGTCGCGAAGAGGAGCTTCCGGCGGGATATCGGTCGTTGGTGACGCGGCGTCATGGTGTGGGGGTCCGTTCTCCGCGAGGTCTGGTGGGGGAGGAGGGGAGGGAGAGCTGCCGGTGCGGCCGCCGGATCAGCCCACCGTCCACTTCTGGTTGGCGCCGCCGCAGGTCCAGATCTGGAGCCTGGTGCCGTCGGACGAGGAGTTGCCCTTGGCATCCAGGCACTTGTCCGCACCGGTGTTGGTGAGATCGTGGGCGGCGGTGTACGTCCACTTGGCGGGGTCGGGGGCGGCGCCGGCGGGTCCGTCGAAGTCGTCGGACCAGGTCTGGGCGGTGACGGCGGCGCCCGCTCGTTCGGCACCGGAGCCGGTCGTCGACATGATCACGGCTGCCACCAGGGCGGTTGTGAGGATGAGGACGAGGCCTCCGAAGGACCAACGGCTTCCGCGATGAGCAGCTGCCATGGGCATGCACCCTTGTCTGGGAGAAGGGACGGGTCTCCGAGCCGGGCGCGCCACTGTGGGGCGCTTCAGAGAGCGCTCTCAGATCTGACGCGGCGTCGCCCTTGGGCCTGGATACTACGGAGGGGCAGCCGTCATGGCAATGTCAACCAACGCTGCTTACACGGGTTTGACCTGCGAGTTTGTGTCCGGGCTCGCGGCTTTACCTTCCCTTAAGCCTGGCTTGATGTCTGGCGCAGGGTCAGTGACCGGGGGTCCCGTCGGCCGCCGGGCTGGGACGTTCCGGCGAGCCGTTGACGCTCGGCGGCGCGCACTGTGCTCCGCCCCTGCCGGCTTCCTCCGGACGCAGCGGCACGCCGTTGGCCCGCAGGACGTCGCGGACGTCCAGGATCAACGGGAACACCTCGTGGTTCCGGTCCTCGCCCTGTTCGTCCCACGCCCGCTGCTCGGCCTCGACCGCCATCCGGTCCTGGGCGAACACCCGCTCGGTGAAGCGCCGGATCAGCGGCCACGCCAGCTGGAGCATCCCGGGGACCGGCGGCTTCGCGATCATCAGCAGGCCGTAGGCGTGGTTGGTGCGCTGCTCGGCATCCTCCGGCACGTAGGCCGCCCAGAGCGAGAAGGCCGGAAGTTCGGCACCGTCGGGAACGTCCTGAAGGGTCTGGTACGGGTACTCGGTGCGGATGGTGACGACATCGGGCGTGTCCCGGCCGCCGAGCCCCTCGGCGGACAGCAGACCGGCACCGCGGTCCTTCCTGCCCCCGGCGGGGACGAACAGGTAGCGGGCCTCGACGAACCGCGGACCGCTCTCGTACCCCAGCAGCTCCGGCTGGATCCTGCCCAGGACACCCCGGTGCAGGAACTGGTGGTTCATGTCCAGCAGGTTCTCGTGCATGAACGAGTAGTGGCACCGCACGGTGCGGGAGAACGTCATGGTCCGGTGCGTGGCCGCGTGGAACTCGGGCAGCACCGGAAACGGCGCCGCTTCGGCCTTCGCCGGGTCGCCGGGGAAGACGAACACCAGGCCGTAGGCCTCGCGGACGGGGTACGACCGCACGCCGCGCGGTGGCCGCTCGCACCCCTTGGGCAGGTACGGGATCTGCGAGATGTGGCCGTTTCCGCGGTAGGCCCAGGCGTGGTAGCAGCAGCGCAGCGCCTCCCCCTCCACGACGCCCAGGCTCAGCGGCACCTGACGGTGCGCACACCGGTCCTCCAGGGCGTAGACCTTGCCGCTGCGGCCGCGGTACAGCACGATCCGCTCACCGGCGAAGACGGCGGCGAAGGTGCGTCCCCTGGGTACCTTTCGGGCCACGGCCACCGGGTACCAGAAGTCCGGGTCGATTCCGATGCGCCGCAGGTCGGTGACGGCTTCGTGGCGGTCGTTCTGCGGCCGTGGGGGTAACCCCGCCGGTCCGTCGGCGGGGTACCGGTCCATTCCGGGGCGGGCCTCGGTCATAGGTGCTGCTTCCTTGCGCTCGGGCCGGGAGGACGCGGCCACCGAATCGCCAGGTGGCCGCTGCTGGACTCCACTTCCCTACGGTGGCCCGGGGCAGGGCCAACGGCAACCGCAGCGCTGCGCAGCTCCTCGGACTCGGCGCAGCCGAATCAGCGCAGTCCGGCGAAGAGGTCGTCCTCGGGCAGGGCCGCCCCCGTGGTGTCCTGCACCCGGACGAAGGTCTCCACGCCCATCAGCTGCGTGAACCTCTCCTCACCCATCTTCAGGAAGAAGATGTTCTCGCTCTGGCTGGCGTGCGTGCCCAGCGCGTTGAACTTCTGGCCGCCGAACTCGCTGGTGTCCACCCAGGTGGTGATCTCCTCGTCGGGCAGCCCGATCTCGGGCATGGCGTCGGCCTCCGCCGGATCCGGCTCCTCCCAGTCCGCCCCGAACTCGCGCATGACCTCGCCGAAGCGCTGCATCATCGAACGCGGCGCCGTCGTCCAGTACACCTTCGGAGTCATCCCGGTCATCGCCAGCGCCGCCGTCGTGATCCGGTTCGCCTGGATGTGATCGGGGTGGCCGTAGAACCCGTTCTCGTCGTAGGTCACGACCACATCGGGCTGGTAGCGCACCAGCAGCTCGGCGAGGCGGGCGGCCGCCTGGTCCACCGGCGTGCGCCAGAACGACCCGGGCGCGTCGTTGGCCGGCCAGCCCATCATCCCGGAGTCGCCGTACTCGAGCAGCTCGAGGTGACCGACCTTCAGGACCTCACAGCTCGCCTCGAGTTCCCGACGACGCATCGCGGCGACGGCCGCCGGATCGTGCCCGGGCTCGCCCGGCTTGACGCCTCCCGGACCGTCACCGCAAGCGCCGTCGGTACAGGTGACGAGGACCGTGCGGATGCCCTCCGCCGCGTACCGCGCCAGTACACCCCCCGTTCCGGTGGCCTCGTCGTCGGGGTGGGCGTGCACCGCCATGAACGTCAAGGGCCGGTCAGCCATGGAAACCATCCTCCGTCTGTCGAGTGTTCGGCCCCCAGTCTGCGGTATGCGCACTGGTGGTCGCCTCCGTCAGAAGGCCTGGGCCTGACGGTCGATGGGCTTACGCCTGGCGGTCGATCTCGTCCTCCCGGACCAGCCAGAGCGCGAGGCCGGCGCCGACCAGACTGACCAGACCGCCGAGCAGCAGCACGAGGTTGAGGCCGTCGAGGAAGCCGGCTCGGGCGGCGGTCGAGGCGGCCGCGCGGGCCGGCTCGGGCAGGGCGGCGAGCGCCTGCGGCAGGCTGCCGGAGGAGGAGGCTTCGATCAGTTCGCGCGGACGGGCTCCCTCCGCGAGCGGTGTGCCCGCCGTCAGGTCGCGGAAGGTCTGGGAGCCCCGGCCGACGAAGATCGCCCCCCAGACGGCGATGCCGACCGCGATGCCGACCTGCCGGAAAGTGTCGTTGATGCCGGCCGCCATGCCGCTGTTCTCCTTCGGCACCACGCTCACCGCGACATCGGCGATCACCGGGTTGATCAGACCGACGCCCGCACCGCCGACCAGGAAACCGGCCAGCAGGCCGGTCCAGGTGTCCTCGGGCTGGATGCCGCCCATCAGCAGCATGCCCGCGCCGACCGCGACCAGGCCGACGCAGAGCATCAGCCGGGCCTGCACCCGGGAGAGCAGCACACCGGCCAGCGGCGCCACGACGAAGCTGAGCACGGTGATCGGCAGGTAGCGCACGCCCGCTGCGAACGGCGAGAGGCCGAGGTAGTTCTGCAGATACAGCGTCAGATAGAGGAACAGGGCGAACAGCGAGCTGGAGACCGCGAACGCGGCCAGCTGCACTCCGGTGAACGCGTGCCGGCGGAACAGACCCAGCGGCAGCATCGGCTCCGGGACGCGGCGTTCGACGAGGACGAAGACGGTGAGTAGCACGGCCGCGCCGGCGAACAGCGACACGATCAGCGCACTGCCCCAGCCCTCGGCGTTGCCCCGCACCAGCGCCAGGACGAGCAGGAACAGTCCGCTGCTGAAGGCCGCGACCCCGGCCCAGTCGATCCGGGTGGCGTTCGGGTCGCGGCTCTCGGCCAGCTTGAGGTAGGTGACGACCAGGGCCGCCGCGCCGATCGGCACATTGAGGTAGAAGATCCACTGCCAGCCGAGCGAGTCCGTGATCGCCCCGCCGATCAGTGGCCCGACCGCGACGGCCATCCCGATCGTCGCCCCGTAGATGCCCATCGCGGTGCCGCGCTCGCGGCCGGGCGGGAACTCCTGCGCGACCAGGGCCAGCGAGACCGCGAACATCAGCGCGCCGCCGACTCCCTGCACCGCGCGGGAGATGTTGAGGAAGACCGGGTTCGGCGCCAGCCCGCAGAGCAGCGAGGCGGCGGAGAAGATCACCAGCCCGGCGGCGAAGGCCCGGCGCCGCCCGAGCCGGTCGGCGAGCGAACCGGCCGTCAGCACCAGAGCGGCCAGTGAGAGGGTGTAGGCGTCGAACACCCACTGCAGGTCGGTGAAGGTCGCGCCCAGGTCCTTGCGGATGGACGGCAGGGCGACGTTGACCACCGTGATGTCGAGCAGCAGCATGAACGTCGCGACCGAAACGGCGGTCAGCGTCCACCACTTGCGTTGCACGGCTTCGGTCTCCTTCGACGAGGTTCGCCTGGTCCGCGGAACGGGGTTCGGCGACACCGTCGACCGTACGCAACGCCGCCGCGCGAACCCGGTCAGACACGGCCGGGCGCGCCGCGCGGGCCCTGTCCGGCCGATCGCCCCGCCGCGGCTGGTGGCCCTGCTGCTGGAGCAGGCGGCCGGCGTCGGGCGACGGCGGATTGCCGGCGTCAGCCATCCGGGTGAACTCGCTTCTCGGACCGGCCCGGACCCATCCGCCGCACTCCGCGCGGCGAACAAGGATTCGCCATGTTCTTGTGTTGCCGGGCCATCCCCTGTGGGTGGTAACCGGCCGCGTCGCCCGATCGCCCGACCGCCCGACCGACCAGCGGTACCGACCAGCCCCGAGGCTCGCCGATGACCATCTCCGTCGCCCTGTTCACCCAGGACCTCCGCCTGCACGACAACCCCGTCCTGCACGCCGCCCGTGCCACCGCCGACCAGGTTGTCCCGCTGTTCGTGGTGGATCCTGCGGTCGAGGCCGCCGGCTTCGCCGCCGCCAACCGGCGCGCCTTCCTCGCCGACTGCCTCGCCGACCTGGACGCATCGCTGCGCCGGATCGGCTCCCGGCTGGTGGTGCGCCACGGCGATGCCGTCGAGCAGACCGCCCGGATCGCGCAGGAGACCGGCGCGACGAGCGTGCACCTCGCCGCCGGCGTCAGCGCGTTCGCCCAGCGCCGCGAGGCCCGCCTGCGCGAGCTGCTCGGCGACCGACTGCACGTCCACGACGCCGTGCTGACCGTCGTACCGGCCGGCCAGGTCACCCCGGTCGGGAAGGACCACTACGCGGTCTTCACCCCGTACCACCGGGCCTGGCAGCGCGTCCCCCGCCGGGCCGTGTTGCCCGCGCCCCGCGCGCTGCACACCCCGCAGACCGCGCACGGCGAGGAGCTGCCCACCGCACAGGGGGTCTCGCCCGCGCTGCCGCTCGGGGGCGAGACGGCCGGGCGCGCGCGGTGGCGGCGGTGGGACCTCGCGGCCTACGCGGACCTGCACGACGCTCTCGCCGCCGACGGCACCTCCCGACTCTCCCCGTACCTGCACTTCGGCTGCCTGTCCGCCGGCGAGCTGGCGGCGCGCGCGGCGAAACGCGGCGGCGAGGGCGCGGAGGCCTTCGTCCGTCAGCTCGCCTGGCGGGACTTCCACCACCAGGTGCTGGCGGCCCGGCCCGACGCCGCGCACCGGGACTACCGCACCCGGCACGACCGCTGGCACCACGACGAGCGCGAGGCTGAGGCCTGGCGGCAGGGCCGCACCGGCTACCCGATCATCGACGCCGGAATGCGCCAACTCGCCCACGAGGGTTGGATGCACAACCGGGCCAGGCTACTGACGGCCTGTTTCCTCGCCAAGTCGCTCCACCTGGACTGGCGGATCGGGGCCCGCCACTTCCTGGCCCTGCTGGTGGACGGAGACCTGGCGAACAACCAGCTCAACTGGCAGTGGGTGGCCGGCACCGGCACCGACACCCGCCCGAACCGGGTCCTCAACCCGCTGATCCAGGCCGACCGTTACGACCCGGACGGCGCGTACGTGCGCCGCTGGGTGCCGGAGCTCGCCCAGGTGCCGGGCCGGGCCGTGCACCGGCCCTGGCTGCTCGCCGACCGCTACGACTACCCGGCCCCGATCATCGCCCCGGGGGCGCTCACCGATCGGCTGCGGCGGGCCCGGGGCCTGGACTGAGCCCCGGGCCGAGAGCCCCCCGCCTCCTGCCTCCTACGCCCTGCCTCCTGTCCGTTGCCTCCTGCCCCTTGCTCAGCTGCGGGCGACCCGCAGGGCCCAGGCGACCAGCGGAATCTGCAGCGGCAGTCGGGCCACGGCAGCGGCGCGCAGCGGCGCCGGCCGGTGCCGCCAGTCGTACGCCATCTTGACGTTCGCGGGGAAGACGGCCGCGAACAGCCCGGCCGCCGCCAGCGCGCCGGCCCGGCGGGTCCGCGGGTAGGCGATCGCGGCGCCGACGGCGAGTTCCGCCACTCCGCTGAGCCTGGTCCAGGTGCGGGGCTCGCCGGGCAGGCTGCGCGGCACGATGTCGTCGAACGGGCGCGGCACGGCGAAGTGCGCCACGCCCGCGACGAGCAGCAGGCCGCTCAGCAGGCGGGCGGATCGGGTCGGGCTGGGCATGGTGCTCCTCGGCATACAAGGCGGTCGCGGTCGCTGGCTCCTACCGCGGGCCGCAGGCAGGGGATCGGCAGCGGGTCCCGAACCGATCGGCGGGGGACCGTGGTTACTGGAGGGTAGCCACTCGGGCCGCAGCACGGAAGGCATCCGCCCGGTTGTCGGCCCCGAGCACCGTGCGAGATCCTGGGTCCACCGAGCACCCGGAAACCGAACAGTGCCCGGCGGCTTGCCGCCACCGGGCGGAGGAGCCGGTATGCACCACCAGCCTTCCACCCCGCTTCGCTGCCTGGTGACCGGCGCCACCGGCTACATCGGCGGCCGCCTGGTCCCCGAACTGCTCGCGGCGGGCTACCCGGTGCGCTGCCTGGTCCGCGACGCCGGCCGGCTGCGCGACCAGCCGTGGCGGGCGAAGGTCGAGACCGCCACCGGTGACGTCACCCGGCCCGACACGCTCCCCGGCGCCTTCGAGGGGGTGGACGTGGCGTACTACCTGGTCCACTCGCTCGGCACCGGGCCCGGCTTCGAGGAGACCGACCGTGCAGCCGCCCGCGCGTTCGGTGCGGCCGCCGCCGCGGCCGGCGTGGGCCGCATCGTCTACCTGGGCGGGCTGATCCCCGGCGGGGTACCCGAACAGCAGCTCTCCCCCCACCTGCGCTCGCGCGCCGAGGTCGGCCGCACGCTGCGGCGCAGCGGTGTGCCCACCGCCGAACTGCGCGCCGCGGTGATCATCGGGTCCGGCAGCGCCTCGTTCGAGATGCTGCGCTACCTCGCCGAGCGGCTGCCGGTGATGGTCACCCCGAGCTGGGTGGCGAGCCGGATCCAGCCGATCGCCGTACGGGACGTGCTGCGCTACCTGGTCGGCGCGGCCCAGCTGCCGGCCGAGCTCAACCGGACCTTTGACCTCGGTGGGCCCGAGGTCCTCACCTACCGGGGCATGATGCAGCGCTACGCCCGGGTCGCCGGGCTGCACCGACGCGTCATCGTCCCGGTGCCGGTGCTCACCCCGCGGCTGTCCAGCCACTGGGTGGGCCTGGTCACCCCGGTGCCGAACGTCATCGCCCGGCCGCTGGTCGAGTCGCTGCGCCACGAGGTGGTGTGCGGCGAGCACGACATCGCCCGCTGGGTGCCCGACCCGACGGGCGGACTGACCGGCTTCGACCGGGCGGTGGAGCTCGCGCTGCGCCGGATCCGTCAAGCCGAGGTGGCCACCCGCTGGTCCTCGGCCTCCCTGCCCGGCGCGCCCAGCGACCCGCTGCCCACCGACCCCGACTGGGCGGGCGGCAGCCTCTACCAGGACGTCCGGGAACGCGCCGTCAAGGCAGCCCCGTCCGCCGTCTGGCAGATCGTCGAGGGCATCGGGGGCGAGCACGGCTGGTACTCCTTCCCGCTCGCCTGGGCGCTGCGCGGCTGGCTGGACCGGCTGGTCGGCGGTGTCGGCCTGCGCCGCGGACGGCGTGACCCGGCGCGGCTGCGGGTCGGCGACTCGCTGGACTTCTGGCGGGTCGAGGAGATCGAGCCGGGACGGCTGCTGCGGCTGCGCGCCGAGATGCGGCTGCCCGGCCTGGCCTGGTTGGAGCTGTCGGTCACCCCGGACGGCGAGGGCGGCACGCACTACCGGCAGCGAGCGCTGTTCCACCCGCACGGACTGGCCGGCCACGCCTACTGGTGGTCGGTCGCACCCTTCCACGCGGTCGTCTTCGGCGGGATGGCCCGCAACATCACCGAGCAGGCCCGGGCAGCCTCCTGAGGCTCGCACCTGAAGCCCGAGGCGCGATCGGCACGGCGGGCTACGCCGTCTCGGTGACCAACGGCGACGCCTGACAGGAAACGGTTCACCGCCATGGATACTGTTTTTTGATCGCAGGGCGATCGCCGCTCGGTGGTCACAGCAGTCCAACCCTTCGTCAACTATCGGCATTCGCAGGGCGCTTTCGCGGCCAGGTCCGCACGTCGCGCGCCAACTCCAGTTTTTTCTCCATGGTGGGTGAAAAACCCACCAGTCCAGGCTCAGTGGGGCCGGGCAGCTTCTCCGTGTCGATCCACAACTATCTGACACTATTTCGTGGACACCTAGAAGCGCGTGGTTCATCCATATAGATCGCATGCAAACCAAGATCCCCGAGTAATCCTGAGCCGGTTCGCCTCGAAGGCGTGCGAAACGCCGTATTTCCCAACAGAAATAGGCTTCCATATGACATCGAACTTCTCCACTGCACCACCCTGGCGCACCCTTTCCACCTGGATCGTGGGGGTGGTGCTGATCGCCGCCTTCGCGGTGGTGCTGACGCCGATCCGGGCCCAGGCCATCGCCACCGCCGTCCCGCTCGGGACGGCGGACAGCTTCGCGGTGCTGGGCGGCCAGTCGATCACCAACACCGGACCTTCCGTGATCACGGGAGACATTGGTGTGAGTCCGGGCTCGGCCATCAGCGGGTTTCCGCCCGGCCTGGTGAACGGGACCATCCACCAGATGGACGCCGTCGCCCTGCAGGCGCAGAACGACCTGACCACGGCGTACAACGACGCCGCCCAGAGCCCGGATGCCACCATTTCCGCGGACCTCGGTGGTCAGCGACTGGTTCCGGGCGTCTACAGCGGCCCAACGCTGGAGCTGACGGGCACCCTCACGCTGGACGCCGGGGGCGATCCCAACGCCGTCTGGGTCTTCCAGGCCGCCTCGACCCTGAAGACGGCCACCGCCAGCCGCGTGCTCCTCATCAACGGTGCCGCGCCGTGCAACGTCTTCTGGCAGGTCGGAAGCTCCGCGACGCTCGGCACCAACACCACCTTCGTGGGCAACATCCTCGCGCTGACGTCGATCACCGTGACCACCGGTTCGAGCATCGACGGCCGGGCGCTGGCGCGGAACGGTTCCGTGACGCTGGACAGCAACGTGATCACTCGTGAGACCTGCGCCACCGGCACCACCGGTGGAACCACGGGCGGGACGACGGGCGGCACCACCGGCACCACCACGGCCGGTGCCACGGGCGGCACCACCGGCACCACTACGGCCGGCGTCACGGGCGGCCTGGTCGCGGGCGCCACGACCGGCGGTACCACGGTCGGTCTCGTCGGCGGTGGCACTGGCGGAGTCCTGGGCGGTCTCGTCGCGGGTAACACCGGCGGGCTCCTCGGTGGAGTGGTGGCCGGCGCGACCACGGGCGGCGCCACGACGGGCGGCGCCACCGGCGCGACCACGGCGGGAACCACCGGCGGCTACACGGCCGGCACGACTGGCGGCAACACGGGCGGCCAGACCGGTGGTTACAACGGCGGCAACACGGGCGGCGAGACCGGTGGTTACAACGGCGGCTCGACCGGTGGCGAAACCGGTGGCGGTCACGACTGCGGCCCCTGCGACCAGTGGGGTGAGTGCGGTGACCACGGTGACCACGGCGACCACGGTGATCACTGCGGTGACCACTGCGACTCCAACAAGTGCTGTGAGCCTGCCAGCTCGTAGCTGATTCGGGGGTCTGCCGAGTGCGGCGACACGTGACGGATCGTCAGGATCGGCCACGTGCCGCCGCGCCGCCAAATCGGGGGGAAATGACGGCACTCGGGAGTGTCGCCCGACGGGAGTCGGATGCGCGCAAGAAGCTCAGGGGAAGCAGATTCGAGGGGAGCACCCAGGATGGGACGGACCGGAAGCAGCCGCGTGGGCGGCGGCAGTGAGTCGACGGACGTGGCTGAATCGAGCCCGACGGTCGAGGGCACGATCAGCACCGCAGTCGCGTCGGCCGGGCAACCCTCGACCAGCGATTCCGGACCACCGGCAGGACCCCCAGGACGGTCGCGAGTACTGCGAGCAGTAACGCGTGGCGCAGTAGCCCTCTTCCTGGCCGTCTCCCTCGTCCACGTCGTTATGGTATTCCTGTACGTGGCTCCGTCGAACCAGATCTCGCAGCGCTACAGCCAGCAGATCAATGCGTGGATCTATCCGTTGTTCGAGCAGAACTGGCGGCTCTTCGCTCCAGATCCGGAGTCGGTCTCCCGGCAGGTCTCGGTAAGGACCGAGAGCATCGCTGCGGACGGCACGCGCCAGACGAGCGACTGGTTCGACCTGACGGCTGTCGATGACGCCGATGTGCAGCACAACGCCTTCCCCAGTCATACCGCTCAGAACATGCTGCGCCGAGCGTGGACCAGTTATCTGGAATCGCATGGAAACGACGATCAAGCGCACTCGGCGCGTGCTCTGATGTTCCAGGAGTACCTGCGAAACATCGCGGTGGAGCGGCTCACCGCTCATCAGCGCGGCACCTTCCAAGCCATTCAGTTGAGGGTGGTCACTCGGCCGATCGAGCCCCCCGCGCAGCCGAGCCACCCTCGCCCGATCGCCAAGACCTCTGTCGACACCAGGTACCTGCCGTGGTGGAAGGTGGCACCGAATGGCAACTGACCAGGCATCACTGGCGGCTCCGCCGGTGCAGCGCACCGTCATGGGGCCCGCTCGCCGAGGTGCGCTCTTCGCCGCCGTGACCGAGCGGCCGGTGTCCCGCTACGCCGCCGCGACGCTGCGCATCGGCTACGGACTGCTCTACCTCGTCTTCCTGCTGAGGGAGTTCCCGCACCGCGAGGAGATCTGGGGTCCCGGTTCCCCGTGGACGCCCGCGCTGGCGATCCAGCTGTTCGACCAGACCGGCTGGGCCAGCTTCCTCACCCTGTCCGACAGTCGGACGTACTTCGAGGTCTGCTACGCCCTGGCTCTCGTCACGGCCGCACTGTTCATGATCGGCTGGCGGACCAGGGCTGTGTCCCTGCTCTTCGTGGTCGTGGTGGCCTCGTTCCACGCGAGGGCCATCTTCATGACGGACGGAGGAGACAACGTCATCCTCCTCATGGCCGTCTACCTCTGCTTCACCGCGTGTGGCCGACGCTGGTCCCTGGACGCACGCAGAGCCCGTCTCCGGGCTTCCGCCGACAGCGCCGCGACCTCGTCACCACCAGCGGGAGCGGCCGGCCTCTGGCATCAGCTCGGGTCCTGCCGACGAATGCTGGTTACGGCGTTCCACAACTGCGGCATGTTCGTCATCGCGGCTCAGGTCTGCTTCCTCTACGGCTCAGCCGGGTTGTACAAGGTGCAGGGGGGCCTGTGGCGAGACGGGACCGCCCTCCACTACGTCCTGAACCTCGAGCTGTTCCGGCCGTGGCCCGCGCTGTCGCACCTGCTGGACGGTCACCAGATGGTGGTCGCCGCCGCCAGCTACCTGACCGTGCTGCTCCAAGTGGCTTTTCCGTTCGTCCTGTTCGGCCGGTACAAGTACCCCGTTCTGGCCGTGCTGCTCGGGATGCACGTGGGTATCGCGGTGGTCCTCGGGCTCCCGCTCTTCTCCGGCGCGATGGTCATCGCAGATGCCGTGTTCCTGCCCGACCGGTTCTTCACCTCCCTTGGACAGGCCCGGCGCCGCGCGTTCCGCGGCAAGGCCGGCGCCGGTGCGGGGGCCCTGGCGGGTGCAGATGCCTCACTGGTACCGCCGCAGTCCGGGGCGGTCGGTTGAGGCAGCGGGTCAAAGCCGAGGAGGAGCAGGTGGAATGGACACGGGAACGATGAGCGGCGCGGAGCCAGTCCTGGCGTACGACGGGGACTGCGGCTTCTGCCAGGCCGCGATCGACCGGATCGGCCGACTGGCCGGTCCCCGGATGAGCGCCCTGCCCTGGCAGGCACTCCCGGAGCAGCTCACCACCCCGCACCTCGCGCGGCTCGACCGGGAAGTGCTGATCTTCCAGGACGGCATGGTTCGCGCGGGTGGAGCAGAGGCGCTGGCCCGGTACACCGGATCATCGCCGGCCCGCCGGTACCGGCTGGTCGCCGCCGCAGTCAGCTTCCCGGGCGTGCGATTCTGTGCCCGCCGGGTGTACTCGTTGGTGGCGCGGAACAGGCACCGTCTTCGCATCGGTCCGGCCATCTGTTCCGTGGCCCACTCATGATTCCCCGAGCGATTCCCCGAGGCTGGACCTCGCCCCGCGCAGCTCCCGCAGGCGGGTCTCCAGGAAGTCGCGCTCGGCTGCGTTGTGGGTGCGGGTGAGCGCGGCTTCGTAGGCCGCCGCCGCGTTGGCGTCTCGGCCCAGGCGGTGCGGCAGGTCGGCGCGGACGGCGTGGTAGAGGTGGTAGCCGTCGAGGGCCTACACGAACGGCCCGGGCCGGAATCGACACGATCGATACGGCCGGCACGATCGACACGAGAGCTCGTGCGTCGGGTAGGCGGCCCGCCCGGTGGCAGGTAGCGGCGGTGAGCCCGGCGGAATGCCAGACTGGTGACGAGTGAGGGAGGCTGCCATGGGGTTCTACGCCGAGCAGGTCGTCCCGCGGATGATCAACACGGCCTGCGGGATGAAGGAGGCCCAACAGCTTCGGCGCCGCGTCTGCGCGGGTCTGGCGGGCGAGGTCGTCGAGATCGGATTCGGATCGGGGCTGAACGTCCCGTTCTACCCCGCCGCGGTGACCAGGGTGGACGCGGTCGACCCCTCCGACGTCGGTTGGAAGCTGGCCGCCAAGCGGCTGGCGGCGGCCACCGTCCCCGTGCAGCGCGCGGGTCTGGACGGCCAGACCCTGCCCTTCGCGGACCACAGCCACGACGCCGCCCTGTCCACCTGGACCCTGTGCACCATCCCGGACGCAGCCGGCGCGCTGCGCGAGGTGCGGCGGGTCCTCAAGCCCGGGGGGACGCTGCACTTCATCGAGCACGGGCTGGCCCCGGACGAGAACGTCCGTCGCTGGCAACGCCGGCTCGACCCGCTGCAGCAACGGCTGTTCGACGGATGCCACCTGACTCGACCGATCGTCGACCTGCTGACCGATGCCGGCTTCACCATCACCGAACTCGACGTCTTCTACGAGAAGGGCGCCCCCAAGACCCTGGGCGCCGACTCGCTCGGAACTGCGGTGTCCCCGTAGGGGAGTAGCGTGGGAACAGGCCGCACGGCACGGCGGGAGCGCGTGATGGGCAAACCGACGATCGAAGATCTGACGAACCGCGTCCACGGAGGGGTGATCACCCCGAGTGACGAAGGCTATGACGAGGCCCGCCGGGTCTACAACGGCATGGTCGACCGCCGACCGGCGGCCGTGGTGCGCTGTGTGAACGCGGGCGACGTCCTCGCGGCAGTCGGCTTCGCCCGGGAGAACGGGCTCGACCTGGCGGTGCGCGGCGGCGGGCACAGCGTCCCCGGCTACGGCACCTGCGAGGGCGGCGTGGTCGCCGACCTGTCCGGCATGCGCGGAGTCCGGGTCGACCCGACCAGCCGGACGGCCCGGGTCGAGGGCGGGGCGACGCTGTCCGACCTGGACGCGGCGACCCATGCCTTCGGGCTGGCGGTGACCGGCGGCATCGTCTCCACCACCGGGGTGGGCGGCCTGACCCTGGGCGGCGGCTTCGGCCACCTGGCCCGGAGCCTCGGCCTGACCTGCGACAACCTGCTCTCGGCCGATGTGGTGACGGCCGACGGCCGACTGCTGGTGGTGAGCGAACGCGAGCACCCCGACCTCTTCTGGGCGCTGCGCGGCGGCTCCGGGAACTTCGGCGCGGTCACCTCCTTCGAGTACCGGCTCAGCCCGCTCGAGAACGTCTATGTCGGGCTGTTCTTCTACGAGTTGGAGCATGTCGAGGCGGTGCTGCGGCATTACCGCGAGCACATCGCGACGGCCCCGGAACAGCTCGGAGCCTTTCCCGCCTTCCAGATCGCACCGCCGCTGCCGTTCATTCCGCAGGACCGGCACGGCGACACCTTCATCCTCGAAGTGGTCTGCTGGTCCGGTCCGTTGGAGGAAGGCGAGCAGGCCGTGCAGCCGTTCCGCGAAGCGGCGCCGGTGTCCTTCGAACTCGTCACCCCGATGCCGTACCCGGCCCTGCAGGGCTTGTTCGACGCGCTGCTGCCGCCGGGACTCCAGCACTACTGGAAGGCCGCCTTCGCGACCGAGCTCACCGACGGGGCGATCGCCGCGCACGCGGTGCACGGCCCGACGGTGCCCGTAGTCACCTCGACCTGCCACATCTACCCGGTCAACGGCGCCTGCCACCGGGTGGCCCCGGAAGCGACCGCCTTCTCCTACCGCGACGCGAGCTTCGCGACGGTGATCGCCGGCATGTGGCCGGACCCGGCCGACGACGCGGCGAACACCGCCTGGGTCCGCGACTACTACGCGGCGGTCGCCCCGCACTCCTCGGCCGGCGGCTACGTCAACTTCATGGGCCCCGACGACCAGGACCGGGTCACGGACAACTACCGCGACAACTACGCCCGCCTGGTCGACACCAAGCGGGCCTACGACCCGGAGAACCTGTTCCACGTCAACCACAACATCCGGCCCTGAGACCGGGCTTCGGCTCAGTCGTGCAGCTGGGCCAGGAGTTCCCGGCCGGCCGGCCAGTCACCCAGTCCGGACGCCGAGTTGAGGTGGCCGTACGCCCCCGCCTCCACCAGGCGGGCACCCCAGGCGGCCGCGAACTGCTGCGAGCGCTTCGGCATGCACCACGGGTCGTCCGAGCTGGCGACCACGATGCTCGGGAACGGCAGCGGCTTCAGCGGAATCGGGCAGAACCCCGCCAGCTCGGCCACGCCCGCGCGCTCGATGTCCGGGGGCGCCACCAGGAGTGCCCCGGCCACCGCCGACGCGGACCGCTGCGCCGCCCAGTGGGCCACCAGAACGCAGCCGAGGCTGTGCGCGACCAGCACCACGGGGCCCGGCTGGGCGGCCACCGCCTCGTCCAGCACGTCCAGCCAGTCACTCAGCACCGGACGGTCCCAGTCAGCCTGCTCCACGCGCCGGAACGCCGGGTCGGCCGCCTCCCAGCGGCTCTGCCAGTGCTCGGGGCCGGAGCCCTCGTAGCCGGGCAGGACAAGGAAAATCGGCTGGGTGGTCATGGTCGGCGGTCCCTCCCGAGGTCGGCGAATGCAGTGGATCTTAGCCGTTTTCCACTGTTGGGGGCCGGGCCTGCTACAGTCTGAATAGTTGCAGTAGTGGTTCCCAAGAACTTTGTGTGCGCCTGCTGATGTGCCGCAGGCGCATTTTTTGTTTTCCGACTCCCTTGAAGGAGATTATTTTTATGGCTAATGGCACCGTGAAGTGGTTCAACGCGGAAAAGGGCTTCGGCTTCATCGAGCAGGAGGGTGGCGGTCCGGACGTGTTCGCCCACTACTCGAACATCAACGCCAACGGCTTCCGTGAGCTGCTCGAGGGCCAGAAGGTCGAGTTCGACGTCACGCAGGGCCAGAAGGGCCCGCAGGCGGAGAACATTCGCCCGCTGTAGTTTTTTCTGCCACGGCAACCGCCTGGCAGCGAGGGGCCCGCACCGCGTACACGCCCGGTGCGGGCCCCTCGGCATTGGCCCGTTCGTTGTGATCTCTGCCGGTGCCTGGCGCTGTGGAGCCTTCCTCGTGCGTGCCGCCTTGAGGAAGGTTTTCGCATGAACCGTTCCACTCGCCCCGCGTACCAGAACGCACCGGGGCTGCCCGCCGTCGACTCCTTCGAGGAGCTGGACATGCCGCGGGCCCTGCTCACCACCCTGGTCCGGCACGGGGTCAGCTCGCCGTTCCCGATCCAGGCCGCGACGCTGCCGAACTCGCTCGCCGGGCGCGACGTCCTCGGGCGGGGCCGGACGGGCTCCGGCAAGACCCTCGCCTTCGGCCTCGCCGTCCTCGCGCGAACCGCCGGCCGGACGGCCGAACCCCGTCGGCCGCTGGCCCTGGTCCTGGTGCCCACCCGGGAGTTGGCCCAGCAGGTCACCGAGGCGCTCACCCCGTACGCGCACGCGGTGCGACTGCGGCTGGCGACGGTGGTCGGCGGGATGTCGATCGGCCGTCAGGCGCAGGCGCTGAACCGTGGCGCGGAGGTCGTCGTCGCCACCCCCGGCAGGCTCAAGGACCTGATCCAGCGCGGCGACTGCCGGCTCGACGAGGTCGCCGTCACGGTGCTCGACGAGGCCGACCAGATGGCCGACCTGGGCTTCCTGCCGCAGGTGACCGGGCTGCTCGAGCAGGTTGCCGCCGGCGGCCAGACGATGCTGTTCTCCGCGACCCTGGACCGCAACGTCGACCGCCTGGTGCGCCGCTTCCTGAAGGACCCGGTCACCCACTCCGTGGACCCCACCACCGCCACCGTCAGCACCATGGAGCACCACGTCCTGCACGTGCAGAACGGTGACAAGAACGCCACGATCGCGCGCATCGCCTCCCGCGAGGGCGGCGTGATCATGTTCATCGACACCAAGCACGGCGCCGACCGCCTGGTGCAGGACCTGCTGGCCAACGGGGTGAAGGCCGCCGCGCTGCACGGCGGCAAGTCCCAGCCCCAGCGCACCCGTACCCTCGAGCAGTTCCGCAACGGCCAGGTGACCGCGCTGGTCGCGACCAACGTCGCCGCGCGGGGCATCCACGTCGACGGCCTCGACCTGGTCGTCAACCTGGACCCGCCGGGCGACCACAAGGACTACCTGCACCGGGGCGGGCGCACCGCCCGGGCCGGGGAGTCCGGCACCGTCGTCACCCTGGTGCTGCCCAACCAGCGTCGCGAGACGGCCCGGATGCTGGCCACCGCCGGCATCACCCCCGAATCCACCCGGATCCACTCCGGCGACGAGGAGTTGGCCCGGATCACCGGCGCCCGAGTGCCCACCGGCATCCCCGTCGTGGTCGCCGCCCCGGTGGTCGAACGCCCCCGTCGCAGCGCCTCCGCCAACCGCGGTCGCCGCCGCCCCACCGCCGCGGACCGGCACTCGCGGGCCGGCACGTCCGGCGAGCGGAGCGGAGCCACCCGGCGCGTCGCCCGCGCCGGGTAGCCACCGTGCGAGCACCCGCACCGCACCTGCCCCGTTTGCCACCGCCGGCATGGCCGCCGGCGCGGCCGCTGCCACGATGCGCTCGCGCGGCCTGGACGCCTGGCCCGTGGTGGACGAGGACGGTCACGTGATCGGCCTGCTCAGCCTGCCGTAGCGGCGATACAGTGTGGCTGATGGGTCGGGCTGTTTCCGGGGGAGAGCAGGACGTCATGGGCACGGACATCGGGTCAACTGGTGTGGGGCAGGCCAGGATCGCCGCGCTGTACGAGCGCGACCGGACCTGTCGGACGCTGGGGATCACCCTGGACGAGGTGGCCGCCGGGCGGGCGGTGATGCGCATGAGGGTGACCGAGAGCATGGTGAACGGGCACGGCATGGCGCACGGCGGCTACCTGTTCCTGCTGGCCGACGCGGCGTTCTCGTACGCCTGCAACAGCTACGGGCCGGTCACTGTGGCGCAGGCCGCGCAGGTCACCTTCCTGGCTCCGGCGGCGGTGGACGACGAGCTGGTCGCCGAGGCGGTGGAGCGGGCGCGCGCCGGGCGCAGCGGCATCTACGATGTGACGGTCCGTCAGGCAGCCGGCCAGGTGGTCGCGGAGTTCCGCGGCCAGAGCGTGATGCTCGCCGGAAAACCGCAGCAGGCAGCCGAGTAGCGGGACCTGCCCGGCTGCCCGGCTGCCTGCCGCGAGTCGGGTCAGGCCGGCGGGCGCTCGTCCACCACCTGGCGCAGCTTGCCGGTGAGCGGGTTGGTCAACAGCTCGGACCGCGGCACCCACTCGATGGTCAGCGGGTGGATGGACCCCAGCCGCATCTCCTCCACGTAGAGCGGGCGGTAGGCGTAGACGGCCGCCACCAGGTGCTCGGTCAGCTCGGCGGGCGGCTGTTCGAGGCACCCGAGCCGCAGGATGAGGCCGTCGCGTCCGTCCCAGCGGCGCTGCACCATCTGGATGCCGGAGATGAACTGGTCCCGGTCGGCGGCGAGCAGCGCCTCGCGGACCTCCTCGGCCGGCATGGCGACCGCCCCGACCCGGGCGCCCTCGTTCGACCGGCCGACCAGCCGGAACCGCTGACGCTCGGGGTCGACCCACTCGGCGCGGTCACCGGCCGGGTAGCGGATGGTCGGCATCAGGGTGCGGAACAGGTTGGTGACGAGCAGCCGGCCGGGCACACCGGCGGTGGTGATCGGCTCACCGGTCGCGTCGTCCACGATCTCCACGATCACCCGGTTCGGGAACGCCTCGTGCACCCGCACGTCGTCCCCCGGCACCGGCGAGCCGACCAGCCCCGCGTCGTTCGACGCATAGCCGAGCGAGGAGACGGCCGCCTTCGGGAAGGCTCGGGACAGCAGGGGGCGCAGGTCGGCGAAGAGCAGGTCGCCGGCGAAGAGCAGCAGTTCCACCGAGTCCGCGCTCTCGCCGCGCTTGACGAAGCTCTCGGCCACCGTACTCAGCCGCATCGGCTCACCCGCCAACACGTGCACGCCCAGCGTGGTGACCAGGTCGGCGACGTAGTCGGCGGACACGACGGCGCCGATCGCGAGGCGGACGTTCTCCACCGGCGCGAAGTGCAGGGCGTTCTCGATGTACAGGAAGCCGCCGTACAGCTCGCCGGCGTGGAACAGGTTGGCCACCCGGTGCCCCGGCTTGAGACCGGCCTGCACCATGCCCGCACCGAAGGCGGTCACCGAGTCGGCGTGCTCGGTGCGGGTCCAGGGGGAGAGCTTCGGGACGCCGCTGGTGCCGCCGGTCCGGTAGACCCCGGCGTCGGTCAGCGGTCCGGTCAACACCCCGTTTCCCGGCCAGGCGTTGGCAGCCCAGAAGGCATCCTGGTCGATGATCGGGAGCTGGGTGAGGTGCGAGATCGTCTGCGGCACATCGCGGTACAGCTCGGCGTAGAACGGCGAGCGGGTCCGGGCCAGGTCGACCAGTTCTTGAAGCGATTTCGCGGGCACTGCTGCTCCTAGTCGTCGAAGCCGATCCAGGTCCGGGCGAGCGTCTGAACGCCCGCGCCGTCCCGGTCGGCGAGTTTCTGGTCCAGGTACTCGGCGGCCCACGGGCCGGAGGGCACCCGGAACGGCGGGCGGTCGGCGCACAGGGTCCGCACCACGACCTCGGCGACCTCCGCCGAGGGCTGTCCCGCGCCCTCCCACCCCTGGGTGCTAATCCAGTCGATGTAGTCGGCGAAGGTGCCCGCGTACGGGCCGGAGTCGGCCTGGATGGTCTTGCGGTTGATGTCCGGGAAGCGTCCGAACTCGGTGTCGGGCACGAAGCCCGGCACCACCACGGACACCCGCACCCCGTGCGCCGCTGCGACCGGGGCCAGGCTCTCCATGAAGCCCTCGACGGCGAACTTGGCCGCGCAGTAGGCCTCGTTGAACGGCTGGCCGATGATGCCGTGCACGCTGCCGATGGTGATCAGGCGTCCTCGGGCGGCCCGAAGCAGTGGCATCGCGAGTCGGCTCACCGCAACGACGCCGAAGAAGTTCACCTCCAGGTTGGTCCGCAGCGCCGCCATGGTCGACATCTCCATGGTGGGGTCGAAGTTGGAGATGCCGGCGTTGTTGACCAGGGCGTCCAGCCGCCCGTGGTCGCGCGCCACGCCCTCGATGCAGGCGGCGACCGAGTCGGCGTCGGTCACGTCGAGTTGGCGCACGTCCACGGTGACGCCGGCGAGCCGTGCGGCGGCCAGCAGTGCCTCGGCCCGGGCGGGATCGCGCATGGTGGCCAGCGTGGTGAAGCCGGCCTGGGCGGCCCGGACGGCGGTGGCCAGGCCGATACCCGAGGAGGTCCCGGTGATCAGCACCGTCTTCTGATCGGTCGTCATGATGTGGTGTCCGCCAATTCGGGTTCGGTTCCCGCCACTTGTTCCTTCTGCCGGTCGGCGGCGTCCAGCAGCGGCTGGATCCGGACCGCGGACACGAAGGAGAACGCCGCCAGCAGGGTGCCGCCGGCCATCGCCACTCGTGCCGCGTCCCGGATGCCCAGCGGCCCGGTCAGCAGCGCCACGGCGACGCCACCGACCAGGGCCGCCAGCGGGATCACGCCCCAGGTGACGGACCGGTAGGCCGCGTGCATCACGCCCTGGTTCTCGGCGGACATCCGCAACTGCCGGGTGGGTGCGCTGCACACGTTGATGCAGGACATGAAGAAGCCGTAGCAGCCCATGGTCACCGCGATCACCGGCCCGGCCGGCAGGGCGGGCGCGGCCAGCACGCCGAGCCCGACCAGGCAGTGCAGCAGCAGCGCCCAGGCGAAGGTCCGTCCCAGACCCAGGCGTTCACTGATCTTCGGGGCGACCACGGCGCCGAGCAGGGCACCCGCCGCCGCGACCGACATCGCCGCGCCGTAGGTGGCGACCGACACGCCGAGTCCCCGGTAGGCGAGCACCGGTAGCACGGTGACGAAGATCGGGCCGCCGGAGTTGAGCGTCACCGCGGCCAGCACCACCCGCCGCAGCACCGGGTCGTCCCAGTTCAGCCGGAAGCCCAGGGTCAGTCGCTCCCAGACCGAGCCCTGAGCGACCGTCTTCTCGCCCCAGGGCCGCATGAAGCGGAAGCAGGCCGCCGAGACCAGGTAGCTCGCCGCGTCCACCAGCAGCGCGGCCACACCGAACGCGTTGTACAGGCCGGCCGCGATGGAGGGCCCGGCCACCTCGGCGACCGAGTTGCTGCCCTCCAGCCGCGAGTAGGCGCGGATCAGGTGCGGCTTCTCCACCACGGCGGGGACCGCGACCAGGTAGCCGACGTTGAAGAAGATCGTCGCGCCGCTGACCACCGCCACGCAGCCGAAGAGCAGTGGTGTGGAGAGGAATCCCTGCCAGTACGCCACCGGGATGACCGTCACCGCCGCCAGCCGGACCAGGTCGCAGCTCAGCATCGTCCAGCGCTTGTCCCACCGGTCGACCAGCACGCCGGCGACCGGCCCGAGCAGCGGGATGCCCAGGTACTGGGCCATCGCCACGACGCCCACCTGCAGGGCGGAGGCGTGCAGCTTGAAGATCATCAGGGTCGGCACCACGAAGATCGTGACCCGGTCGCCGACCGTGCTGACCAGCTGGCCGCCCCAGAACAGGTTGAACCCGCGGCCCAGGCTCTCCGGCAGTCGCAGCCTCACGATTCCTCCCGGACCACGAAGTTCGCGGTCTTGCCGGTCCGGTCATTGCTGACCAGCGCGTCGACGCCGCACACCCGGACCGATTCCGGATCGTGCTGGAAGGCGGTGCTGAGCGTGAAGGTCGAGGACATCAGGTCCTTGCGCAGCCGCTCCACGTCCACCGCGGCGTCCTGGTCGGTCAGCAGCAGGATGTCCACGCCGCAGACCCGGCCGCGCTGCTCGGTGATCAGGATCTGGGCCCGGGAGACGCCCGGCTCCCGCTCCAGCCGCGCGATGATGTCGTCCACGTGCAGGCCCAGACCGCGCACCTGCACCACACTGTCCCGACGGCCCAGCACCCGCATCGCCCGGCCCGGTCGGCCGCACGGGCAGGCCACCAACTCGCCCGCGTCGCCGGTCTGGTAGCGCAGTACCGGGTTCAGCATCTCGGGATTGAGGGTGGTGAAGTCCAGCAGCTGGTCGGGCCCGACGTGCACCAGCTGCTCGGGCAGGGTGTGGAAGGTGTCGGCCGGGCAGTCGGGGGTGTTGGTGCCGACCACCCAGGTCTCGGTGCTGCCGAACATGCCCCAGCGGCGCGCCTGCGGCGCGACCTCGGCCATGTCCTCGGCCAGCTGCGGCTGCCAGGCCTCGCCCAGCCAGAGCACCTTGCGCAGCGCGGGCAGCTTCAGCCCGGCGGCCCGCGCGTGCGCGAACCAGAGCCGCAGCACGCTCGGAGTCCCGCCGATCGCGGTCACCTCGCGGGCGGCGAAGAAGCCGAGCCAGTCGTCGTACTCGTCCTTGGTGACCGAGCCGAGCGCGATGACCTGGCACTGCGCCAGATCGGCCAGCGCGGCGACCAGGAAGTGCGCGCCCCACATCCGGCCCGCACCCCAGGCGTTGACGAAGACGTCCGCGCGGTCCAGCGGCTGCCAGTGCGCGTGGACACCGGCCATGTAGAAGCCGGTGGGCGCGTAGCCGACCTTGGGCGCGCCGGTGCTGCCGCCGCTCTGGAAGAGCCAGGTGGCGCCGTGCTCGGCCTTGGGCTCCAGGCGGGCCAGGGCGACATTGAGGTCGTCCTTCACCAGTGCCGGCAGCGCGGCGAGCTCCGCGAGCGAGGCCGGCTCACCGTGGCCCTGGTAGCGCGGCGCCAACTCGGGTACGGTCCGCAGCAGTTCGAGCGAGCGTCGGACGACGTGCAGCTGCGGCTCGACCGCGTCCGGGGGCAGCGAGAAATCCGTCACGGCGACACCGCCGTTGCGACGAACCGCGCGTGCGCATCCCGGTAGGCGGTGAAGCGCGCGCGGGTGATGTCCCGTTGGATGGAGCGGTGCGGATCGGCGAAGTCCGGCAGGATCACCCCGTCCGGCTCCAGTTCGGAGAACCAGAACCGTTCCCCGTCGAAGAGGAAGTCGACGCAGAAGAACGGGATCGGCAGCCGCTCGGCGAAGTAGGCGGTGGCCTTGGCCAGTTCGTCCGGGATCGAGGGGAACTCCATGGTGGCGCCCCGGCTGGCGTTGGCCACCAGCGAGCCGGTTTCCGGGACCCGCTTGATCACGGCGTAGGGCTTGCCGTCGATGACGTACACCCGGTAGTCGACCGTGCCGTCGCCCAGGTAGGGCTGGACCACCAGCGTGGTGTCGCCGCCCTGCGCCAGGCTGGCCAGGCCCCGGATGTCCTCGGAGCTGCGGGCCAGGTTGATCCCGCCGCCACCGCACCACCCGGCCGGCTTGACGATCGCCGGGTAGGTCAGGTTCTGCAGCGCCACCTCGTAGACGTGCCTGCTGATGTCCCGGCCGGTGCCGATCCGCAGCGACGGGATCGTGGGCACCGGGGAGTCGTCGAAGTAGAGCAGGGTGGCCATCTTGTCGTTGCCGATCATCGACACCTGCGGCGGGAACGGCAGGTAGAACCCGGCCTGTTCGAGCACCGCGTACAGCGCGTACTGGTTGAAGATGTCCATCGACTGGTACGGCAGCGAGTACAGCGCGGTGATGAACAGCGTGTCCTGCGGGGTGACCAACTCGTCGTCCACGTAGACCCGCAGGTTCCCGGGAACGGTGGCGTCCACGGTCACCGCGTCCGGCGCGTGCCTGGTCCAGCTCATTCCCAGGTCCTCGGCCACCTCCGCGTAGAGGTCCCAGAAGAAGTCCTGCCAGAACGCGGTCGCCCGGGTCGACTCCCGGTCCGGAAAGATCCAACACATGCGGCGCAGAGGGGGTTTGGTCATGGCATTCCTCGAAGAGATGCGGTCGACTGCTCGGACCACCAGCGGCGGCCGGGCTCCGGGAGGGTGTCCACCGGGTCGTAGTACGGGTGGCGCCGGTCCAGCACGGCGTCGAGGTCGGCGTCAGTGGCCTCACGGACCTCGAGTTCGGTGCGGTAGTTCTTCGTCCAGTAGGACAGGCCGCGTTCGCGGTCGTAGGCCACCGCCTGGTGCACCCAGCGTTTGCCGACGTTCGGCACGTCGCAGACGATCCGCGGCGTGGCGTAGCCGGGCAGGTAGCCCATGATCGCGTCCTGCAGCCGTTGGGCCTCGTGCACCGAGGTCCGCCAGTGCTCGGCGTTGGGGATCATGTCGCACAGGTAGAAGTAGTAGGGCAGGATGTTCGCCTCGTCCTGCAGGGCGAAGCAGAGGTCCAGCAGGTCGTCGGGGGTGGCGTTGACGCCGCGCATCAGCACGCCCTGGTTGCGGACGTCGCGGACCCCCGCGTCCAGCAGCGCCCGGGCCGCCTCGGCGACCAACGGCGTCACCGACTGGACGTGGTTGGCGTGCGTGTGCACGGCGAGGTTGACCGACCGCCGGGCCGCGACCGCCGCCACCCGGGCCAGCCCCTCGACCACCTGCGGCTGCAGCCAGTGCTGCGGTAGGCCGACCACCGCCTTGCTGGCGAGCCGGATGTCGCGCACCGAGCTCAGCTCCAGCAATCGCAGCAGGAACGACTCCAGTTGCGGCCAGGGCACGTTGGCGAGATCGCCGCCGGAGACCACCACATCGCGCACGCTCGGGGTCCGCTTGAGGTAGTCGAGCATCTGCTCCCGCCGCTCGGCGGGGCGCAGTACCAGCTTGGCCTTGGTGACCTGGGGGGTGGAGTTGCCGACCAGGTCCATCCGGGTGCAGTGGCCGCAGTACTGCGGGCAGGTGGCGACCAACTCGGCCAGCACCTTCGTGGGATAGCGGTGGGTGAGGCCCTCCACCACCCACATCTGGGCCTCGTGCAGGGAGTCGCGCTCGGCCTTCGGGTGGCTCGGCCAGTGCGGATGCCGGTCGCTGCGCACCGGCAGCATGTAGCGGCGGACCGGGTCGGCGAAGAAGGCCTCGGTGAACGAGTGCGGATCGGTCCGGGCGTGCGGCGCCATGGTGTTCAGCATCTGCGGCGGCAGCAGCATCGACATGGTGGCGAACCCGGCCTGGTCGGCGGCGAGGTCCCGGTAGAAGTGGTCGCTGAGCAGCTCGCCGACGACGGCCCGCAGCTGCCGTGGGTTCTTGACGCAGTGCGTCCGCTGCCACTGGGCGTCCCGCCACTGGGCCGCGGTGACGTCGCGCCAGCCCGGCAGCCGACGCCAGTCCGGCTCGGCCAGAGGGGTCCGTGCGTACTGGTACGGCTGCCGGATCACCTGAGGGTCCATCAGGTGCTACTGGCCCGTGAAGAGGGTGGCGAAGCGGGTCCGCAGCTCGCGCTTGAGCACCTTGCCGGTGGGCCCGAGCGGGAAGTCCTGCGGCGTCCGGGCGATGCTCACCGCGGCGAGCGCGGCCAGGCCCGCCTCGGCCAGTGCCTTGTTGGCGGCCTGCTGGATCTCCTCGGCACTGCTGTCCCCGGCCTCGGCCTGCAATCGGACCACGGCGATCGGCCGTTGGCCCTCGCCGGCCGGCCCGGGCACGCCGACCACCGAGCAGTCCTGCACCAGGTCGGCGCAGTCCGCCAGCAGCACCTCCTCGATCGGCAGGCTGTAGACCGGGCCGCTCACGGTGTCGATCACGTCCACCGTGCGGTCCAGGTGGTAGAAGGAGCCCTCGGCGTCGCGGCGGGCCACGTCACCGGTCAGCCAGTAGCCGGCCAGCTCGAAGCTGCCGGTCAGCTTGGGGTCGTTCCAGTAGCCGGGCGTCCGGGACGGGGTGACCACACCGAGCAACCCGACCGTGCCGTCCGGGAGTTCCTCGCCGCTCTCGTCCAGTACCGCCGCCTTGAGCACCACTTCGAGCGGCTTGCCGACACAGCGGTCGTTGCGGGTGCTCTCCGGCGTGGTCACCTGGCCGAACAGTGCCATGCCCATCTCGGACGAACCCAGGCCGTCGATGAACTGCGAACCGGGCAGGGCCGGTTGCTCGGCCGCTTCGCTGGGCAGCAGCCAGGGCTTGATCAGCCCGGCCGGCCGCTCGCCGAGCTGCACCAGCCGCCGGATGTGCCCGTAGTGCGCGCTGTCGCCGGTGTTGAACCAGGAGTGCACCTTCGCCGCGCCCTGGACCGGGAGTTCGCCGGTGGCCAACTCGACGAAGGTGCGCGGGAAGGAGGCGATCATGGTGGGCTGGAAGGCCTCCATCACCGGCTCGACGACCGCGCGCCGCCAGTCGGACATCACCACGGTCGGCAGGCCGAGCAGGGCGGCGGTGAGGAAGTAACTCAGGCCGCCCGCATGGGTGTGCGGCATCAGCGACATCAGCCGGTCGTACGGCTCGGCGGGGAAGCGCACCATCCGCGGCTGCTTGCCGTCCCAGAACTGACGGTGCGCCAGCATGGTGGACTTCGGCGTGCCGGTGGTGCCCGAGGAGTGGATCAGTGCGACCACCTCGTCCGCGGCGTGCCGGTGCGGGTAGGCCTCGGGCAGTTGGGCCGACTCGGCGTCGAAGGCCTGGATCTCGGCTGCCATGGCGATGAAGCGCGGGCGGCGCTGCGGGTCCTCGCGGTAGGCGGAGGCGAGCCGGGTGGGGTCGTCCGCGACCACGCCGACCACGCCCACGTGGTTGAGGTACCGGACCATGACGTCGTGCCGCATGGCGTCGTTGATCAGGGCGGGGACGGCGCCCAGCGCGGTGAGCGCGAGGAAGTGCAGCAGCGGTTCCAGGCCCTCGCCGACCACGATGCCGACCGGGTCGCCGGGGCGCACGCCGTTCGCCCAGTACCACTTGGCGTAGCGGTCGCGCAGGTCGGCCAGGTCGAGCAGGCTGTGGCCGCGCAGCACCACGGCACCGCGGTGGTCGAGGTGGTGGCTGTACGCGAACGGGACCGCGCGGTTCGGGTTGACCGCGATGGCGTGGTCCAGGAAGTTGCCGGCGCCGAGAGTGGGCTCGGTCATCAGCTGCTGCCTGGCGGCGAGTGGGGCGATGGAACTCTGGTCGCTCATGGCGGTCTCCCTGGCGGATTGCCTGGCACCGGTTCTCGTGAAACCGGTGCCAGCTGAACTGAATTGAAGAGGAACCAGTGGGTTCGGAGTCGGCACCGGGCTGGTTGAGGGCCGGTGCCGGCTCAGGGTTGGAGCCGGTTGGGGTCGGTACCGGCCGAGAGTTGGTGGCGGTTGAGGGTTGGAGCCGGTTGGGGTCGGTACCGGCTGAGAGTCGGTGCTGGTCGAGGTCAGTGCCGGTCGAGGATCTGCTCGACCACACGGTGGCCGGAGCGGATGGCGCCCTCCATGAGCCCGAAGTACTCGGTGCTGGTCTCGGTGCCGGCCCAGTACACCCGCTGGTGCGGCGTGGTGAGGGTCGGGCCGTGCCGGAGCCAGTCGCCCGGCCCGAACAGGGCGGCGTAACAGCCTTGGCTGTACTGCTCGTTGACCCAGTCCGTGACGTGGAAGCCGATCGGTTCGGGGAGCATCGGGAACAGCCGGGCGGCCTGTTCGACCGCCGAGTCGCGTTGCCGCTGCGGGTCGAGCGCGGCGAAGCGGTGCGCCTCGGCGCCGGTGACGAAGCCGGTCAGCACGCCGACTTCGGCCTCGGCGGGTGAGTCGTCCACGGTGGAGAGCAGCGGGCCCTCTGCGTTGACCGACCAGCCCGACAGCCCGTGCTCGCGCCAGATCGGCGCGGGGTAGACCAGGTGGACCTTGACCGCGCAGCCGCGGGCGGTCGCCCCGCTCGCCCGGGGTACCGGCAGCCCCGGCCGGTAGTCGACGGCGTTGGCCAGCAGCGGCGGCAACGCCATCACCGCGACCTGGGCCCGGTACTCGCCGCCCGCAGAGTGGACGGTGACCGAGCCGCCGTCCTGGTGGACGGCTCGGACGGTCTCGCCGAGCAGCACCCGCGCACCGAGCCGCTGCGTCAGCCGCTCGGCCAGCCGCTCGCACACCTGGTGGGCGCCGCCGGCGATCCGGTCCTGCTGGGCGCCGCCCTCGAAGGCGTTCAGGTAGCGGATGCCGCCGCCCGAGCGCAGGTAGCAGGCCATGTGCAGGACGGACACGGCGGCCGGGTCGGCGGCCATCATCTCGCCCAGGAAGAGCGGGAAGAACAGTCGGGCGTCCGGATGGGTCAGCTGCTGCTCGGCCCATTCGGCGGCGGTCAGGGCGTCCAGCCGCTCGGCGTCCGGGGTGAGCCAGGGCGCCTCGGGCCGCACGGCGGCGGTGAGTTCGTCCAGCAGCTCGAACAGGTCGCCGAGTGCCACCGCGTTGAGCGGCGGGAACCGCCCGTTTCGGGTGGCGTCCGCCCGGGCGGAGTCGGCGGTGCCGAGCGCGAAGCGGCTGGCGCCGAGCATCGTGGTCGGGGTGGTCTTGAGGTCCAACTCCGCCATCAGGGCGAGCAGTTCGGTGTGTCGATCGCCCAGGTAGGCGGCGCCGGCGTCGACCCAGCCGGTGGGTGCGACCTGCCGGCCGTGGGTGCGGCCGCCGACCCGCTCGCGCGCCTCCAGCACCGTGACCTCGACCCCGCGGGCCGCCAGCGCGGTCGCGGCGGTGAGACCGGCCAACCCGGCCCCGACCACCACGGCTGAGGTGGGGTGGCTGCTCATCGGGCAGCCGCGATCTTCTCGGCGAGCCCCTCGGGGGTGGGCGCGAGCAGGAAGTCCTCGAAGGAGAGCTCCACCTGGTAACCGCGGGCGATCGCGCTGAGCACCCGAGTGGCGATCAGCGAGTCGCCGCCGAGCAGGAAGAAGTCGGAGTCCGGGGCGATGTCGGCGTTCTCCAGCACCCGACGGAAGATCGCCACCACGCCCCCGACGTCGGCACCGCCCTGGACGTCGGAGGCGGAGCTGGTGGTGTCAACGCTCATCGAAGATCTCCTTTTACCTGTCCGGATTCGATCTGCTCAGGTGTGGCCCGCTGAGCTGCGGCCTGCCCAGCCGTGCCCTTCGGTCGGGCCGCGTGTCGCTGGTGCGAGCCCGCCCGGTCGACCTTGCCGCTCGCGGTGAGCACGAGCTCGGGGACGACCGTGATCCGGCTGGGCACGAGATGACCGGGCACGCGCTCGCGCAGGTAGGACAGGAGCTCGGTGTCCAATGTCCCGACCGTCGCGCAGTTCCTCGGCACCACGTAGGCGACCAGGACGGACCGGCCGGCGATGGTGGTTCCGGCCACCGCCACTGCGGTCACCCCGGGGTGGCCGGCGATGTGGGCCTCCACCTCGGCGGGGTCCACCCGGATGCCGCGCACCTTGATCTCGTGGTCCAGTCGGCCCTGGTGGGTCAGGACGCCGTCCGGCGCGCTGCTCACCCGGTCGCCGGTACGGAAGCAGCGCTCGCCGTCGACCAGGGTGAACCTGGCCTCGGTGGCCTCCGGCAACCCCAGGTAGCCCAGGGCGACGGACGGCCCGCCGATCAGCAGCTCGCCCTGCTCGCTGATCCGTTGCACGACGTGCGGCAGGGCCCGGCCGATCGGCGCCCGGGTACTGCCGTCCCACTCCCAGCCGGGGGCGGGGGCTTGGGGACCGTGCAGGTCGACGGCGTGGGTGATCAGCGTGGTCTCGGTGCAGCCGTAGGTGTTGACCAGCCGGATCCGCCCGGTGTCCAGGCTGCTCCAGTCGGCCAGGCGGGCCGGGCTCGCCGCCTCGCCGCCGATCACCAGCAGCCGGAGGCAGGCGGGCAACGGCAGTTGGTCCTCGGCGAGGTGCAGCACCAGCTCGTGCCAGAACGCGGTGGGCAGGTCGAGGACGGTGATCCGCTCGCGCTCGACCATCCGCAGGAACCGGGGGAACGACCCCGAATGCGCCTCGGCGTCGAAGACCAGCGTGGCTCCCGTGGTGAGCGTCGGCAGGATCTCCTCGAAGCAGGTGTCCCAGTTCAGCGAGGCGAACTGCAGGGTCCGGTCCTCGGGCGTCAGGTCGAAGAGCGAGCGCAGCGAGTGCACGACGGCGGAGATCGCCCGGCGGGGAGTGACCACGGGTTTCGGCTGGCCGGTGGAGCCCGAGGTGAAGAGCGTGTAGGCCGGATGCTCGGGGTCGACCCGGTCCCGGTCGCCCCGGTCCCGGGCGGCGTCGGCGGCCGGTAACTGGTGTGCCGTCGGTAACGGGTGTGCTGTCGGCAGCGGGTGTGCTGCCGGTAACTCCACCTGCTCCAGGCCGAGTCGGGAGGCCTGGCCGGGCTCGGCGGCGACCAGGGTGCGACAGTCGACCGCTGCCACCATCGCCTGTCGGCGGTGTAGCGGTAATGCCGGATCGAGGGGGCAGTAGACGCCCCCGGCCGCGAGTACGCCGAGCAGTCCGACGACCGTTTCCGGCGTATGGCTCGCCTGCACGGCGACCACACCGGGATTGGCCCCCAGCCGTGCGGCCAGAGTGTTCGCCAACTCGTTCAGTCGGCGATAACTCACGGCGTGTCCATGATGAACAATCGCCGGGCGATCCGGATACCTGAGAACAATTTCAGTGAACGCGTCAAGAAGGTCGGAAGTGACCTCATTGGTGTCGAGGTTTGTTGACATGCCCGCCCCAAATAATGCTTGCGAGCGCCCCTCCGTGCTCGGTGATCCGGGACTCTACCGTCGAACATGTGTTGTTACAACGGTTGTTGAGGACGCTGATTTCGGGGTCGAGCAGGAGGTGTGGAGGGGTTGGGAGGACCGCTTCTGGCTGGTCCTCATCCCGCTGTCCGGCCGGTCTGACGCTCTGTGACATCCCGCTCCGTCGAGCCGAGTTCGCCTCAGATCGGCCGCAGCGGCCGACCTGGATATCCCCGTTTAGCAGGCCGGAGAAATTTCCTTCCGGATGTTCGTCCGGAAACTCTGGGGGATGTCGTCAGGGAATTCCGGTACCCCGGATCCATCCGTCCGCGCGCCGGGTTGAACCGCTGTCGTTCCTGTTTTGCCTGGTGACGGAACCGACCCGACGGTCCGGACACGCCGCCGGGCGGTTGACGGAGGACGGCATTTAGGAATGGGGGCGGCAGCGCTTTCTCCGGCGGTCGTACACGGAGATCATCGGGATTTTCGAAGTGAGTTCGGCTACCAGCGGGCCTGCTCGGCGGTGCGGTGGCCGAGGGCCAGTTGCCGGACCTCGTCACGCACCCGCCGCAACGCGTTGCCGGGAGCGCCGATGCCGTTGATGCGCAGGCGGGCGGCCTCGATCCGGGCGTTGTCGCGCTGGCAGGTGAAGGCGAACTTGAGCGATTCGTTGATCATCCACAGGTGGTACGCCAGCAGTCGCGAGGCCCGATCGTGCAGCTCCAGAAGGTCGTTGTCGACCACGAGCCCGTGCAGCCGGGCGGCCAGCCGGTTGAAGGTGGCGAGCTGCCGGCGGCCGTCCTGGGCCACCGAGCCCGGGACCGGACCCGGCTCCCCGCAGGCCGCGACCACCTGGTCGGCCAGGGGCTGGGCCGCGACCGCCTCGTCCAGGACCTGGAGCAGGGCCTGCAGCTGGTCCTGGCGGCTCGGGCGCGCCGGTGCCGGGTGCCGGCCGGTCCGCCAGTGCAGCAGCGCGTGGCGCAGGCGGCGGAGCGCAGCGGACGGGTGCGGGGCGGACGGGTGCGGGGCGGTGGTGGCGGGCATGGCTCCTCCCGGCTGGGTCTTCCAGTGTGCACCGGATGTGCGCTGGAGGCGGCCATGGGCGGGCGGAGCGGCGGTGGAGTGAGGGTGGGGCGGAGTGGGTGGGCGCGGGGCATGGGTGGGGCGCGGGGCATGGGTGGGGGCGGCCTCGGCCGGTCCGGCCGGGGCCGCCTCCGCAGCGTGTTCGGATCAGCCGTCGATCCGGTGCTGGGTCCAGAAGGAGCTGAGATCGGTGCTGGTGGCGGCCTGGGCTGCGGCCTTGAACTCGGCTGTGGTCGAGACGCCGTACCAGTGGGACTGGGCGTAGTCGTGCAGCAGCTTACTCATCGCGGTGTCGCCGAGCAGTCGCTGCAGGTCGTGCAGCGCGCACTTGCCGTAGCCGTAGACGACGGTGGAGTAGCGGTCGGGGTTCGCGTCCCAGTACGCCATCGAGTTGGTGATCTTCTCGGCGGAGGAGGCCCAGGAGACGCTGTTCCAGCATCCCGAGCCGGTCTTGCCGAGGGCGAGGTCGGTGGCGTAGTCGGTGAACGCCTCGTCCAGCCAGGGGCCGTTGTACTCGTCGTCGCCGACGATGCCGTAGAACCACTGGTGGCCGAGTTCGTGGGTGAGCGCGGTGGTGCTGACGATGTCGAGGACGAAGCCTGGGTACTCCATGCCGCCGAACCAGAAGTTGTTGTCCAGCACGGCGTCCACCTCACCGTACGGGTAGGCGCCGAAGCGCTGGGCGTGGGCGTCGACCGCCGACTTGGCGGTGCTGAGCATGGACTGGGCGTTCGAGGAGCTGATTCCGCTGGTCGAGTAGACGTTGACCTTGACCCCGGCGGGGGAGGTGCCGGAGATCCTGCTGAACGGACCGGCAGCCCAGGCGAAGTCGCGGACCTTGCCGGCGGTGGCCGTGGTGACGGTCCGCCCGGCGGCTCCCGGGGTGTCCACCGAGGTGCCGGTGGCGGGGACCAGCAGGCTGCTGGGGTGGTCCAGGGTGACGGTGAAGTCGGACACCAGCGAGTAGAAGGACTCGCCGTTGTTGGTGTACGGATCCAGGTGCCAGCCGGCGGCGTCCCGGATCGCCAGCACCGGCAGGGCGTTGCCGATGAAGCTGTACGCACCGTCGCGCCCGAACCGGTCGGCGCCGTCGGGCACGCTGATGCCCAGGTCGAAGCCGACGGTGGCGCTCTGGCCCTGGGTCAGTGCGGTGGGCAGGGCTATGCGCAGCGCGGTGCAGTCGACCGACAGCGCGTCCGGGGTGCCGCCGGTCAGGTTGCTCACCGTGATCGGGGTGCTCGGGCAACTGCCGTGGGCGTTGTCCCAGAGCCGCAGGTACACCTCGCTCAGCGGCGTCGCCGAGGAGTTGGTGAAGCCGACGCTCTCGTGGCCGGTCCAGTTGGCGCCCGAGGCGTCGCTGGTCAGGTTGACGGTGTAACCGTTCGGGGTGGGCGTGCGGGCGCTGTCCGGTGGCGGCGTGGTGCCGCCCGAGGTGGCGAGCGCGACGTCGTCGAGGACGAAGCTGGTCTGCAGGCTGCTGTCCTCGCTGCCGCTGAACGAGAGCGCCACCGTCTGGCCGATGAACGCCGATACGTCGACGGTCCGTTGGACATAGCCGGTGGCGGCGTCCAGGTTGGAGTAGGTCGCCAGGGTGGTCGAACCGAGCTTGGCCGTCAGCTTGTCGTAGGCGACCGAGCGGGTGGTCTCCGCGGTGTCGATGTGCAGCCAGAAGGTCAGGCTCGCCGTGCTGCAGCCGGTGGGGATGGTGACGGTCTGCGACAGGGTGTCCGTGTGCGTCGAGCCGTGCCCGTCCAGCCGGGCGAACGAACTGCCCGAGTGGGCGCTCTCGCCGGCTGCGCCGCCGATCACCCCGGTGGACCCGGTCCAGGGCGAACTTCCGGTCTCGAAGCCGCCGTTGGCCACCACCTGGGTCGGGGTGCAGTCGGCGGCCCGGGCAGTCGCGGGGGTGGCGAGCCCGGTGCTCACGGCGGCCGCCAGCAGGGTGGCGGCGGTCATGAAGGGAAGGAGTCTGCTTCTCATCGGGTCCTCTGCAGTGGGGATGCGGTGGGGGTGAGGAGGTGCGGGCCCAGAGGAAGCGTGACAGTAAAAAGTCGGTATTGAAAGAGTCATGACATAACTGTGATGGTCCCGAAGCCCACTCATCTCCCCTACGGCCCATGAAGATTGACGCCGCGTGCAGCGGTGCGGAGGGCACCGGTGCACGCGGCGTGCGGGCTCGGGTTCAGGGCGGGTTCGAGGTCAGGGCAGGCCCGACGTCGGGGCAGCTTCGACGTCGGGGCAGCTTGGACGTCAGGACTGGGAGGCTTCGCTACGGGTCAGTTGCCGGCGCCGCTCGTCGGCCCAGGTCCGCAGCTCCTGGAGCCTGCCCGGGTCGGCGGCCGCCTCGGCGTGCACCATCGCGCTGGCGCCGTTGCCGAGGTCCACGATGTGGTGGTCCATGCTGCCGGTGGACAGGATGCCGAGAACGGCGAGGAACTCGTCCTTCACCTCGGGCGTCACATGACGCTCGTCCTCGTCCGGGATGTCGATGGTGATCGAGTCGTGGGTGGAGGTGAGCAGCGGGAGGGAGCTCTTGAGGAGCTCGCCGAGGGCCCGGAACTGGGCGGGTTCCATCCGGGCGCGCAGGGTGTCGAGGTAGAGCCTGATCTGGTCGGCGCGGGTGATCACAACGTCGTCGTCCATGGGGGCCATCCTGCCCCGGCTTGAGTACGGGTACTCAGGTGGTCGGGCTACCGGCGGAGGAGGATGGCGGGCAACGCACCGCCGCCGGGTTCGAAGGACCGACCATGCTCAGTCGTATCGCCAGCACCGTCCTGCCCGTCCTCGGGGGCCTGACGCTCAGTACCGACCCCCACGCCGACCTCGCCCCCGGGAGCATCCTCGCGGCCAACCACACCTCGCTGGTGGACCCCGTCATCGTGCTGGCGGCCCTGCACCGGCTCGGTGTGCGGCCGGTGGTCATGGCCACGGCGGGGCTCTGGCGGGTCCCGGTGCTCCGCCGTGCGCTCGAACGCGAGGGGCACATCGCCGTCCACCGCGGCAGCAGCCGGGCGAGCGAGGCGCTGACCGGCGCGGCCGCCGCACTGGCCGCCGGCCGGCTGGTCCTGATCTACGGCGAGGGCGGGCTGCCGCGCCGCCGCGATGCGGGGGAGGCGGTCCCCGGCGCCTTCCGCAGCGGGCTGTCCCGACTGGCCCAGGAGACCGGCGCCCCGGTGGTGCCGCTCGGGCAGGCCGGCGCCCGCCGGCTCAGCTCGGGCAGTACGGCCAAGCAACTCGCCGGTCTGGCCACCGCCCCGCTGCGCCGCCCCGGCTGCCACGTCCACGTGGGCGCGCCGGTCCGGCTCACCGGCGACGTGGCGGCCGCCACCGCCACCGCCCACCAGGCCGTCACCGACGCCTGGCGGACCGCCGCCGAGCGGCTCGGGGAGCGGCTCGGGGAATGGCACTGACCAGGGGCGGGCCCTACGCTGGCAACTGATCGCAGACGGTGGACCTCCGAGGCCGGGAGACCAGCATGGGCGAGGCGTTCTCCGGCGCTGCGGCGATCGTGGTCGGGTCCGGGCCCAACGGGCTGGCCGCGGCGGTCGCGCTGGCGCAGCAGGGGGTCGCGGTCACCGTGCTGGAAGGCGCGGAGACCATCGGCGGCGGGACCCGGAGCAGTGAGCTCACCCTGCCCGGGCTGCTGCACGACCACTGCTCCGCCATCCACCCGATGGCCGTGAGCTCACCGTTCCTGCGCACCCTAGGCCTCGAGCGCCACGGCCTGGAGTGGCGCTGGGCGCAGGTCGAACTCGCCCATCCGTTGCCCGACGGTCCGGCCGCCGTGCTGTACCGCTCGCTGGACCGGACCGCGCAGGAGCTCGGCAGGGACGGCGCGGCCTGGCGACGGGTCTTCGCGCCGCTGGTGGAGGGCTACGACGCCCTGGTCGAGGACCTGTTCCGGCCGACCCTGCGACTGCCCTCCCACGCTGTGGAGTTGACCAGATTCGCGGCCCGGGCGCCGTGGCCTGCCGGATGGCTCGCCCGGTGCTGGCGAACGCCGGCGGCCCGCGCCCTGTTCGCCGGGACCGCCGCCCACGCGCTGCGCCCGCTCGGCAGCTTGGGCAGTTCCGCGATCGGGCTGATGCTCGTCGCCGCCGGCCACCGGCACGGCTGGCCGGTCGCCCGGGGCGGCTCACGGAGCATCACCGACGCGCTGGCCGCCCGACTGCGCGAGCTCGGAGGTGCTGTCGAAACGGGGGTGGATGTCTCCTCACTCGCCGAACTGGCGCCAGCGGACGTGGTGTTGCTGGACGTCGCACCCCGCGACGCGGTGTCCATCTGCGGGCCGCGGCTGCCGGCGCGGGTAGCCCACGCCTACCGCCGCTGGCAGTACGGGCCCGCCGCGTTCAAGCTGGACCTAGCCGTCGAGGGCGGCATCCCGTGGCGGGACGAGGCCTGCCGCCGGGCCGGTACCGTGCACCTCGGCGGGACGATCGAGGAGATCGCCCACGCCGAGCGGGAGGTGGCGGCCGGTCGGATGCCGACGCGTCCGTTCGTCCTGGTCGGGCAGCAGTACCTCGCCGATCCGGGCCGCTCGGCCGGCAGCAGCCACCCGGTCTGGGCCTACGCCCACGTCCCCAGCGGCTGGCCGGGCGACGCCACCGGGACGGTCCTCGACCAGCTCGAACGGTTCGCCCAGGGCACCCGCGAGCGGATCCGCGCGTGCCGAGCGACGGGGGTCGCCGAGTCGGCCGGCCGGAACCCCAACTACGTGGCGGGCGACATCCTCACCGGTGCCAACACCGCCCGCCAGCTGGTGCTCCGCCCCCGCCTAGCCCTCGACCCCTACCGCACCGGGATCCCCGGCGTCTTCCTCTGCTCCGCGGCCACCCCGCCCGGAGCCGGCGTCCACGGCATGTGCGGCCACGGCGCGGCCCGCTCCGCGCTGCGCCACCTGGGACGGCTGTGAGCACGCGGAGCCTCCTCAGCTCAGCGCGTCCAGCACCCGTCCCGGGTCCGTGCGCGCGGCTGCGCCGTCCAGTGCCACGGTGACCCGTCCCGCGCTCAGCACGGTGACCTGGTCGGCGAGGGCCAGCACCTCCGCCGGGCGTGGTGCGGCCAGTAGCACCGCCAGCCCGTCGGCGGCCAACTGGGCTGCCAGCTCCAGGACATCGGCCGCGATCGTGGGGGCGAGCCCCTCGGTGGGTTCGTCGAGCAGCAGTACCCGGGGGCCGGTGAGCAGGGCGCGGGCGATGGCGAGCATCTGCTGTTCGCCGCCGGAGAGGCGGTCGGCGCGCTGCTGCAGCCGTTCGGCGAGCCGGGGGAGCAGCGCCAGGACCCGGGCGGGCGTCCAGGCGGCGGTCCGTCGGCGGTGGGCCAGTTTGAGGTGCTCGGCCACGGTCAGCGAGGCGAAGACCCGGCGGCCCTGCGGGACCAGGCCGATGCCGGCGCGGGCCCGGCGGTGGGCCGGTCGGCGGGTGAGGTCGGTGCCGTCCAGGGCGATCCGGCCGGAGCGGACCGGGAGTTGGCCGGCCAGCGTGTGCAGCAGGGTGGTCTTGCCGGCGCCGTTGTGCCCGAGCACGGCGTGCACCGATCCTTGACTGACCGTCAGGTCGACTCCCTGCAGCACCGTGCCGCCGTGGTAGCCGGACCGCAGGGCGTGCGCTTCCAGCATCGGCGTCACCCGGCTCGGGGGCCGAGGTAGGCCTGCTGGACGGCGGGGTCGGCGCTGATCTGTTCGGGCGTGCCGTCGGCGATGGACCGGCCCTCGTGCAGCACGGTGACCCGGGTGGCCAGCGCGTTGACGAAGGCGAGGTCGTGCTCGACCAGCAGCACCGCGACCTCGGTGGACACCTGCCGCAGCACCGTCACCAGCCGGTCGGTGTCCTCCTCGGCCAGACCGGCGGCCGGCTCGTCCAGCAGCAGCAGTCGGGGCTGCGCGGCGAGGGCGGCCGCGATCTCCACCAATCGCTTCTGCCCGTGCGAGAGTTGGTCGGCGGTCCGGGCGGCCAGGTGTCCGATGCCGACCTGCTCGAGGTGCTCGTGGCTGCGCCGGCCCAGCTCCCGGTAGCGGCGCGGGCGCCAGAGTCCGCGCAGTTCGCTGTGTCGCCAGGCGGCCAGCGAGACGTTGTCCAGGGCAGTCAAACTGCCGAGCACCGCGGGCTGTTGGAACGTGCGGGCGATGCCGAGACGGGACCGGCGGGCCGGGTCGGTGCCGGTGATGTCCTGCCGGTCGAGCAGGATCCGGCCCTGTGACGGGGTGACCGTGCCCGCGATCAGGCCGAGCAGAGTGGTCTTGCCGGCGCCGTTGGGCCCGATCAGGGCGTGCCGGGCGCCGCGAGCGACCGTCAGGTCGAGCCGGTCGACGGCGACCA
Source organism: Kitasatospora azatica KCTC 9699 (assembly GCF_000744785.1). Lineage (NCBI taxonomy): Bacteria > Bacillati > Actinomycetota > Actinomycetes > Kitasatosporales > Streptomycetaceae > Kitasatospora > Kitasatospora azatica. The sequence continues at coordinate 968,545 of NZ_JQMO01000002.1, read as the reverse complement.
GTGCGCCGTAGCGTCGGGTCAGCTCGCTGAGGGAGAGCAGGGCGTTCACGGGCCGACCTCCGGGGGTGTGGGCTTGGGCCGTGTTGGGCCTGAGCGGCGCGCGAAGCGGTGGGGGAGTCGTGGCAGTCGCAGGCCGGTGACGCCGCGCGGCAGCAGGTAGACGGCGGCGATGAACAGCGCGCCGAGCAGCAGCGGGCCGTGGCCGGGCCAGCGGGCGGCGAGTTGGTCCCGGGTGACCAGGACCAGCGCGGTGCCGACCAGCGCGCCGAGCGGCGAGGCGACGCCGCCGAGCACGGCCGCGAGCAGGCAGAGCGAGGAGGTGGTGAAACCGACGTCGGCGGGGGAGACGTAGCGCTGCGTGGTCACCAGCAGGTGCCCGCCCACCCCGGCCACCGCGGCAGCCCAGACGTAGGCGCCGAGGAACAGCCGGGTGACCGGGTGGCCGCTGGCCCGCATCCGCGCCTCGTGGTCGCGGCAGCCGGCCAGCAGCAGTCCGAGCGGCGAGCGCAGCGCCAGCGCCGTCGCGGTGACCGCGCAGGCGGCGACGGCCACCGCGTACCGGTAGACGGCCTGATCGTCGGTCAGCGGCGCGAGGCCCCAGAGCGCGCGGACCGGCGGGATCCCGGGCAGGCCGTCGGTGCCGCCGGTCACCGAGCGCCAGCGGGCGGCGGCGGTGGCGGTCAGCTCGCCCAGTGCCAGGGTGATCATCAGCGCCGTGACGCCGCGGGCCCGGGCCACGATCGGGCCGGTCAGCAGGGCGAACAGCGCGGCGGCCAGGGCGGCCGCGGCGAGCTGCACCGGTCCGCTGTCCACGCCCGCGCGGGCGAGCAGCGCGCCGGTGTAGGCGCCGACGGCGTACGGGGCGGCCTGGCCGAGGGTGGGCAGGCCGGCCCGGCCGGTGAGGACGGTGACGCCGACCGCGACCAGGCCGAGCGCGGGGATCGGGGCGAGCAGGCCGAGCATCGACTCGTCGACCACCGCCGGCACGGCGAACAGCGCCAGCGCGGTCAACAGCGCAGCCGTCGCGAGCAGTCGGAGCCTGCTCATCCGCGCCCGCCCGCCGTGGCGCCGCGACGCAGCACCAGGGCGGCGGCCATCGCCGCGAACAGCAGGTAGGGAGCCAAGTCCGGTACCAGGTCGACGCCCAGGGTCTGCAGCTCGCCCACCGCCACCGCTGCCACCAGCGCGCCGAGCACCGAGCCCAGGCCGCCGAGCACCACCACGATCAGCGAGAGCAGCAGCACGGTGTCGGCAGTGCGCGGGCCGGGGCCGATGATCGGCGCGCCGAGCACACCGGCGAGTCCCGCGAGCGCTCCCGCACCGGCCAGCACGGCGGCGTGCACCAGCCGCGGATCGGTGCCCAGGCCCGCGACCATGCCCGGGTCGTCCACCGTGGCCCGCAGCAGCGCGCCGGCCCTGGTGTGCCGGAGGAGGAGCTGCCCGGTCGCGGCCAGTACCGCCGCCACCAGGATGAAGGTCAGCCGGTAGACCGGGTAGCGGTGCCCGCCGAGGGTGGCGCTGCCGTCGAGGGCGGCCGGCAGGGCGATCGGCAGTTCGTCGGGTCCGGCGGCCGTGCTGAGCAGGTCGCCGCCGACCAGCGCCACCCCGACGGTCAACAGCGCCTGGGCGAGGTGGCCGCGTCGGCGCAGCGGCGCGGTCAGGGTGGCGAGCAGGCCGCCGCCCGCGCCCGCCGCCGCGCTGCCGACGGCCAGGGCGAGCAGCAGCCCGCCCCAGGAGCCGTCCGACAGGGCGGCGGCGGTGTACGCGCCGACGGCGTAGAGCGTGCCGTGGGCCAGATTGAGCACGTCACCGGTGCCGAACGCCAGCGTCAGGCCGGCTGCCACCACGTACAGCAGCAGTCCGTAGGCGACGCCGTCCACGGCGGGCACCAGATGCGCGTCGATCAGGCCCATCGGCCACTCCTGTCTGACGGATCGTCAGCCGCCGATGGTGGCCAGGTCCTGGACCATCTGGTTGGACAAGGCGCGGCCGTCGCTCTTGACCTCGCGCAGGTACCACTTCTGCACCGGGGAGTGCGAGTTCCTGCCGAACTGCCAGGTACCGCGGGGGCTGTCGATCTGGCCGAGGCCGGCGATCGCGGTGTTCAGCGTCTCCGGGTCGAGCTTGTCGCCCGCAGCGGCGATCGCCTTGTCGAGCACGGCGGCGGCGTCGTAGGAGGCCATCGCGTAGGTGGTGGGGGTGGACTGGTGTTTGGCCTGCCAGGCCGAGACGAACGCCCGGTTGGCCGCGTTGTCCAGGTCCGGGGCGTAGTTGAGGGCCGAGTGGATCCCCTTGGCGGCGTCGCCCTGGGCGTTCAGCACGCCGCCCTCGGTGAGGAAGCCGGCTGCGTACAGCGGCGTTCCGGCCAGGTCGGACTGGGCGTACTGCTTGACGAAGTCGACCGCCGCGCCGCCGGCGTAGAAGCAGTACACCGCCTTGGCCTTGGAGTTCTTGATCTTGTTGAAGTAGGGCGTGAAGTCGGTGGTGGCGGGGAACGGCGTGAAGCTCGCCTTGCCGTCCGGGTTGGCCAGTTGGCCGCCCGCCTTGGTGAACGCGTCGGTGAAGCCGCGCAGTTCGTCCCAGCCGCCCTGGTAGTCGGGGCCGATCGCGTACACCGGGCCGGCCACCGTGTCGTGCACGTACTGGGCGATCGCGGCGCCCGGCTCGTCCGACATGAAGCTGGTGCTCCACTGCCGGCTGACATCCTTGATCACCGGGCGGCCGTTGGAGCTCACCAGTGGGATCCTGGCCTCGGTCAGCAGCGGCGAGATCGCGGCGACCGAACCCGCGCCGACCACGCCGGTGACGGCGAGCACCTTGTCCTGCTTGACCAGCTTGGTGGCGGCGGGCAACGCGGTCGGCGCGCCGTCGCCCTCGTCGGCGGTCACCAGGTCGACCGGGTGACCGCCGAGCTTGCCGTCGTGGGTGTCCAGGTACAGCTGGAAGCCGTCCTGCAGGTCGGTGCCAACGGCCTTGTAGGTCCCGGAGAGCGAGGCCAGCAGTCCGATCTTCACCGTGCTCTGGCCGGCCTTGGCCGAGTCGCCGGCGCTGTGGCCGCCGGTGCAGCCGGTGGCGAGCAGCAGGGCGGCCGTGAGGAGAAGCGGGACGCCGGTCGCGCGGCGTCCGTGGATCGCAGACATTGTGTGCTCCTGGGGAGAGAGTGACCGTGCCTAAGGCCGTGCCTGGGACCGTGCTGTGCTGTGAAGGGAACTGACGATTCGTCAGGAGGTGGCGTCGAGCAGCTTGGCGCGAGCCGCGGGGGTGAGCTGCGGGCCGACCTGATTGATCAACTCGGCCATCTCGAAGGAGACCTGGCCGATGTCGCAGGCCTTGGAGGCCAGCACCAGCAGCGAGGCTCCGCTGCTGACGGCCATCGAGAACAGGAAGCCGCCCTGCAGCTCGGTGAGGTTGCTGATCACCGGTTCGGCCGTCAACAGCCGTGCTGCGCCGGCCAGTAGGCTGACCAGCCCCGAGGCGATCGCGGCGAGCTGGTCCGCGTGCTCCGTGTCGACCTCGCGGGTGGCCGCGATCAGCAGTCCGTCGGCCGAGACCGCCACCGCGTGGGTGATCTCCGGTACCCGGGCCGCGAAGTCGTTCAGCAGCCAGTCGAGATCGTGCGTCGAGGGCGAGGTCATGCGTCTTCCTTCTGGTTCGGATCGGCGAGCAGGGGCTTGGGGGCGGCGCGCCCGGCGCGGCTGGCGCCGATGCCGCGGGCGTAGGCGGCCATCGAGGCCGAGATCTGGGCCGGGTCGCGGCGCTCCAGGCCGTGCGAGGCGGGGTGGCTGCCGGGCTCGGGGGAGTCCGGGGCGCTCGACGCCGGCGCGTGCACGGGTGCGGGCTCGGCGGTGGGCTGCGCCGGCCGCCGCCGCACCGGCAGGCCGGTCACGGTGGTGCCGGCGGTCGCCGGGACGGCCTCGGGCGCCGGTGCCGGGCTCGGCCCAGCGGGCGTAGGCGGCTCGGCGGGCGCCCGGTCCATGGCCGGATCGACTGCCCCGACTGCCTCGGCCACGCTGAACACCGAGGCGGGCAGGGTGACTTCGGCGATGGTGCCGCCGCCGGGACGTGGCCGCAGCTCGACCCGGATGTCGTACCAGGAGGCGAGGTGGCCCACCACGGTCAGTCCCATCGCGCGGACCGTGGCCAGCTCGGCCGGCGGCGGTGCGGCCAACTTGGCGTTGAGGGACTCCCATTGCCCGTCGGCCAGCCCGAGGCCCTGGTCGCAGACCTGTACCACCACCCGGTCGGTCAACAGCCGGGCCTCGGCGGTCACCCGGGTCTCGGGCTTGGAGTAGGCGGTCGCGTTGTCGAGCAACTCGGCGAACAGGTGCACCAGATGGTCCACGGCCCGGCCCTGGATCAGCACACCCTGGTCGGTGGCCCCGACCTCGACCCTGGTGTAGCGCTCGATCTGGCCGGCCGCCGCCCGCAGCACGTCCTCCATCGGCGCGTCGGTGGACCGCACCCGGGCTGTCGCCTCGCCGCCGAGGACCAGCAGGCTGTGGTTGTTGCGCCGCATCCGGCTGGCCAGGTGGTCGAGGGCGAACAGCCGGGCCAGCCGCTCGGGGTCGTGCTCGTCCCGCTCGGCCGCGTCAAGTGCCCCGACCAGCGCACCGGTCAGCCGCTCGGCCCGGCGGGCCAGGCCGACGAAGACGGTGCCGACCCGGTCGCGCATGGCCGCCTGCTCGGCGGCGATCCGCACTGCCTCCCGGCTGACGGTGTTGAAGGCGGTGCCGACCTCGGCGATCTCGTCCCGGCCCCGGACCTTGATCGGGTCGCCCGCCGCGGCCGCGAACTCCTCGGGCGTCGACCCGCCGAGCGCGCCGCCGGTGGACAGCGCGGCGACGGCGGCCGGCAGCCGCTCGTGGGCGACCGCGTGCGCGGCGTCGCGCAGCCTGCGCAACTCCCGGATCATCGGCCGACCGAGTCGCAGCGCCAGCACGATCACCGAAACCACCGCGAACAGCACCGCCAGGCTCTCGCCCAGGGCCCACCAGCGCTGGGTGTCCCGGTAGTGGGTCACACTCGCCAGCACCGAGTCGTCGACCTGCCGCTCGACGCGCTGCAGCCGGTCGGTCCGGTCGTCCATCACGGACGTCCAACTGGCTTCCAGCGGCAGCGGCTTGCCCACCGTGGCGCGGGCGACGGCGTCCTCGAGCCGGCCGGCCGCGATGACCTCCGGACCGGCCAGCGACCGGTCGAGCCAGGTCTGCCACTCGGGCGGTGCGGTCCGGGCGAACTCCAGGACCGCATCGGTGTATCCGGTCCGGGTGGCGGTGATCGCCTGCTGCGCGGCCGGGTTGAGCGTGCCGGAGGCCTGCGAGCGCAGCACCGCGACCTCCTGCTGGCTCACCGCCTCCTCGGCCCGCGCGAGTGCCACGGCGCTGTTGATCCGGTCGGCGAGGTCGGCGGCGGCGCGCCCGGCCTCGGCCACATCGCCCCGGTAGGCCAGCAGTTCGGCGACCAGGACCCGGTACTGGAAGGTGGTCGCGGACAGCGCGGCGCTCGGGCCCGACTGGACCTGCTTGCGCAGCGCGGGCAGGTCCGCCAGGCCCTGGTCCACCTGGGCGAGGAGTTCCCGGGTGTCGCCCACGGGCGTGTGCACCCGCACGCGCAGCCGCCGGTACTCCCCGAGGCTGGCGTCGGTGGCGCGAGTCTGCTGCAGGTAGGCGTTGGTCCGGTCGGGATTCGCCTCGCCCGCCAACAGGGCTGCGGCGCACGTGCGTTCGCGCTGAAGCTGGTACATCAGGTCGCCGGACTGTCCGCTCAGGGCCACCAGTGAGCGCAGCTGGGCGGCGCCGAAGGCCTGGCCGGCGGTGGTGCGCAGGGCGAGCGTCGCGAAGGCGAGGACCGCGATCAGCGGCACGGTGGCGAGCAGCGCGAGTTTGCGGGTGATTCTCACCGGGCCGGTCCTCCGGCGGTCTGCGGGAGGTGGATCAGGCCGTGCTGGTGAGCGGTCATGGTGCGCCTTGGGGGTCCGGGGAGGGGCGGGCGGAGGAGGTGGCGGTGTGCGTCAGCCGCTGCGGGAAGACCTCCATGGGGCGCGTACCTGACAGGATGTTCCGCCGAGCATAGTGGCGGCCATCGATCATGTCTTCGAAACCGGCGGAAGCCTAGCCAACTGACGGAACGTCAGAAAGCCCGAGGGGGCGGCTTCCGGCCGGCTTCGCGCCCGGCAACTCCCTGACCGGGAACGATTACTGTGTGCGCAGTGCCCGCAGCTGATCGGCCGTCATGCTGCCGGGGGCTCGCCGCTCGTACGCGAACCGGACGACGAGTCGCTGCAGCAGGTCGTTCAACGGTGTCGGCACCCCGTGCACGCGGCCCAGCAGGGCGATCTCGCCGTTCAACTGGTCGGCCTCGATCGAGCCGGTGGCCCGGGCCAGGCTCTGCCAGCTGGAGCCTCCCGCCCGCGCGACGCCGGCGATCGGCTGGACGTCCATCCGGTCGCGCTGCACGGCGGCCCGCTCGTCCTCGGTGCTGTACGCGATCCCGGCGGCCTCCAGGACCAGTTCGCCCTCGGCGCGCACCCCGCGCCAGAGGTCCTCGGCGGAGAGCAACTCCTCCCGGCCCAGCAGCGCATCGAGGGCGTTGGCCAGGTTGTTGAGGAGCTTGCCGTACTTCCAGCGCATCACGTCCTCGACCACCGGGGCGTCGAACAGGCTCTGCGACAGGTCCTCGCCGATCTGCTTCACCGTCAGGTCGCAGCCGCCCGGGTGGTAGCGCCCCAACGGGCCGCCCGGGTAGCGCCCCAAGGTCAGGATGCCGCTCAGCGGCGCGGTGTGCGCGACCACCCGGCCGGGCTCCAGATGGGTGGCCGGCAGCCAGACGCACATCCCGTACACGGTACGGAAGATGCGCTGCGCGACCCGCTCGTTCTCCACCCCGTTCTGCGCGCAGACCACCGGCAGCCGGTCCGCCGCCACGCCCCCGCCGGCCACCGGGCACAGCGCCCAGTCGCCCAGTACACCCGCGGTGTCCTGCGACTTCACGGCGAGCACCAGGACGTCGTCGGCCCGCAGTTCGCCGAGCTCCTCGGGACCGCCGACCACTGGAACGCCCAACGTGTACTCGCCCTGCGGGGTGGCGAGCCGCAGCCCGCCCGCGCACAGCGCCGCCAGATGCGCACCACGCGCGACCAGCACCACCTCGTGCCCGTGCTGGAAGAGCCGCCCACCAATCGTGCCGCCGACGGCACCCGCCCCAATGATGATGTAGCGCATGGACCGATCGTACGAGATGGGAATCCGTCCGCTACGCCCAGGTGAGTGTGGCCGGCGTCGGGCCGTCGGGGCGGACGGTGATGCTGTACGCGGCCTTGCCGGGAGTGGAACGGAAGGTGACGGTGTGGGTCGGCAGCAGGCATTCCAGCAGAATGCCCATCTCGCGCAGCGCGAACTGCAGGCCGAGGCAGGCGCGGGCACCGATTCCGAACGGCAGGTAGGCGCCCGGATGGTTGGGGCGCCCGCCCGGCGTGGTGAAGCGCCGCGGGTCGAAGCGCTCGGGGTCCGGCCACAGCTCGGCATCACGGTGCGTCAGGTACGGACAGACCAGCAGGTCGGTGTCCGCCTCGATCCGGTGGCCGAGCAGCGTGTCCACCTCGGCGGTCCAGCGGGGGAGCAGCCAGGCCGACGGGTACAGCCGCAGGGTCTCGCTGACCAGCGCCGCGATGGCCGCCGCGCGTTCCGATGAGCCCTCGCCACCGGCCGCGAGCGCCTGCGTGCGGGCCTCGGGATGGCGGTCGAGGAGCAGGTAGAGCCAGGTCAGGGTGGTCGCGGTGGTCTCGTGCCCGGCGACCAGCAGGGTGACCAGCTCGTCGCGGATCAGCCGGTCGGTGTACTCGGGGCGCTCGGCGGAGGCGTCGAGCAGGACGTGCAGCAGGCCGGGACCTTCGGGGCCGGCCGGTCCGCGCCGGGCGGCCTCGATGGCGTGCCGGGCCACGGCGTCGATCCTGGCGAGGTCGGCGGCGACGGCCCGCTCGGCGTCGACGGCGTCGGCGGGCAGGGTGGGCAGCGCGGCCACCACGGTGCCGACGGCGGTCAGCTCCTGCTCGGTGGCGGCGTCGAGCGGGTGGCCGGTGAGGGAACGCCAGATGGTGTCCAGCGCGAAGCGGCGCATCTCCTCGCCGAGGTCGAAGACCGCACCGCTGCGGGCGAAGCCGGCCCAGCGCTCGGCGGTGACCCGGGCGGCGGCGCCGATCCGCTGCTCGTACCGGCGCATCCCGGTGCCGGTGAACTGTGACTGCAGCAGTCGGCGCTGCCGCTTCCAGGCCTCGCCGGTGGCGGCTAGCACCCCGTCGCCGACCAGGATCCGGGCGCGGTGCGAGCGCTTCACGTACCGGTCCGGGTGCTGGGCCAGCACATGCTGGACCGCGCGCGGGTCGGTGACCAGGACGGTCGGGCGCGGCCCGAGGCGGAACGCGGCGATGCCGCCGAGACCGGCCCGCGCCTGGGCCAGCAGGTCGACCAGTTCGGCCGAGCTCGCGCGCCACCGCTCGACGGCGGCGGCATCCAGCTCGGGGACGGGGGCGGTGACGGGGGCGGTGACGGGGGCGGTGACGAGCTCGGGAGCGGGCTCGGGCTCCGGCTCGGGGGAGGGCTCGGGGACGAGGTGGGCTTCCGTGACCACGGGGATTCTCCTCTTCGCGACGACTGACACCCTCTCAGAGACTCCCCTCTGCTGTCCGCCCCTACCGCTCCCTACCGCTCCCTACCTCTCCCGCCCTACCGCTCCGCTGCCCACCCGCTTGGGCTCTCCCTGAGGCAGTGCGGCATTTGTGATGGTATGTCTGTTTTAGATGCTTGTTTGCCTGGACAAGCAGATCCGCGGGAGTGAACGGTGAACAATTACCCCCTGCTCAACCTCTTCTGGACCATGCTGGAGTTCTTCCTCTGGATCCTCTGGTTCTTCCTGCTCTTCAAGGTCCTGACCGACCTCTTCCGAGACCACAGCCTCAGCGGCTGGGCCAAGGCAGGCTGGATCGTCCTGGTCATCCTGCTGCCGCTGCTCGGCGTGCTGCTCTACGTGATCTTCCGTGGCAAGTCGATGGCCGAACGCGACCAGGAGCAGGTCAAGCAGGCCGACGCGGCCATGAAGCAGTACATCCGCGAGTCGGCCGGAACCACCGAGGGCGGCGGCGGCCAGGCCGAGGAACTCAAGAAGCTCAGCGAGCTCAAGGCCAGCGGCGCGCTGACCGAGGAGGAGTTCCAGCGGGCGAAGACCAAGCTGCTCGCCTGACCGTCCGCAAGGCCAGAACCCACCTCACCCAGGGAGGCCGTCATGTCCACCCCGACCCGATCGCGCAACACCGGCCTGGTCACCGGGCTGGTGCTGTTCGCCGGTGTGATGATGCTGATCAACGGGTTGCTCGATGTGTTCCAGGGCATCGTCGCAGTCGCCAAGGACCAGCTGATCGTCAGCACGCCGCGCTATGTCTTCCGCTTCTCCGTCACCAGCTGGGGCTGGATCCACATCGTGCTCGGCGCCTTGGTGGCGGTGGCCGGCTTCGGCGTGCTGACGGGCGCCGCCTGGGCGCGGATCGTGGGCATCCTGCTCACCGCGATCAGCGCGATCGGCGCCTTCCTCTGGCTGCCGTACTACCCGCTGTGGAACCTCGTGGTGATCGCACTGGACGTCTTCGTCATCTGGGCGCTCTGCGTCTACCGGGAGGACGAGGAGGCCTGAGCCCCCGGCACCAGTCCAGACGGCGCGGGGAGGTCGGCAACGGCCTCCCCGCGCCGCCTGACGTTGGCTCACTGTTTCCTGTCGCCACGCTGTGCAGACCGCCTACCAGTCGGTAACGTGCTCCCTCGGCCTGGCGTCGGCGGGGAGTCGGCGGGTCCGGCCACCGAGCCGGGCCAACTGGGTCCCTGCCGGAGCGTCAGGAGGGGATCCCCCATGTCTGTGAGTCGACGCGTCTTCCTCGGCGGTATGTCCGCCGGAGCCACTCTCTCGGTGCTGGGCGGCACCGCCTGGGCGACCCAGCGCGAGCTCGCCCTCGCCACCACCGCCGCCCGCGCGGTCAAGGTCACCGGCACCACGCTGGAGCAGGTCGCCACCCCCGCCGCCGGCACCGGGTACCGCCGACTGCTCTCCGGGCCCGGCTGGCCGCTGGTGGTGCGCGGCGAACTCGCCGCCGCCGACCCGGCCCGCGACGACCGCCGCACCGGGCTCGCCAGCTTCGTCCAGTTCACCGACCTGCACCTGTGCGACTCCGAGTCGCCGCTGCGCTTCGAGTACCTGGCCCGCTGGAACGACGCCGCCCACCGCCCGCAGGAGGCGCTCACCGCGCGCGGCGCCTCCGCGCTGGTGGAACGCGTCAACGCGCTGGCCGCCGGCCCGTACACCGGCCTGCCGTTCAGCCTGGTGATGGCCACCGGCGACAACACCGACAACCACGAGAAGCTCGAACTCGACTGGTACCTCACGGTGATGAGCGGCGGCCAGGTGACCCCGAACAGCGGTGACCCGAACCGCTACGAGGGCGTGCAGAACTCCGGCAGCACCGGCTACTGGAACCCCGAGAGCTCCTTCCGGGACACCTACAAGCAGGCCGGCTTCCCGCAGGTCCCCGGCTACCTCGCCGGCGCCGGCCGCACCTTCAGCGCCCCCGGCCTGAAGACGCCCTGGTACACCACGGTCGGCAACCACGACGACAGCATCGAGGGCACCCTGCCCGACCTCGGCCTGCTCAACTCCATCTACACCGGCGACCGCAAGCTCGAGGGCTGCAACGACGCGGACGCGGCCAAGCTGGCCGACCTGCTGAAGACCAACCCCGCTGCCGCCGTCCTCCAGCTCGGCCGACTGCTCGCCGACGGCAACGCGGTGCGCGAGATCACCCCCGACGGCCGCCGCCAGCCGTTCACCACCAAGGAGTTCGCGCAGGCCCACCTCAACCCCGCGCACACCGGCGCGGGCCCCTACGGCCACGGCTTCAGCTCCGACGCCGCGGCCAGCGGCAACCTCTACTACACCTTCCGGATCGCCGACGGCGTGCTCGGCATCAGCCTGGACACCACCAACGCGGCCGGCTTCGCCGACGGCTCGATCGGCACCGCCCAGCTGAGCTGGCTCGAGCAGCAGCTCAAGGCGCACAGCGGCCACTGGTACGACACCAACGGCCATGCCGTGCGCGGCGGTTCGGGCGGCGACCTGATCGTCATCTTCAGCCACCACACCAGCACCACCATGGGCAACCTGCTGCAGGACCCGCGCCACTTCTTCGAGCGCCGCCACGACGGCAACGAGCTGGTCGCCCTGCTACAGCGCTACCCGAACGTGGTCGCCTGGGTAAACGGGCACAGCCACGAGAACAAGATCACCGCACACGGCCACGCCGTCCCCGAGCGCGCCTTCTGGGAGATCAACACCGCCTCCCACATCGACTTCCCGCAGCACGCCCGGATCATCGAGCTCACCGACAACGGCGACGGCACGGTCTCCCTCTTCACCACCCTGATCGAGTCCGCAGCCCCCTACGCCACCGACTTCACCGACACCTCGGACGCCGGCCTCGCCTCCCTCTACCGCGAGCTCTCCTTCAACGACCCCTACGCCACCCCGGGCGCGAAGCTCGGCACACCGCTGGACCACAACACGGAGCTGCTGCTGGTGAAGCCGTCGCGCTGACGTGACGTCAGTTCCGCTGCTCCGGCCCCGCTGACCTCAGCCGGCTGCCTCGCCCGAGGCAGCCGGCGCGCTGTTTCCCGAGCTTACCGGCGCGCTGCTGCCCAGCGCGGTGAAGAGGAGGGTGCCGAGGTAGTCGGCTTCCGGAATCAGCGCGGCTTCGATCCATGCGCTCGGACGGGCTGGTCTCCGTGCCCGGCACCGAGGGCACCCGCGTCCTGGCCTGGGCGCAGTAGCGGCCCGGTGCAGGAGAGCGGGGCGGCGGCGGAATCGGCTGGGGATTAGGTGCGGCGTGCTACACCTGAGGTAACCAAAGGGGCACTTTGCACCAACTCAGGCTCGGAATCATGGCGCAGTCACGCAAGGAAAACGAGCACAGACTGCCGATCCATCCCGCGCACTTCGAGCGGATCGACCTCGACCTCCGCGGACGCATCCACCTTGAGCAGGGCTACGGAGAGCGCTTCGGTGTCTCCGACGAGCAACTCGCCCCCCTCGTAGCCGGGTTGCTCTCACGGGCGGAGCTCATTGCACAGTGCGACATCGTCCTGCTGGCCAAGCCAACGGCGGCGGACGTCGCCGAGTTGCGTGAGGAGCAGGTCCTGTGGGGCTGGCCGCACTGCGTCCAGGACGCGAGGGTCACCCAGACGGCCATCGACCGTCGGCTGACGCTGATCGCCTTCGAGGCGATGAACCACTGGACCAGCGACGGCTCGTTCAACCTGCACGTCTTCCACAAGAACAACGAACTGGCCGGGTACTCCTCGGTCCTGCACGCCATGCAACTGCGGGGATCGACCGGTGACTACGGCCGACGGTTGCGCGCGGTCGTGATCGGCTTCGGTGCAACCGCCCGAGGAGCCGTGACGGCACTGAACTCGCTGGGCGTGCACAACGTCGACGTGCTCACCGCGCGTGGCGTCACCGCAGTCAGCTCACCGATCCACTCCGCTCGGATCGTCCAGTTCGACCACGACGAGGTGGACGGTTCCGCCGACCCCCGCCGCAGCCACGCGCTCACCGAGGAAGGCCGGGTGCCGGTGGCGGAGTTCCTCTCCGGACACGACATCATCGTCAACTGCGTGCTGCAGGACACCGGGTCCCCGCTGACCTTCCTGATCGACGAGGACCTCGACACGCTGGCGCCGGGCACCCTCGTCATCGACGTGTCCTGCGACGAGGGCATGGGATTCAGTTGGGCACGGCCGACCACCTTCACCGAGCCGATGTTCACCGTCGGCGACAACGTGCACTACTACGGCGTGGACCACAGCCCCTCCTACCTGTGGAACTCCGCCACCTGGGAGAACAGCGAGGCGCTGATCCCGCACCTGCGCGCGGTCCTCGACGGCCCTCGCAGTTGGGAGTCCGACGAGACCATCCGGCGCGCCATCGAGATCCGCGAAGGCGTCATCCAGAACCCGGCCGTGCTGGCCTTCCAGCACCGGTCCCCGAGCTACCCCCACCCCACCGGGTAGCCGGTTCCGGTCGCCCTCGGTTCGTCACGGACGTACGCCCTGGGGCGTGCGGCCGAGACGTACTCTCGCTCACCGCGGCAGGCATAGCCCCGACCGACTTCGGCCGCGCCCACCAGTGCGCATTCTGGAGCGCCGGCCACTGAGGATTGCGGGGCCCCGGTTCGCAGGTCGTAGCGAACGGCCTCGGTCGGCCGGCCTGTTCACCGGCCGGCCTTGGCCTTCGAGGCGGCGACGTAGCGGATCGTGAACACCATCGGGACGGCGAACCCGGCGACCTGGACGAGCAGGGCGGACGTCGAGTGGGCGTTGCCGGCGTGGGCGATGACCGCGAGCACGGCGGCCGTCACCGCGAAGGCCGCGGTCCACACGGCGGTGATGACGACGTTGGCCCGGATGAACGGCTTGAGCCCCCAGAACTCGCGGGGCGTGCTGCGCTTGGCGATGCCCAGGGTGAACGGCTTGCCGATGAGGAGCGAGATCCCGGCGATGGCCGCCAGAGTGGCCGAGGCCAGGGCCGCCGAGTAGTCGTGCACGCCCGAGTGCGGGTCGGCGAAGGCGATCGCCGTCAGGGCCGCGAAGAAGACCGCAGAGCCCAGCTCGATGATCAACGCGTCGAAGCCGACCCCGGCCGCGCGCTGCTGGGCGGTCACCGCCAACGCCACCACCAGACCGGCCAGCGCGGCCCACTGCCACTGGCCGGACGGGAGCGCCGCGAAGACGATCCACGGGAGGAAGGTGCGCAGGTACGACATCGGAGCTCTCCGCTCGCTCGACATTCCTGTTCTGACATGTCGAAGCTAGAAGCTGCACTAGTGACATGTCAAGACTGGAAGGTAGAGTGTCGCCATGAGCCTTCGACACGCCCTCCTCGGACTCCTGACCGAACACCCGGCCAGCGGATACGACCTGCTCAAGAGCTTCGACACTTCGCTGGCCAACGTCTGGCCCGCCACGCAGAGCCAGATCTACACAGAACTGACCAAGCTCGCCGATTCCGGCATGATCAGCGTCACGGCCGAGGGCCCGCGCGGCCGCAAGGAGTACACCCTCACCGAAGCCGGGCTGGCCGAACTGCGGCACTGGCTGACCGAGACCAAGCCGCAGCGGAACACCCGCAGCGAGCTCCTGCTGAGGGTGTTCTTCCTCGGCGTGCTCACACCCGAGCAGGCGAGGGGATATCTCACCGAGCTGATCGAGATGTCCGCGCAGGAGTACGAAGGCCTGCGCCGACTGGACGAGTCCATCGACTGGAGCGACGACAACCTCTCCGCCTACGGCAGGATCACCCTGGAGTACGGCCTGCGGTTCAACGCGATGCGCCGGGAGTGGGCCGAGTGGGCGGTCGGCCAGATCCGGTAGCGGCTGCTCGCGGCGGAGCGTTCGTGAGTACGGCGCCGTCGTCCACGGAGAGGACGTCGGGAACCGCCCGGATGTCGGGGCCCTCGCGCCTGTCCCGGCCGAGCAGCAGCAGCTCAGATGCCGGTGCCCGCAGCCCTGGCGAGCGTTCGAGCGACTCGGCTCACGAGCGTTGCCGGCTTCAAGTCCCGCTCCACCCTGAGCAGGTAGCCGACGGGAGAGTCGGCGAGCTTGGCACTGCGCGCCTCGGTTGTGGCCTGACGCAGCGTCGCTCCAGCGACGGCGATGCTCCCCAGCGCGACGGGGACGTTGCCGGCCCAGCCGCTGGCCGCACCGACGAGAGCCGGAAGCTCGAACTTGTAGTTCACGGCGCTGTAGAAGGTCCTGAGGTTGAGCCCGCTCATTGCCTTGCGCAGGTCCTCCAGGGGGAGGGCGAGGCTCTCCTCGAACTTCAGTCGGAGGTATTGCTCGAACGCATGGCGGTCCTCGATGCCCGCGGTCTGCTCCCGCAGGTCTTCCGCGGCCCTCTCGGCGGCAGCGGTGAAGGCGTTGAACTCCGCATGGTAGTCCCGGCGCAGTCTGATGATCTTCTCTACCGGCACCGTGCGCAGGCCGTCAGGCAGGACGCACTGCACGGCCATGAGCCCGAGGCGCGCCGCCGAATCAGGCTCTGCCGGTCGAGGCGGCTGTCCCAGCAGGGCCGCGGTGATCCGATCGACGTCCCAGACCTCCGCAGCGGTGTGGGCGGCCACTTGGTCAGTGGTCGGCGTGAACCGGGTTCGGCGGGCGAGTTCCTCGGTGAGCGCGCACTTGTAGACCCAGGCCACGATGGGGTCGGTTGCGAACCACCGCACGAACGGCGAGCTCGACAGGTCCGAGGAAGGCGTTTCCACCGCAAGGCCCGCATCCATCAGCGCATCGCGCAACCGGGGGTCGACCTCGTGTCGGTGCAGTCCGACGAGCAGACGAAGATGGGGCGGCCGAGCGAGATGGTCTTCATCGTTGCTCGGCTCGCCGGCGGCCACCGGTACGTAACTGCCCGTCGTGGTGGGCGCATACGAGTTCAGCAGCTCGCGGGCGTACGACCTGGCCGGGAACCGCCGCTCCAGTTCGACCCCGTGGTCCTCGACGACCTTGAGGAACGCCGGCGCGACGGCTTCGGCCGCTTCGCGCGGATCGACGTCGACTACGAAGTCCAGCTCGCTGCGCAGCACTTTGATCAGGCGTGGATCGGAAATCGGGAAACCCGGGGGCACCACCCGGGCCAGGCGCGGCCAGTAGAGGGCGGCAGCCTTGATCCACTCCTCGTCGCGGAAGTGGACGTAGGGGTAGTAGAGCCCGATCCGCTGCACCACTGCCCCCTTGTGACAACCCGTCGGCTCCCGACATCCGAGAGTCGACAGGATGCTATGCCAACGACGACTGGCAGCAGCCGCGTGGTGCAGACCGTCAGCAGTCGTGGCGCCTCTTGGCATCTCGTGGCACTTCGTGGCACCAGCAACCCTGGGTAGGTGGTCAGTGCGGGCATGGCCGGGCCGGCTGCGGATGAATCTGGCTCCACTCATCGGGCCCCCTAGGAGTCAATCGTCTAGGCTGGCGCGGTGACTGATGAGCAGGAGCGGGTGCAGCCGTCGGGAGTGTGGGCCACGGCGGTGGGGGTGGCCAAGGTGCGGGCGCTGGAGACCGAGCGGGAGAACGCACTGTTCCACGACCCACTGGCCCGGGCCTTCGCCACCGCCGGCGGCCTGTGGCCCTCCTCGCCGCCGCTGCCCGAGGCCGAGGACGAGGAGGAGGCCGCGCGAGGCCGCCGGCTGGCCGTGTCGTTCTCCATCGTCATCAGGACGAAGTTCCTCGACGACCTGTTGCAGCAGGCCTGCGCGTCCGGGATCAGGCAGGTCGTGCTGCTCGGCGCCGGCATGGACAGCCGGGCCTTCCGGATGGACTGGCCCGAAGGCACCCGGCTGTTCGAGGTCGACACCACCGTGCCACTGGACTTCAAGGCCTCGGTGCTGCGCCAGGAGCGGGCCGTCGCACGCTGCGAGCGGATCACCGTCGCGGTGGATCTGCGTGAGGACTGGCCGGGCGCGCTGACCGCCGCAGGGCACGACCCGACGGTGCCGACCGTGTGGATCGCCGAAGGACTGCTGATCTATCTGCCCGAGGACGCGGTGGAGCTGCTGCTCGCCCGGATCAGCGCACGGTCGGCGGCAGGCAGTCGGATGGGGCTGACGTTGGGCTCGCGCGGCGTGATCGAGCGCTTCGGCGCCGACGCGGCGCCGGGATCGGCGGCGTCCATGTGGGTCTCGGAGATGCCCGACGACCCGGTGGGTTGGCTGGCCGGGCACGGCTGGGAGGCCGGCAGCCACACCCTGCGCGAGCGCGCTGCCGCCTACGGCCGCCCGATCAGCACCCCGCCGCAGCGCGAGGAGCGGCCCGGCGGACTGATCTCGGCGGTCCGCCGGTAGAACGCCTCCCGGTTCCCTGGATTCCAAGGGGTGGCGAGGAAATGGGTCGCCCCGGCGTGCAGAGGACCGTACCGTCGTTGGGATGAACCTGCTTTCCGTCAACATCGGCAAGCCTCGGCCCAACCCGTGGAAGGGCCTCCGCGCGACGGGCATCGACAAGCGGCCAGTTGACGGCCCGGTCGCCGTGACCGCTCCCGGTCCCAAGGGCACCGGCGCAGTCGGTCTCGCCGGCGACCGCGTCTACGACGTGCAGCACCACGGCGGATCCGACCAGGCCGTCTACGCCTACGCCCGCGAGGACCTCGACCGGTGGGAGCGCGAGCTGGGCCGGCCACTTGCCAACGGCGTCTTCGGGGAGAACCTCACGACCCTCGGCCTGGACGTCAACGGCGCCCTGATCGGCGAGCGTTGGCGCATCGGGCCGGACGTGGTTCTGGAGGTGTCGTGCTCGCGGATCCCGTGCGGGACGTTTCAGGGATGGCTCGGGCGGGAGGGCTGGATCAAGCGGTTCACCCAGGCCGCAGTGCCGGGTGCCTATCTGCGCGTGATCGCCCCAGGAGACATCCGTGCTGCCGACCCCGTCGAGATCGTGCACCGGCCGGACCACGACGTGACCGTAGCGCTGGTCTTCCGCGCGATGACACTCGAACCGGACCTGCTGCCACGACTGCTCGTCGCCGACGCACTGCCGCAGGAGGGCAGGGACCTGGCGCGCAGGCGCACGACCGGGTAGCTGGTCTCTCTTCAGGAGATCGCCTGCGCGGATCTGAGCCCCTTGGAATCGATCAGTTGGGGCTGCGCGAACCAGGTGACGTCCGGTACCAGCATGAGCGGCGGATGTGGCAGGGTGGGTGGCGTTGCTGAGGCTTCGGGCCGGTTCCTGGCGATCCAGGCGAGTGTGTCCTGGTCCATGACCTGATGGGCGGGAAGGCTCCGGTTCTCGGCGAGTTCTCTGAGCGACGCGGTGCTGTGATCCGGCGTTCGTGAGGTCATCTCTGGTTCCTCGAAGGGAAGAGGTTCGGTGGGCGTCAAGCTGGGCGTGGCGGTGCTGACCATGGGCACGCGGCCGAAGGAGCTGGCTGAGCTGCTGGCCTCGGTGGAGATGCAGACGGTCAAGGCCGCGAAGGTCGTGGTGGTCGGCAACGGGTGCGCGCTGCCGGAACTGCCCGCCTGGGCGGAGAGTGTCGAGCTGGCGGACAACCTCGGGGTGACCGGCGGGCGGAACGCCGCGCTGGAGCACCTGCGCGACGTGGACGTGGTGATCGACCTGGACGACGACGGCCTGCTGGTCGCGGACGACGTCCTCGCCCGGATCACCGCCCTGTACGAGGCCGACCCGCAGCTGGGCATCGTGAGCTTCCGGATCGCCGACGAGACCGGCCTCACCCAGCGGCGCCACGTCCCCAGGCTGCGGGCCGGCGACCCGATGCGCGGCGGTGAGGTGACCAGCTTCCTCGGCGGCGGCCACGCACTGTCCTCGAAGATGCTGGAGCAGGTCGGGGACTGGCCGGACGCCTTCTTCTTCGCGCACGAGGAGACCGACATGGCTTGGCGGGCGCTGGACGCCGGCTGGCGGGTGCTGTACGTCCCCGAGTTGCTGCTCCAACACCCGCGCACCAGCCCGACCCGGCACTCCTTCTTCTACCGGGTGAACGCCCGCAACCGGGTCTACCTGGCGCGCCGTCACCTCCCCGCGCTGCTGGTGCCGGTCTACCTCGGGGTGTGGATGGCGCTCACCGTCGCCCGGACCCGGGATGCGGCCGGGCTGAAGGCCTGGTTCGCGGGCTTCGCCGAGGGCTGGCGCACACCGTGCGGCCGGCGCAAGCCGATGCGCTGGCGCACCGTGTGGACCATGACCCGGCTGGGTCGGCCGCCGATCATCTAGGCCGCTGCCGCCTGGCGCATCCAGTCGGGGAGTCGGACCTAAGCCTGGCCGTTCCAGTCGGGGGAGCCGAGCGAGGTGACCTGCGCGGGCCCGGCGGTCGAGTGCTCGTCGGCCTCATGCAGTGGTGACAACGGGTCCCCCACCGTGGTCGCCGGCCGCACGCTTCGATCTGGTGTGCGACAGTCGTGGTGATGGTAGCGGAGACGTGGAGTCCCGAGGTTCCGAGGAGATTGACGAACAAGCCCAGAGCAGGCCGGCCCGGGCAGGTTGGACGGGAGCCCGTCAGGCCCGGGGACGGCCGGTCACGTTCCTGACGCCGCCAGGAACCTCAGCACCGCGAGGACGCGGCGGTGGTCCGCGTCGGCGGTGGGGAGGTCGAGTTTGGCGAAGATGTTGTTGATGTGCTTGGCCACCGCGCTCTCGCTGACCACCAGTGCCTGCGCGATGCCGGCGTTGGAGCGGCCTTCGGCCATGACGCCGAGGACGTCGCGTTCGCGCGGGGTGAGCCGTTTCAGTGGGTCGAGGTCGAGGTCGCGGCGCAGCAGGAGCTGTGAGACGACCTGCGGATCCAGTGCCGTGCCGCCTTCCGCCACCCGCCGCACCGCCGCCACGAACTCCGCGACATCGGCGACGCGTTGCTTGAGCAGGTAGCCGACGCCGCCGGTGTTGGTGGAGAGCAGCTCGGCCGCGTACCGCTCCTCCACGTACTGCGACAGCAGCACCACCGCCGTCCCCGGCCAGCGCCGACGGATCTCCACCGCGGCGCGCACCCCCTCGTCGGTGAACCCCGGCGGCATCCGGACGTCGACCAGCGCGAGTTCGGGCCGGTGCTCCGCCACCGCCGCCAACAGTGCCTCGCCGTCCCCGGCTTCGGTGGCGACCTGGAACCCGCCCATCTCCAGCACCTTGACCAGGCCGACCCGCAACAGCACCGAGTCCTCGGCGATCACCGCTCGCACGGCAACTCCGCCGTCACTGTGGTCGGTCCGCCGATGGGACTGCTGACCTGCAGGGTGCCGTCGATGGAGCCGACCCGCTTGGCCAGCCCGCTCAGTCCCGTGCCGGCGCAGGCGTCGGCCCCGCCCAGCCCGTCGTCGGTGATGTTCACCCGCAGCACCTTACCGACCCGCCGGACGGTCACTTCGGCACGCGTCGCGCGGGCGTGCTTGGTCACGTTGGTCAGCGCCTCCGAGACCACGAAGTACGCGACCGACTCCACGGCGGGCGCCGCCCGCTGCTCCAGGTCGACCCGCAGGCGCACCGGCAGGGGCGCCCGGGCGGCCAGGCCGGACAGCGCCGCGTCCAGGCCCCGGTCTTCGAGCACGGCCGGATGCAAGCCCCGTACCAGGTCGTTGAGTTCCTCGATCGCCTGCTTGGCCTCCAGGTGTGCCCCGGCGAGCGCTTCGCGGGCTCCGGCCGGCAGGTCGGGCTGGGTGGCCATCGCCAGGCCCAGGTTGACCGCGAGCGAGACCAACCGCTGCTGGGTGCCGTCGTGCAGATCGCGCTCGATGCGGCGACGCTCGGCGTCGACGGCTTCGATCAGGCCGGTGCGGCTCTGGTCCAACTCGTCGACCCGCTCGCGGAGTTGCTGGGCCGAGCTGGGCCCGAGCAGAGCCATCGCCGCACGCGACTCGCCGCGGGCCGCGGCCCCCGCCGCCCACGGTATGGCGCAGAGCAGGACGAGTCCGCCCAGCGTGTAGCACGGCAGTTGCGTCGTGTCGCCGAACCACTCCTCGCGCACCTCCACCGGCAGCTCCCACGCCCAGGCGGAGCAGGTGGCGCCCGCCAGGCCCACGGGCAGCGCCATGAGCACCAGCAGTTCCGACACCGCCAGGACCGGGCCCAGCAGGAGGTGGTAGCCGAGCTGCCCCCAGGTGCGCGGTGCGCGGAGCCAACGGGCGGCCGCTGCCCACGACCGCTGCTGCTCCGGCGCGGGCGTCGGCCGGGGGAGGACCACGCCGAGCAGCGCCCGGTGCCGGGCCCGCTGAACAGCCGTCAGCACCGGCACACCGAGCAGGATCACGGCGACCGAGGTGGGCAGCGCGAGCGGCCAGTTCCCGGTCCTGGCAGTGGTCGCCACGCCCCAGCTCCACACCGGGATCAGCCCCAGGTGCGGCAGGACACCGGCAGCCAGGAAACCGGCGTCCCGCCGCGTCCGAAGGACCGAGCGCCGCAGCCCGGGAGAAATCATCACGGCTCGAACCTAGAGCACCACGACCAGTGCGTGCCATGCGCCCAGGACCCGGTCCGATGGTGAAACCAGTACCACCAAGGAGCTGACTCACCGTCGCTTCAGGTCCTAGGTTCCGTCCGGTCGATCATGTGCGGAGCCAGATGGTGAGGGCTGCTGCGGTAGCGGTGCCGAGGTTCAGCTCGCCGCACTTGACGCTCCAGGACACCACTTCCACCTCCACGGGGATGCCGCCCTGGTCCCGCACCAGCGGGCCGCCGCTGTCGCCGTTGCACACGCCGGTGCCGTTCCCGCCCGCGCACACCATGGTCTTGGCGAGCGGGTTGATGTCCTTGTACTGGGCCTCACAGGTGGACCGGTCGACGACCGACAGGTCGACGTACTGCTGCTGTTGCGGAATCGACTCGCTCTGCCAGGCCGTCTTTCCTAGACCGGTCTAGTGGCGGTGGTGGTTGTCCGGTTGGGCCGGGTCGCCGGGGTGTTCCAGACCGGGGACGAGGGTGAGGCGGGTGGCGCGGGCGTGCTCCAGCCAGCGGGTGAAGGCCAGGCGGCGGGCGCAGGCGAGGAGGTGGGGGGTGGGGTCGGGGGTGGGGTCGGGGGTGGGGTGGTCGGGGAGGCGGGTGGCGGTCCAGCCGGCGATTGCGGTCGGGGTGGTGCGCAGGAGAGCGGCCAGGGCGGTGGGCAGGGTGTCCGGGGTCGCCTCGAACTCGCCGTCGGGGGTGGTGATGTGCCAGCGTTCGGTGGTGGTGGCAGTGGTGGCCGCCAGGTAGCTGGTGACTTCGTCGGGGGAGACGGTGACCTGGGCCGTGACGGCCTCGAAGACCGCGCGGACTGCTGCGCTGCCCTCGTAGGCGGCTGCCGTGATGGAGCCGAGCTCCACGGCCGCACGCTGGTCGAGGTGAGCCGTGGAGACAGCGTCGAGATCCAGTCCCCGGGCGGCGGCCTCGGCTGCGCACAGCTCCTCGGTGAGGAGGACTTGGGCCACCCAGCGGGTGAGTTGGCGGTCCTCGGGGCTGCCGGGGGCGGGTAGCGCCGAGGCGCGGGGGCCGGTTCGGAGGGCGGCGAGGCGGTGGTCCAGCGGGGCGCGGGAGAGGGGGCGTCCGTCGAGTAGGCCGAGCAGGGTCACGGCGCCATCACCCCCAGTTCGACCGTCGGCGCGTACTGGCAGCGGCCGAACCACATCACCTTGGCCACCGCCCACGCGGTGCCGGGTTCGGCGTCCGGCGGCGGGGTGACCTCGAAGCTGACGGTGAGGTGCTCGCCGGGAGCGATGACAACTCCGCGTACTGGTGTGTCGATCCACTCCCAGCTGCCCCACGGGGAGACGAGCTGTAGCTCGCCTCGGATCTCACCTCGGGTGCGGTTGTGGAGCAGGAGGGTGAGTTGAGAAGAAGCACCAGGGGTCAGGGAAAGGGAAGTTGAGGCGACGTCAACGGAGAGGCCGGTGTCCCGCCCGGTGTCCGCCCTGGTGCCCTGGGCCTGGGTCCAGCCCTCGGGGAGCTCGCCCGCAACGGGCAGTAGTGCGGGCAGCTCGCCCACCGCGATGGTCGCCACGTCCTCCACCCGCTGCCCGTCGTGCTCGGTGCGCACGGCGAGGAAGTACAGCCCGGGCGCCGCGTCGGGGGCGGGCGTGACGGTGACCGGGAAGCGCAGGTGGCCGCCCGGCTCCAGTCGGTACGGGCGGCGCCGCAGGCTCGCCTGCCAGCCCTCGGGTGGGAGCACCTCGGCGGTCCCCTCCACCGCCGCGTCCCGCAACTGCGAGGCGAGCACGGCGGACACCTCCACGGGCGCGCCGTCGGTGGTCAGCAGACCGGGGCTGACCCCGACCGACACCGGCAGGTAGCCCATTGGCGCGGGCCCCCGGTTGTGCAGCCAGTACCGCGCGTGTACGGGTTGCGCGAACTCGGCGACGGGGCCGAGCGGTTCGCGAGGTCCAAGCGCGTCGGCGACGGCCGTGTCCGGCGCGGCGGTCAGCGTGACGATCTCGCTGCCGCCCAGCGCAAGTGGCTCGCCCAGCGCCGTCCCGGGTCGTTCCAGCAGGTCGCTCGTGCACATCTGACTGAGCGTCAGAGCGCCCGAGAGCTGCGCCGTTCGGCCCAACCCGGTCGCCTCCACCAGCCGTACCGTCACGGAGCGCGCCGGGTCCGACTGCTCGGCCGAGCCGTGGGCGATCGGGTTGCCGGTCGGCTTCAGTGCGCTCAGCCGCACCTCCCGCTCCGGCTCGACGCGCAGCCACTCCTGCCTCGCGGGCAGCGTTCCGGCGCGCGCCTCGACCACCCTCGGGTAGAGCGGGTGATTGAACTCCTGCCCCTGGGAAGGGAGTTGCAGGTCCCGCCAGTCGCCCGCGCCGGACACCAGGGCGTAGCTGAACTCATGGGTCCAGTGCTGCAGTTGGAAGGAGGACCCGTCCGGGGCGGTCCGGCGCGGCGGGTCGATCCACACCCCGGAGGGCCACCCGGTGCAGGAACGCAGCAGCGACAGGTGCAGTGCGCCGGTCGGGTCGACGGCGAAGCCCGGCAGTCCGCAGGTGAGCAGCGCGGCCGTGTGGTCGGTGAGCAGTTCCGAGGCGGGCACGGCTCCCGGGCAGACGGCGGTGATCCGCGCGTCCGCGAGGTCTGCCGTCAAGTCCTCGACATCGCGCACCACCAGGACCGGGAGGGCGCGCAGGTCTCGCAGGTCGGCGTTCGGCTGCCAGACCTCGGTCAGCGGCTTCTCGGCCGGCACCCAGACCCGTCCGTGTGCCGCCAGTACGGTCGCGTATTCGGCGTCGGCTCGCTCCAGCACCTCGCGGGCGGCCTCGTTGGCCTCGGACCCGCCGAGGACCATGCGGAAGTCCGGCAGGTTGGAGTCCACGTCCAGCCAGCCGTACCGGGCCCGGTCGGCACTCGCGGTGGTGGCTGTCACGCCCACCCGGGCCAGTGCGACCACCAGTTGACGGGCGTCGGCGGCACGGTCCGGATCGGGCACGATCACCTCGGCGACGCCGAGCGCCCGCTCGCCGATCGCGGCACCGTCAGGGTCGGTGAGGGTGACCCGGGCCGTGGAGCCGAGCCCGAACCAGGTGTTCGCCGGGTTGTCGAGCGTCCACGGGGCCTCGGCGACGTCCACGTCGGGCAGTGCGAAGCCACGGCCCACCACGGCGTCGGCGACCTCGCTCACGGGCAGCGTGCCGGGCAGGTCGAGCGGGAAGCGGACCCGCACCAGGCGGTCGGCCGAGGTGTGGTCGACGATCCTGGTCCGGCAGTCCAGCCGGTCGACGTCGTGCCAGAGCGTCACGGTCTGCTGGTAGGCGATGCCGTCGACGGTGCCGCTGATGAGCAAGCGCTCACCCAGCGGGCCGGTCTCCCGGCGCACCGTGGCCTCGCTTTCAGCAGCGCCCGTGACCGGTCCCTTCGGGAGCAGGTGCCACGGGCCCTCGCCGAAGTCCGGGTGCTGGGGGTACTCCTGGTACACCCGCAGCTCGTTGCCGACCCGCCCGGCGCGGATCAACTCTCGTCCGTGCAGCTTGTCGTAGACGCTGACCAGCCCACCGCCCTGGCGCGGCGAGGCGGTCACCCGGTACCGCTGGTTCTCGGCCAGAAGGCCAACGGCATCGCACCACAGTGCCTCTGACGGGCCGTCAACCAGGCGCCAGGTACGCCACCCCAGCGCCGGCACGTCCGCCGCGTGGAAAAGCAGCACCCCGCGCTCCACCGCACAGGCCACCGGCGCCCCACTGTCGTCCAGCACCCGCACCTGCGCCGGACAGTCCTCGGGCAGCCGCACGGTCACCACTCCCGAGCGCGTGAAGGACAGCGTGTTGGTGATCACCACTGCGCACCCGGACCCACGGGTGTCGATCCGGCCCACCAGCGCGTCCAGCGAACGGTCCCGCACCTCGGCGGCCAGATCGTGCGCCTCCCGCCAGCCGCCCAGCAGGTCCAGGTAGACCTGGTCGGACTCCGAGCCGGTGATCGCGTCATGGTGGGCGCCGTAGGCGAGGTGGCGCCAGGCCTTGTCCAGGGCGGCCTGCGGGTACCGGCCGAGCCCCTGCAGCGCGGCCAGGGTGGCGAGCTTCTCCGCGTCCAACGCCGCTACCTCGCCTGCTCGTTGGGCCTGCTTGGTGTCGATGTAGGAGACGTCCTTGCCGGTGTAGACCGGGTTCATGTCCCGGGTCTGCGGGCTGGGCCGGCGACCGCTCGCGGTCAACTCCGCCCGCACCGCGTCGAGGAAGTCACGCGGGGTGCCGCAGACGAACCGCGGCCAGAGGTACTTCGCCGCCCAGGAGCGGTGGATCTCGGTCACCCACTTGTTGGGTGGGGTGTAGTCGGTGCCGACCGGCAGCAGCAGGTTCCTGGTGGCGCCGACCGGCTTGAGCTTGCGGTACAGCTCGTAGACGGCCTGTTCGGCGGCGGCCAGGTCGGGGGAGGAGTCCATCCACCAGCCGGCCGAGTAGTGGTGCGGCATGTAGTGGGTGAGCACGCCGCGTCCGGACGGCGAGAGCCACTCGAACTCGCTGGGGAACTGCATGACCGTGGCGTCCTCTTTGGCCGCCCGGAAGTTCTTCTGGATCGGGCCCCACTGGTGGAACGGGCCGCGGGCCCAGGCGCTGCCGGTCAGTCCGGCGGCGGCCAGGTGGCCGGGGAACTGCGGGTCGTGACCGAACACGTCGAGCTGCCAGGCGGTCTGCGGGTCGCCGCCGAGGATGTCGCGCTGGTAGCCGATGCCGTAGACCAGGTTGCGGATGGTGGTCTCGGCGCCGGTGAGGTTGGTGTTGGGCTCGTTGTAGGTGCCGCCGACCAGCTCCACCCGGCCCTCGGCGAGCAGTCGGCACAGGTCGGCGCGGCGTTCGGGGTGCTGGTCGAAGTACGGCTTCAGGTAGTCGATCTCCGCCAGCACGAAGGCGTAGTCGGGGTCGCGCAGGGCCAGGTCGAGGTGCGCGTCGACCAGCGCGAAGCCGTTGCGCTCCCACAGCGGCCGGGTGGTGGCGTCGCCGGAGAGCAGTTCCCAGGGGGAGGTGTAGGCGGCCTGGGTGTTCCACCAGACGGGGTCGTAGTGGAAGTGCGAGACCAGGTACATGGTCCAGCCGGGTTCGGCCACGACCAGGGTCCCGGCGGCTCGGCCGCTCCCGGCGGTGACGGTGACCGGGAGTGAAGTGCCGGGCTCGGCCGGGACGGTGAGAGCGAGCGGGACGTCGACCGCCCCCGTGCCGGTCGCCTCGCCGTGGACGCCGGGACCGGTGACGGTGATCCGGGACGGCGGACCGTCCAGGGTCACCCGGAGCACCTGGCGCGGAGCCTCCTCGGTGCCGACGAACAGGTCGGTGCTCTGCACGGCGGTGATGCTGACCGGCACGGGGTCGATCCTCTCTCTGGGTGAAGCCCGTCGAGGCTCGTCGAGCTGGAGGCGGTGGCCGCTCAGCCCATCGCCTTCTTGGCCGCGGCGTACCAGCTCGCCGGACCGGTGCCGTTCACGGGGACGGCGTTGAAGTACTCCCAACCCGCGACCCCGCCGAAACCGGGGTACTTCGCGGCCAGCGACCTGAGCGTCGAGCCCAGCCGGTTCGGGCGGACGTAGCCGGAGCAGTTGGCGGAGTTGGTCACGGTGCCGGCGACCACCCGGGACGGGGCGAAGCCGTTGGCCACCACGTCGTCGTAGTCGTAGCCGGCCGAGAGTGATCCCCAGCCGCAGTAGAACTGGGCGTTGTACCAGGAGATCCGGCTGCCCAGATCGGCTTCCAGCTGGGCGTAGTCGAACCCGCCGGAGAAGGTGGAGCCGCCGGACAGGTCGCTCGCCACGGGTGCCAGGTTGATCACGAAGCCGCTGCCGAAGTCGGTGCGCAACTGGGTGATCAGGTGCTCGGTGTCGGCGAGCGAGAAGGTCTCCTCGATGTCGAGGTCGACGCCGTCGAAGTGGTAGGTGCGCAGGGTGTCGCGCAGCAGCGGGTAGAAGGTGTTGAAGTCGTTGGCCAGGTTGGCGAAGCTGCCCTGGGCGGCGCCGCCGACCATCGCCTCGGTTCTGATGCCGGAGGCCTGCAGGGCGGCCAGGTCGGCCCACATCCGGGTGAACTTGGCGGCGGACGGCGGGTCGTCGTTGAGGTGGACGGTGTGGTCGCTGTTGAGGTGGACGGCGGCCACGTCGATGTCGGTGGCGGTACCGCGCAGTGGCAGCGGGGAGACGTAACTCCCGTTGCTGTACTGGGTCTGGTAGTAGGCCACCACGTGGTGGGCGGGGGTGGCGGCGTGCGCCGGCCCGGCGGCGGTGGCCGTGGTGGTGCCGAGTGCCAGGGCGCCGACGGCGAGCAGGGCCGAACAGGTCGAGGTGAGGTGACGGGGCATCGGGTACCTCCGTGCTGGGGGAGCGCCCGAGGGTCGACGGGCGCCTCGCCTCCGGGACGCTAAAACGATTTAGCGGGCGCGTCAATGCTCTGGTCCTGGTGTGGACCAAAGGGGTGATGGTGGGAGCCGCAGCGGCCCTGCTCAGTGCCCCGGTGCGCCCGTGCTCTCCCGCACCGTCAGTCGCGGCGTGGCCGTCTTGCGGTCCTGGGCGGCGGCCGGGTCCGCGATCGCGGCGAGCAGCGCCCGGGCCACCTGCTCGCCGAGCGCGAAGGTGTCGCGGGAGAGCGCGGTGAGCGGCGGGTGGACGATCCGGGTCAGCACCGAGTCGTCGAAGGAGACCACCGAGAGCTGCTGCGGCACGGCCACGCCCATCTCGGTGGCCACCCCGAGCCCGGCCACCGCCATCACGTCGCTGTCGTAGATGATCGCGGTCGGCCGCTCCCGGCGGGAGAGCAGCGTACGGGTGGCGGCGGCCCCCTCGGCGTCGCTGAAGTCGGTGGGCACCGAGACCGCCTCGTCCAGCCCGAGCCGCTTGGCCGAGTCGCGCAGTGCGCGGATCCGCCGCTGGGTGTGCTGGAAGGCGGGCAGGCCGGCCAGGTGCGCGATCCGGCGGTGCCCGAGCGCCGCCAGGTAGTCGACGATCGAGAGCATCGCCTCCCGGTCGTCGGCCCAGACGCTGGGCAGCGTGCCGTGCCGGCCGGGCCCGCCGAGCACCACCGTCGGCACCGCGAGCTCCTCCAGCACCGGCACCCGAGGGTCGCGCACCTGCAGGTCTATCAGGACGAAGCCGTCCACCCGGTGTTCGGAGGCCCAGCGCCGGTAGACCTCGATCTCGGCGGCGGTGTCCTCCACCACCAGCAGCTGCAGCGCCGTGGACTGGACCGAGAGGCCGGCCTGCAGGCCGGAGAGCAGCTGGGCGAAGAAGGGCTCGACCCCGACGGTGCGGGCCGGGCGGGCCAGCACCAGGCCGACCGCCCCGGCGCGGGCTCCGCCGAGGGCGCGGGCGGCGCTGTGCGGGCGCCAGTTCATCTCCTCCGCGACCTGCAGGATCCGCCGACGGGTCTGCTCGCTGACACCCGGCCGGCCGTTGAGCGCGAACGAGACCGCGCCCTTGGAGACCCCGGCCTGCCGGGCGATGTCAGCGATCGTCGGTCTGCCCATGTGGTCCGGTTTCCTCTCTTGACACCCGATTCAGGGCAGGAGCATAGTCCACGGGCAGCACTGGACCGGTTTAGTAAATGGCCCCGCCCCAACCGCAGGATCGGGAGACTCCATGCGAAGAATCCGGACAGGTTCTCGTGCGACGGGCACGCTCACGAATGCCGCGCTCGCCGCCGTCACCACCCTCGTCGCTGTCACCGGCTGCGGCGTCGGCGGCAGCAACGGCGCCGCCGCCCAGCAGAGCGTGGCCACCGACGCCCCGCTCAAGGGCGAGATCACCTTCCAGACCTGGTCGTTGAAGAACGACAAGTTCACCCCCTACTTCACCGCGCTGATCAAGGACTTCGAGAGTCAGCACCCCGGCACCACCGTCAACTGGATCGACCAGCCGGGCGACGGCTACCCCGACAAGGTGACCAGCCAGGTGACCAGCGGATCACTGCCCGACGTGATCAACCTGCCGCCCGACATCGCCCACGCGGTCGCCAAGGTCGGCGGGCTGCTCGACCTGACGAAGAACGTCCCCACCCTGGCCCGGGACTACGTGGCCAGCGGCCTGCACGCCTACACCTACGCCGACCTCGGCGACACCGCCAAGGACTCCTACGGCTTCCCCTGGTACCTCGGCACCGACGTCAGCTTCTGGAACAAGGCCATGCTCCAGCGCGACGGCCTCGACCCCGCGAACCTCCCGAAGACCTTCGACGAGCTGCTCAGCCAGGCCAGGACCATGCACGACCGGTCCGGCGGCAAGGACTACCTGATGAGCCGTCCGCCGGGCCTGTCCGACATCGTCAACTCCGGTACCACGCTGATGAGTCCGGACGGAAAGAAGTTCGTCTTCAACACCCCCGCGGCGGCCGCCGTGCTGGACAAGTACACCGCCGCCTTCGCGGCCGGCTACCTGCCCTCCGACGTGCTCACCAGCACCTACGAGGGCAACTCCACGCTCTTCACCAAGCAGGTGGTGGCCTGGACCACCGGTGGCGGCAACTACATCCAGAGCACCCAGCAGTCCAACCCGACACTGGCCCCGCAGATCATCCCCTCGCCCGCGCTGGACACCGCCCCGCTCTACGTCCAGGGCATCTCGGTGGCCGCCAGGAGCAAGAACCTGCCGCTCGCCCTCGCCTTCGGCAGGTTCGTCACCGACAACGCCAACCAGGTGGCGTTCATCAAGCTGGCCCCGGGCTTCCTGCCCGGCAGCGCGGCCTCGGCCGGCGACCCGGCCTACAGCAGGAGCGACGGCACCCCGCAGGGCGACGCCTCGGTGATCGCCTACAAGGACATGCAGACCGCGGTGAACTTCACCCCGCCGGTCTGGACCGACGCCATGAACACCAACCTCAACCAGCAGATCGCGCTGGCCATGACCGGAAAGGAGTCGGCGAAGCAGGCGCTGGACAACGCCGTCGACCAGGCCAACCAGCTCCTCGGCCAGTAGCCGTCCGCCACCGACCCGGCGAGGAGCCGATGAGATCCCACCGCCCGTACACACCTTGGCTGCTGGTCGCCCCCGCGCTGCTCTGGCTGGCCGTCTTCAGCCTCTGGCCCGCGCTCAACACCGGCGTGCTCTCCTTCACCAACGTGCACACCCTCAGCGGCGGGCAGTTCATCGGCCTTCGCAACTACTCCCTGATGTGGCACGACCCGCACCTGCGCGACGCGATCCTCAACACCCTGGTCTTCATGGCGGTCTGCGTCCCGCTGCTGACCTTCCTGCCGCTGCTGCTCGCCCTGCTGGTCCAGCGCACGCTGCCGTTCATGGGCTTCTTCCGGACCGTCTTCTACTTCCCGGTGATCGCCTCCGCCGTGGTGGTGGCGCTGATCTGGCAGTGGCTGCTGGACGACCGCGGCCTGGTCAACGGCCTGGCCGAGCAGTTCGGCCTGATCCACGCGGCACTGCCCTTCCTGACCGACCGCTGGCTGCTGCTGTTCAGCGCGATCGCCCTGACGGTCTGGAAGGGCCTGGGCTACTACATGGTGCTCTACCTCTCCGCGCTCGGAAACGTCCGCCGCGAGCTGCACGAGGCCGCCGCGGTGGACGGCGCCGGCGCGGCGCGGCGGTTCTGGGCGGTCACCGTGCCGGGGGTGCGCGGGACCATGGCGCTGGTCGCGGTACTGATCGCGGTCAACGCGATGCGGGTCTTCTCCGAGCTGTACATCCTGGGCGGGCGCACCGGCGGCATCGGCGGGCAGGACGTCTCGCTGGTGATGCTGATCCAGCAGGCCGCCTCGGGCAGCGACGGGCGGCTCGGCTACGCCTCGGCGCTCAGCGTGCTGCTCTTCCTGCTCACCGTCGGGCCGCTGGTGCTGCTCGCCCGCTGGAACCGGAGGGTCGATCAGTGACCAAGTCCCGGCCGACGAGGCGGCGTTCCCCGGTCTTCGACGCCGTCACGCCGCTCGGCCTGACGGCCCGCTACCTGACCCTGCTCGCGGTGCTCGCCATCACCGTCGGCCCGATGCTCTGGGAGCTGGCCACCTCGCTGAAGAGCGTCATCGAGGACGTCTACCCCGTCACGCCCCGACTGCTGCCCGAGCACCCGACCTTCGCCAACTACGGTCAGGTCGCCCGGACCGTCCCGATCGCGCACTTCGCGCTCAACTCGGTGATCGTCGCGGTGCTCTGTGTGGGCGGCAACCTGGTTGGCGCCACCGCCGCCGGCTACGCGCTGGCCCGACTGCGGTTCCGCGGCCGCCGGCTGGTGCTCGGCCTCTTCCTGTCCACTCTGGTGCTGCCCGGCGAGGTCACGCTGATCTCCCAGTACCAGACGGTGACCAGGCTCGGCCTCGGCAACTCGCTGCTCGGGGTGGCGCTGCCCGCCATGATCGGCGCGCTGAACGTGCTGCTGATGCGCAACGCCTTCCTGGCGATCCCCGCCGACGTGGAGGAGGCCGCCGTGATCGACGGCGCCGACGTCTGGCAGCGGCTGCGCTGGATCGCGCTGCCCAGCGCCAAGGGCACGCTCAGCGTGATCGCGATCCTGACCTTCATCGGTGCCTGGGACGACTTCCTGTGGCCACTGCTGGTGCTGCAGAGCCCGGACAAGCTGACCCTCACCGTTGGACTCTCCTACCTGCACAGCGTCTTCTCGGCCGACCCGCGGATCATCGCCGCGGGTGCCATGATCGCGCTGCTGCCGATTCTGGCGCTCTTCGTCGCACTGCAGCGGTACTTCTTCCGCGGCGTCGGCGAGGGCGCGGTGAAGGGCTGATGCGCAAATGCCGCGGTTCGGTGTCAACTACACGCCCAGCAAAGGCTGGTTCCACCACTGGCTGGACTTCGAGCTGGACGAGGTGCGGGCCGATCTGGACTCGGTCGCGGCGCTCGGCCTGGACCACATCCGGGCCTTCCCGCTCTGGCCGCTGTTCCAGCCCAACCGCACGCTGATCCGCCCGCGCGCCGTCGAGCAGCTGGTCGCGCTGGTGGACGCGGCCGCCGAACGGGGGCTGGACGTCGCGGTCGACGGCCTGCAGGGCCACCTGTCCAGTTTCGACTTCCTGCCCGCGTGGACCAGCACCTGGCACCGGCGGAACCTGTTCACCGATCCCGAGGTGATCGAGGGGCAGCTGGTCTATCTGCGCACCCTGGCCGGGGCGTTGGCCGAGCGGCCCAACTTCCTCGGCATGACCGTCGGCAACGAGATCAACCAGTTCTCCGGCGATCCGCACCCCGACCCGGACCGGATCACCACGGAGCAGGCGGCCGCCTGGCTCGGCCGGGTGCTGGCCGCCTGCGAGCAGGGCGCTCCGGGCCGGCTGCACCTGCACGCGGAGTACGACGCGGCCTGGTACCAGGACGACCACCCGTTCACCCCCGCGCACGCGGCCCGGATCGGCGCCGCGACCGCCGTCCACTCCTGGGTCTTCAACGGCACCGCCCAGCGCTACGGCCCGCACTCCACGGCCACCGCCCAGCACGCCGCCTACCTGGTCGAACTCGCCAAGGCCTGGGCCGAGGACCCGCACCGCCCGGTGTGGCTGCAGGAGGTCGGGGCACCGGCCCCGCACATCCCGCCCGCACTGGCCGCCCGGTTCACCGAGGCCACGGTGGCCGCCGCGCTGGACTGCCCCGACCTGTGGGGTGTCACCTGGTGGTGCTCGCACGACGTGGACCGCTCGCTGGCCGACTTCCCCGAACTCGAGTACAGCCTCGGCCTGTTGACCAACGACCGGCAGGTCAAGCCGGCCGGACGCAGCCTGGCCCGACTGGTCGCCGAGGCCCGCGCCAACGGACGTCCGGCCCGGCCCAGGACCACCGCGCTGGTCCTCGACCTGCCCGAGCAGGTGACCAAGCGCTCGCTCTGCGCCCCCGGCGGAGCCTTCTTCGAGGCCTTCATGCGGCTGGCCGAATCGGGCGCGCGCCCGACCGTCGTGCTCGCCGCCCGCGCGTCGGACCAGCAGCACCTGGCCGCGCGCGGTATCACCGAAGTCGTGACGGTCGACCAGATCTCCTGACCATCCGTCAGCGCATCCGCTGTTGCAATACCCGGCCAGCACCCGACCCCTCTTGGAGCCCGAGCCATGCATGACGACCGCAGCCTGGTCGAGTCCCGCCTCAAGCGCGTACTGGAGGAGCGGATCCGGCCCGCCGTCCACCCCGAGTCGGTGCCGCTCCAGGTCTCCGTCTGGACGGCGCCCGACGAGCCGGTCCCGGTCGCCGAGGGCCTGGCTGCGCCGCGCACCCCGATCGCCGTCGGGCAGCGGTGGGGCGCGCCCTGGGGCACCAGCTGGTTCACCGTCGCCGGCACCGTGCCCAGCACCTGGGCCGGCCGCACCGTCGAGGCACTGCTCGACCTCGGCTTCGACGAGAACATGCCCGGCTTCCAGTGCGAGGGCCTGGTCTACCGGCCGGACGGATCGCCGGTGAAGGGCCTCAACCCGCGCAACCAGTGGGTGCGGATCGCGGCCCCCGCCGCCGGTGGCGAGCAGGTCCTGCTGCACGTCGAGGCCGCGTCCAACCCGGTGATCCTGGACTACCACCCTTTCCTGCCGACCGCGTTGGGCGACAAGGCGACCGCCGGGAGCCGACCGCAGTACCGGTTGGCCCGGATGGACCTGGCGGTCTTCGACGAGACGGTCTGGCAGCTGGTCCAGGACCTCGAGGTGCTGGGCGAGTTGATGGCCGAACTGCCGGTGGACGGCGCCCGGCGCTGGGAGATCCTGCGGGCGGTCGAGCGGGCCCTGGACGCGATCGACCTGCAGGACGTCAACGCCACGGCCGCCGGGGCCCGTTCGCGGCTCACCGAGGTGCTCGCCGCGCCCGCCGTGCCGTCCGCGCACCGGATCAGCGCGGTCGGGCACGCGCACATCGACTCCGCCTGGCTGTGGCCGCTGCGCGAAACGGTCCGCAAGGTGGCCCGCACCACCGCCAACATGACCGCCCTGCTGGAGGACGAGGCGGAGTTCGTCTACACCATGTCCCAGGCCCAGCAGTACGCCTGGATCAAGGAGCACCGCCCCGAGGTCTACGCCAAGGTCAAGCAGGCGGTGGCCGAGGGCCGGTTCGTGCCGGCCGGCGGGATGTGGGTGGAGTCGGACACCAACATGCCGGGCTCGGAGGCGATGGCCCGCCAGTTCGTGCACGGCAAACGGTTCTTCCTGGAGGAGTTCGGCATCGAGAACGAGGAAGCCTGGCTGCCGGACACCTTCGGCTTCGCCGCCGGGCTGCCCCAGATCATCAAGGCGGCCGGCGCCAAGTGGCTGCTCACCCAGAAGATCTCCTGGAGCCAGGTCAACACCTTCCCGCACCACACCTTCTGGTGGGAGGGCATCGACGGCACCCGGATCTTCACCCACTTCCCGCCGATCGACACCTACAACTGCTCCATGAATGGCAAGGAGATCGCCCACGCCGCCCGCAACTTCAAGGACAAGGGCCGGGCTCGCCACTCGCTCGCCCCGACCGGCTGGGGCGACGGCGGCGGGGGCACGACGCGCGAGATGGTGGCGAAGGCGGCCCGGCTGCGCAACCTCGAAGGCTCGGCCACGGTGCGCTGGGAGACGCCGGCCGAGTTCTTCGCCAAGGCGCAGGCCGAGTACCCGAACCCGCCGGTCTGGGCCGGCGAGCTCTACCTCGAACTGCACCGCGCCACCCTGACCAGTCAGGCGAAGACCAAGCAGGGCAACCGGGCCAGCGAGAACCTGCTGCGCGAAGCCGAACTCTGGTCCGCCACCGCGGCCGTTCAGGCAGGCGTGCCGTACCCCTACCAGGAGTTGGACCGGATCTGGAAGACCGTGCTGCTGCACCAGTTCCACGACATCCTGCCCGGCTCCTCGATCGCCTGGGTGCACCGCGAGGCCGAGCACAGCTATGCCGCCGTCGCCGAGGAGCTGACCGGGATCATCGCAACTGCCCAGCACGCACTGGCTGGTGAGGGAACCTCGGAGATCGTCTTCAACGCCGCCCCGCACCGGCGCGCGGGCATCCCGGCCGGCGGCGCCCGCCCGGCCCCGCCGGCCGCCGGCGGCTGCACCGTCCAACCCCGGCCCGGCGGCGGCTTCCTGCTCGCCAACGACCTGCTGCGGGTCGAGGTGGACGAGCGCGGACTGGTGGTCTCGGTCCACGACCTGGCCGCCGAACGCGAGACCGTCGCCCCCGGCGCGGCGGCCAACCTACTGCAACTCCACCCGGACTTCCCGAACATGTGGGACGCCTGGGACGTCGACCAGTTCTACCGCAACACCGTCACCGACCTGACCGCCGTCGACGCGATCACCGTCACCGCCGCCGGCCCGGAGTCCGCAGCCGTCCAAGTCACCCGCTCCTTCGGCGAGTCGAGGGTGACCCAGACCCTCACCCTGACCGCCGGGGCCAAGCGCCTGGACCTCGACACCGAGGTGGACTGGCACGAGACCGAGAAGTTCCTCAAGGCCGCCTTCCCGCTCGACCTGCACACCGACCGCTACGCCGCCGAAACGCAGTTCGGCCACCTGCACCGGCCGACCCACACCAACACCAGTTGGGAGGCGGCCAAGTTCGAGGCCTGCAACCACCGCTTCGTCCACCTCGCCGAGCCCGGCTGGGGCGTCGCCCTGGTCACCTCCTCCACCTACGGCCACGACCTCACCCGCACCGTCCGCCCCGCCGACCAGGGCACCACCACCACGGTCCGGGTCTCGCTGCTGCGCGCACCGCGCTTCCCCGACCCGCACACCGACCAGGGCACCCACCGCTTCCGGCACGCCCTGGTCCCCGGCGCCGACATCGCCGCCGCCGTCTCGGAGGGCCACTACATCAACCTGCCCGAACGCCGGGTGGCGGGCAGCGCCGAGGTCGTCCCACTGGTCGCTCTGGACCATCAGGCCGTGGTGGTCAGCGCCGTCAAACTCGCCGACGACCAGAGCGGCGACGTCATCGTGCGCCTGTACGAGGCCCACGGTGGCCGCGCCACGGCCCGGCTGCGCACCTCCTTCCCGTTGGCCGGCGCGCTCGCCTGCGACCTGCTGGAGCGGCCGCTCGACCAGCACCCCGCGATGGCCGAGGACACCGTCGAACTGCGGCTGCGGCCCTTCCAGTTGGTCACGCTCCGGCTGGCCCGCGGGTGACCCTGTTCGCCGCTCTCGACATCGGGGACACGGAGACCGCCCGCACGCCGAGAGCACGCACCGGACGCCGGGCCTGGACGGGCAGATGTTGCCTGACGTGGCACTGGTCGCTGTGTGGCTCGCTGTTATGGGCGGGGGAGTGCGCCCAGGTCCCGGCCGTCCGCCGCGCCGCGCTCGGTCCCGAGGCGGGCCTGATCGGGGCGGCGGCCCTCACGGCGGGAGACGAGCGCACGCACCGGGCGGGGGTGAGCACGGCGCCGCGGTGCGCCCTTCGTACGCCCACCAGGCTCGCCCGAGGTGCGCCCGGGCCGCACCTGGGATGGGCTGGACCGTATGGCCGACGAGACGACGCTCCCGCTGCCCCCGCTGCCCCCGCTGTCCCCGCTGCCTTCGCTGAACGGCCTGCCGGCGACGCCGGTGCCGAACCTCGGCGAACAGTTGCTGGACGACTTCCTGACCACCGGCTGCGCCCTCGACCCGGCCAAGGTCCCGCTGATGGCGCAGCAGTACACCCAGGCGCTCGGGATCGGGGCCGGCACCGTCTACCTGGCCGACCTCCCGCAGGGCCGGCTGCGCCCGATCACCGGCGACGCCGAGCTGCCGATCGACGGCACCCTGGCCGGCTCGGCCCTGCTGACCGGCGCGGTGCAGACCACCGAGGCGGACGCCCAGGGCACGGTGTTCGCCTGGTTCCCGCTGCTGCACGGCGAGGAACGGCTCGGCGTGTTCGGGGTGCGCACCGCCGCCCTGGACCGCACCGGGCTGCGCCGCTGCCAGCTGGTCGCCGCGCTGCTCGCCATGGTGCTCGCCGCCGGGCGCGACACCCTGGCGCTGCCCGCCGAGCTGCTGCGCGCCCTGCTGCCCCCCGGCACCGTCTACAACTCCCAGGTGCTGTCCACCGCCGTCCTGGAGCCGGCCCAGGAGCTCGGCGGCGATGCCTTCGAGCACTCGGTGGCCGCCGAGGTGCTGCACGCGGCCGTCCTCGACGCGATGGGGCACGACCTGACCGCCGGCCTGACCGCCGCCGTCGCCCTGGCGGCCTGCCGCAACGCCCGGCGCAACGGCGCCGAGCTGCCCGAGCTGGTCCGCACCACCGACCTGGCGCTGACCCGCTGGTTCCCGGACCGGTTCGCGACCGGCGTCTTCCTCCGGCTGGACCTGCCGAGCGGCCTGCTGCACTGGTCGAACTGCGGGCACCCGCCGCCGCTGCTGATCCGGCGGCAGCAGCTGGTCGCCGACGCACTGAGTCGCCCCGCCGAGCCGCCACTCGGGGTGACCGGGCTGACCGAGCTGACCCGGGCGGTGCACGCGATCTCGCTCGACCCCGGGGACCGGCTGCTGATCCACACCGACGGGGTGGTCGAGGCGGCGGGCGCCGGGCGGTCGCGGTTCGGCGAGGACCGCCTGGCCGAGTCGGTGATCCGGGCGACGGCCGACGGCGCCGCGCCCGCCCAGGCCCTGCGGGCCCTGGTCGGTGAGCTGCTGACGCACCGGGGCGGCCCACTGGCCGACGACGCGACGATCATGCTGGTCGAGTGGCAGCCGGCCGCCTTCCGCACCGCCGCCACCACCGCCTTCGGCGGTGCTCGTCGATTCGAACGGAGCACACGATGATCGGGATCAGGGACATCCGCGAATGGCGGATGCAGACCGTGGTGGACTCGGCGGGACGCAAGATCGGCACCCTGGAGGCGATCTACGTCGACACCGCCACCGACCAGCCGAGCATGGCCACCGTGCAGATCGGCCTGCCGGGCCGCCGGCGGCTGGTCTTCGTGCCGCTGGACGGCGCGACGGTGGGCCCCGGGTACGTCAAGGTGGCGTACCGGAAGTCGCAGGTGAAGAGCGGCCCCGCGATCGGCACCGACGACATCCTGCCGGCCGAGAACGAGGCGGCCATCTTCCAGCACTACGACCTGCCCTACACACCCGGTGCCGGAGGCGAACGCCGGCTGGCCAGGCCGTGAGCGGTCACCCGCTTGCCGCACCACCCGAACGGCGGATCCAGGTCGATCGTGGAAATACCTACCGCGATGCTGCTGTTGCGTGCCTGATGAAGCTACTGATCGTCAGCACCTCGGAGGGAACAGCACCATGAAGATCGGCATCATCGGCGCGGGCAACATCGGTGGCAACCTGACCCGGCGCCTCACCGCGCTCGGCCACCAGGTGTCGGTGGCCAACTCGCGCGGCCCGCAGACCCTCACCGCGCTCGCCGAGGAGACCGGCGCCACGCCCGTCACGGTGGCCGAGGCGGCCAACGGCGCGGAGATCGTGGTCGTCACCGTCCCGCTGAAGAACGTCCCCGACCTGCCGTCCGGCCTGTTCGACGGCGCCGCCGAGGGCCTCGCCGTGATCGACACCGGCAACTACTACCCCAAGGAGCGCGACGGCCGGATCGCCGCGATCGAGGAGGGGCTGACCGAGAGCGCCTGGACCGAGCAGCAGATCGGCCACCAGGTGGTGAAGGCCTTCAACGGCACCTACGCCCAGGACATCCTCGACCGCCCGCTCCCGGCCGGCGACCCCGACCGGATGGCCCTCCCGGTCTCCGGCGACGACGCGGCGGCCAAGCAGAAGGTCCGCGCCCTGATCGAGGAGCTCGGCTTCGACACCGTGGACGCCGGATCCATCGCCAACTCCTGGCGCCAGGAGCCCGGCACCCCGGTCTACGGCCTGCGGGCCGGCGTCGAGGCCGTCACCAAGGCCCTCGCCGAGGCCGGCCCGGAGCACGGAGCGGCCCACCGCGACTGAGTCACCGACCCGCCGGGCTGCCGGGCCGCCGGACCGGGCCGGGTCCACGCTCCGTGGACCCGGTCCGTACAAACCCTGGTCCGTGCGGATCCCGGTCCGTGCGGATCCCGGCCCGTGCGGATCCCGGTCCATGCGAACCCCTGTTCGTGGTGGCCCCGCGCGGGGATACTGGCCGCTCACGCACCCGGCCCACCGGCGCCGGGGCCCTGACGAGGGCGGCAGCATGAGCGGTAGCACCGGCAGACCGAGACCGAACCAGGGACGACCTAAGCAGCGACACCGGCAGGCCCCGCCCGCCCAGCGCTACTGGTTCGCGCTGCTCACCTGCGGCGTTCTGCTCGCGCTCGCGCTGCCGCTGTACCGGACCACCGGCCGTTCCTGCTCGCCTCCGGTGACCAGCATCGACGGCATGTCCTCCTGCTCGGTGGAGATCGGCTCGCCCCAGGGGGTCCTCGGCGCCTACGACCTCGCCCACCCGGCCTGGCTCCGCCTGTACTGGCTGCTCGCCCTGGCCGTGGGGACCGGTGCGCTGCTCTGGTGGTACCGCCGAGCCGCCGCCACGGTACGGATCCTCGCGCCGCTGGCCGTGGCCCTCGGCCTCGCGGCCATCACCGTGCTGCTCACCCGGTCGCACTGGAGCGGCTTCCACTCGCCGACGGCCTGGGCCGAGTCCGCCTACCTGCTGGTCTTCAACGGCGCCACCCCGCTGATCGTCATCGCGGCGACCCTGCTCGCCCTGGCCGTGGCCGAACGCAGCCTGCCGCTGGGCGTCTTCGCCCTCGCCAACGCCGCGCTCGGCTACCTCTTCGCCACCTACGACTCGCTGCACCTGCTGCACCAACTCGGCCTGCCGATCAGCGAGATCAACGACCCGGCCGGCATCCGCCAGCTGCTCAACCTGGCCATCCCCGCCGTGTTCCTGCTGCTGGCCGCCCGCCTGGCCCACCTGGCCGGCCGCCGCGCGCCCCGCAGCTGAGCCCGAGGGGCTGAGTCCGAGGGGCTGAGTCCGAGGGGGCTCGGACACCCCGGAGAAGGCCCTACCCGCCGAACTCCGCCCGCACCGCCGCCGTGTGCTCGCCCAGGGCGGGGACGGCGCCCATCCGGGCCTCGCGGCCGTGCACCGTCACCGGGGGGAGCAGGCCGTCGAGTGGGCCGGCGGGGGAGTCGAAGGTGCGCCAGCGGTCGCGGGCCGCCAGCTGCGGGTGCTCGGCGAACTCGCCGACGCTGCGCAGCCGGGCGTTGGCGATCCCGGCGGCGTCCAGCAGGGCGATCAGTTCGTCGCCGGTGGCGGAGGCGAAGTGCTGTTCCAGGATCACCGTCAGCTCGGCGTCGTTGCGGTGGCGCAGCGGGTTGTCGGCGAATCGCGGGTCCCGGGTCAACTCCGGCCGCTGGAGCACCTTCTCGCAGAGCGCGACCCAGTCCCGGTCGCTCTGTACGCAGAGGAACACCTCGGCCCCGTCGTCGGCCCGGTAGTGGCCGTAGGGCGCGATCGAGGGGTGCCGGGCGCCGCTGCGGCTGAGCGGCGCCGCGGCGTAGCGGTCGTGGTACAGCGGCTGGCCCAGCCACTCGCCGAGCGCGTCCAGCATCGCCACGTCGAAGGCGTTGCCCAGGCCGGTCCGTTCCCGTTCGTACAGGGCGGTCAGTACGCCGGTGTACGCGTACATCGCGGCGGCCACGTCCGCGATCGACACGCCGGCCCGGGCGGGGGTCTGCGGGGTTCCGGTGAGCGAGACGAGCCCGGTCTCGCACTGCACCAGCAGGTCGAAGGCCTTCTTGTCGCGGTACGGCCCGGCCTCGCCGTACCCGGAGATGCCGCAGACGATCAGCCGCGGGTACCGCTCCCGCAGGGCGTCCGCCCCGAGCCCGAGCCGCTCCGCCGCGCCCGGCGCCAGGTTCTGCACGAAGACGTCGGCGGTCGCCAGGATCCGCTCGAAGAGCGCCCGGTCGCCTTCCTCCTTGAGGTCGAGGACCACGCTCTCCTTCCCCCGGTTGCACCAGACGAAGTACGCCGACTGGCCCTTCACGGCCCGGTCGTACTCCCGCGCGAAGTCACCTCCGGGACGTTCGATCTTGATCACCCGTGCCCCGAGGTCCGCCAACTGCCGGGTGGCGAACGGTGCGGCGACCGCCTGCTCGAGC
Organism: Kitasatospora azatica KCTC 9699; assembly: GCF_000744785.1. NCBI lineage: Bacteria > Bacillati > Actinomycetota > Actinomycetes > Kitasatosporales > Streptomycetaceae > Kitasatospora > Kitasatospora azatica. Next base: position 927,626 of record NZ_JQMO01000002.1, on the reverse strand, counting down.
GAGACGACGGTGACGCCGTCGAGCGGCAGCGGGGTGGTCGAGTTCACGCGTGGCTCCGATCAGGTGCGGGTGCAGCTGTAAGCGTGCAGTGCGGCGGGCCGATATGAAAAGGTCGGGGCATGGAACAGCGCGTACTGGGTCGGACCGGTCAACCGGTCTCCGTCGTCGGCTTGGGCACCTGGCAGCTCGGTGCGGACTGGGGCGAGGTCCGGGAGGAGGACGCCTTCGCCGTGCTGGACGCGGCGGTCGAGGCGGGCGTCAGCTTCCTGGACACGGCCGACGTCTACGGCGACGGCCGCAGCGAGCAGCTGATCGGCCGGTTCCTGCGGGAACGAGCCGACCAACTGCCCGGCCTGACCGTGGCGACCAAGTTCGGCCGCCGGGTGGAGCAGCTCCCGGAGCACTACAGCCTGGCGAACTTCCGCGCCTGGGCCGACCGCTCCCGCAGCAACCTGGGCACGGAGCGGCTCGACCTGGTGCAGCTGCACTGCCCGCCGACCGCGGTCTTCGCGGACGACGAGGTCTTCGACGGCCTCGACACCCTGGTCTCGGAGGGCCGGATCGCCGCCTACGGGGTCAGCGTGGAGACCTGCGCGCAGGCGCTGACGGCGATCGCCCGGCCGGGCGTGGCCAGCGTGCAGATCATCCTCAATCCGTTCCGGCTGAAGCCGCTGGACGAGGTGCTGCCGGCGGCCCGGGCCGCGGGCGTCGGGGTGATCGCCAGGGTGCCGCTCGCCTCCGGCCTGCTCTCCGGCCGCTACACCAAGGACACCGTCTTCCCGCAGAGCGATCATCGGACCTACAACCGGGACGGCTCCGCCTTCGACCAGGGCGAGACCTTCTCCGGCGTGGACTTCGCCACGGGAGTGGACGCGGCGGTCGAGTTCGGCGAGCTGGCGCCGGCCGGCGCGACACCCGCCCAGACGGCGCTGCGCTGGATCATCCAGCAGCCCGGGGTGAGCACCGTGATCCCCGGTGCCCGCTCGCCCGAGCAGGCCCGCGCCAACGCGGCCGCCGCCGGGCTGCCGCCGCTGCCGGACACGACCCTGGCTGCCGTCCGCGAGCTGTACGACCGCCGGCTGCGCGACCAGGTGCACACGCGCTGGTGACGCGACCAGGTGCACACGCGCTGGTGAGGCACCTGTGATCAGTTGTGCAGTGGAAGTGTGAGCTGGGCAACAGGATCGGGCCACAGCTTGTCAGGTCCACTCGGGTTGCCTAGCCTCAACGAGCCGTCCGCCGGGTGCGGGCGGCCGCTGCCGGGACGCCGAGTCCCGTCCACCCGTCGGCGGTCGATCGAGCACTGTCACGGACGGGAGCGGGGGAACCAGGTAAGCGCCTTGACTCCCGCATGCGCACCGTGCGGCAGCCAGGGCTTGGGGTGAAGCCGCTCCCACAGGCGGCCGGGCGTACCTCCGCCCGAACCCGACAGCTCACCTCGCAGGCGTCGCAGAGGGACTCCTCCATGCGCATTTCTGCCACAACTGTCCGGATGGGCGCAGCGGTCGCGGTCACCGCCGCCACGCTCGCCGTCACCGTCTTCGGCAACGCCGAGGCCGCCAGCACGCGGGTGGTGCAGGACCGCCTCTCGCCGACCGCGATGGCCGCCGACGTCGCCGCTGCCGCCTCACTGACCGTTCACTCGGGGAGCTGCTTCACCGCCAAGAGCCTCGGCGTGGGCGTCCGGGACGCCGCGGGCAACAACCTCGACTTCCCGGGCCCGGCTACCAACGCCCGGATCTGCCCGAGCGGGCTCACCATCACCACCGGCACCCGCACGCTGCCGGCGGGCACGTACACGGAGTTCGGCTACTGGCAGGATTCCAGGGGCGGCTGGCACAACCTCCCGTCCAAGACGCTGACGGTCAGCAGAGCGGCCAGCCCGTCGCCGACTCCCACGCCGACCCCCACTCCTACGTCGACGTCGACCCCGACGCCGACCCCCACCCCTACGTCGACCCCGACCCCGACCCCGACGTCGACGCCGATCCCGAGCGCCACGCCCACCGCGTCGCCGTCGCCGACCCCGAGCGCCACCCAGACGCCCACCGCCTCGCCGACCCCGACCGCGTCGCCCACGCCCACCAACAGCCCGTTCGCCACGCCCACGCCCACCCCGTCGCCCACCGCCACGCCGACCGGCGCCGGCACCGCCCCGACCTGGTCGGACGACTTCAGCGGCGAGAGCGTCCCGCTCGGCAGCTGGACCGGCTGCGACTCCGACGGCACCCCCCAGGGGCATCACTGCAGCGGGGTCCCGGCCAACGTGGACTCGAAGTGGTGGGCCTACCCGGACGGCTGGCAGGACACCACCAAGAACGGCACCTACAGCCCCGCCAAGACGATGTCCATCGCCAACGGCCAGCTGAACCTGCACCTCAACCGCGACAGCGCGGGCACCTGGGTGGCGGCGCCGATCCCCAAGCTCCCCGGCGCGGTCGGCCAGGACGGCGGCGTGCTGTACGGCAAGTTCGAGGTGACCTGGAAGGCGACCTCGGCGGCCGGCTTCAAGACCGCCTGGCTGCTCTGGCCGGACGGCGACATCTGGCCGCAGAACGGCGAGATCGACTTCCCCGAGGGCTCCCTCGACAGCACGATCGGCGCCTACATGCACCGCCAGGGCGGCACCTCCGGCTCCGACCAGGACGCCTACGAGACCAACGTCGCCGAGGCGGGTGCCTGGCACACCACCACCATCGACTGGCAGAAGGACAGCCTGACCTTCTACCTGGACGGCAAGGTCATCGGCCACTCCACGTCCAACGTCCCGGCGCACCCGATGCACTGGGTGCTGCAGTCCGAGACGAGCACCAGCGGCACCGTGCCGGCCGTCGGCTCCTCGGCGGACATCGCCATCTCCTCCGTGAAGTACTGGCAGGCCGGCTGACGGACGTGCCCGCCCGGAGCGCCCTCAGTCGGGCGCTCCGGGCGGACGTGTAGGAAACTGACTGACCGTCAGGAGACGTTGAGAGCAGTTCCGTTGCTGCTGTCACCGGTGAGCAGCGTGTACTGCCCAGGGGAGACGGACGGACGACCGTCACCGTCCACGTCCCCCTGGGTGTGCGCCAGCAGGGAGAGCGGGACCTTGACGCTGACGCTGGTCCGCGCGCCCGCCTCCAGGTGCACCCGGGTGAAGCCGACCAGCCACTTCGGCGGCGTGAGCACCTGGCTGACACCTTGCGAGACGTACACCGGCACCACCGCATCGCCCGCCGTGCCACCGGTGTTGGCCACCGGGACGGTCACCTGCAGCGAGCCGCCGCGCTCGGCGGTGGTGCGGTCCACGGTGCTGCGGTCCACGGTGGCCGCGCCGATCTGCCAGTCGGTGTAGGACAGGCCCGCGCCGAAGGCGAACAGCGGGCTGTAGCCGGAGTCGGTGCCGCCGTTGGTGCCCGGGAGCTGGGTGTAGAACTCCGGCTCGTTGCCGATCGCCTTGGGCCAGGAGACCGGGAGCCGGCCGCTGGGGTTGGCCTTCCCGTACAGCAGGTCGGCGACGGCGTTGCCGCCCTCGGTGCCGGGCAGCCAGGCCATCAGCAGGCCGGCGGTCTGGGCGGCGCTGCCGAGCACCAGTGGACGGTCGGCGATCACCACCACGACCACCGGCTTTCCGGTGGCCTGCAGTGCGGCCACCTCTGCCTGCTGGTCCGCGGCGAGCGAGGGGTTGGGCTGGTCGTTGAGCCCTTCCGCGCCCGGCGTGTTGCCGACCACGACCACGGCCGCGTCCGCCGAGCGGAGGTCGGCGGCCGCCGCCGCACCGTCGGCCTGGTAGTCGACGGTGGTCCCGGCCGGGGCGCCGCCGCGCAGCCCGGCGAGCACCGTGGTGCCCGGTACCGAGACGCCGTTCGGCACGCCCTGCCAGCCGATGCTCCAGCCGCCCAACTGGTTGTTGATGCTGTCCGCGTTCGGGCCGGTGACGACGATCTTGTGCACGCCGGAGCCGAAGGGCAGCACGTTCTTCTCGTTGCGCAGCAGCACCGAGGACTCGGTGGCCGCCTGCCTGGCCAGGCCGAGGTCCGCGCCGTTGACCACCGAGTCGGCCTTGCCGGCGTCGACGTAGGGGTGCTCGAAGAGGCCGAGCCGGAACTTCATGGTCAGGATCCGGGAGACCGCCTGGTCGATCCGCTCCGGCTTGATCAGGCCGCGCTGGACGGCGGCGAGCGCCGAGGTGGTGAAGTCGGCGGCGCTGGTCGGCTCCATCGCCATGTCCACCCCCGCGTTGACCGCCTTGGCGATCGCCTCGGGGTAGTCGGCGGCGATGTGGTAGGCCGTCTGCAGGCTGCGGACGTCGCTCCAGTCGCTGACCACCACGCCGTCGAAGTGGTACTGGTCCCGCAGCACGCTGGTGAGCAGGTAGTGCGAGGCGGTGACGGGGACGCCGTTGACCGCCCCGGAGTCCGCCATCACGCTGAGCGCGCCGGCCTGCACGGCCTGGCGGTAGGCGGGCAGGACGGTGTCCTGCAGATAGCGGGCGGAGTAGTCGGCGGGCACTCGGTCATGGCCGTTCAGCGGCTGCGAGTAGCCGGCGAAGTGCTTGACGGAGGCGGCGAGTTTGGTGCCGCTGGAGCCGTCCTGCAGGGCGTCCACCGCGCTGGCGGCCATGGTGCCGGTGAGCACCGGGTCCTCGGAGAAGGCCTCGTAGTAGCGGCCCCAGCGCTGGTCCCGGGCGATCTCGGCGACCGGTCCGAACACCCAGTTGATGCCGGTGGCGGCCACCGCACGCTGGGTGGAGTGCTCGACGCCGGCCTCCAGCGCCGGGTCCCAGGTGGCGCCCATGCCGATCTGCTGCGGGAACATGGTGGCACCGAGCACGTTGTTGTGGCCGTGCACGGCGTCGATGCCGTACAGGACCGGGATGTGCAGGCGTGAGTTGGCGATCGCGTACTGCTGCACCTGGTTGGTCAACTCCGCCCAGTCCTTGGGGGAGTTGACGGTGGGCGGCATCCCGCCGCCGGAGAGGATGGAGCCGGCCGCGTTGTCGACCAGCACGTCGTGCAGGCAGGACTCGTTGAGCGCGCCGCCGCTCCAGTTGCACGTGCCCTGGACGGTGACCAGGGCCAACTGGTCCATCTGGCCGAGCTTCTCCTTGAGCGTCATCCGGCGCAGCAGGTCGGCGACCCGGTCCTTGGTGGCGGCCTTGGCGTTCAGATAGGTCGGCACGCTGGTGGCGGCGGGTGCGGGGGCCGCCGTCAGGCCGGTGAGAGCGGTGCACAGCAGGGTCAGGCCGGTCAGGCCGGTGAGCGGGCGGCGGATGCGGTGCACGGGTGGGGTGAGTCGCATGGGACAGGTCCGTTCGGAGTCGACGGGCTACCTGGGCATTACCTGGGCTTGGCGACAAGAACTGGGAGAGGAGTTAACACTGCAGGGGTCTGGGAATCAATGAGTTGAACGAAGAAAGCGCTCTCATTCTTCTTGACGCCTTGGTGTTTACAGGAGTTGAATCCGGGTCAGTCGATTCAGGGAGCCACAAATGCCTCTCCGAACTACCCCCCGCACCGCGCTGCGCAGCCTCCGCCGGCCCGTCCGGCGCTGGATCGCCGCCGACTCGGTCGTCGTCGCCTCGGTCCTCGCACTGCTGGCCGCGCTCGCCCTCGTCCTCGCACCCGCCGGCGCCCAGGCCGTCACGGTGCCGCCCGCACCGTCCGGCTGGACCACGGTCTTCAGCGACAACTTCGCCGGGCCCGCCGGTAGTGCACCGTCAAGCGCCAACTGGACGTACGACACCGGTCCGGGATCGAACTTCGGCACCGGCGAGATCGAGACCATGACCAACTCGACCAGCAACGTGCGCCTCGACGGCAACGGGCACCTCAACATCACCGCCCTGAACAACGGCGGCAGTTGGACCTCCGGCCGGATCCACACCCCCAGCGCCTCGGTCGGCGCGCCGGCCGGCGGGAAGCTCCAGGTGACCGCCTCCATCCAGCAGCCGAACCCGTCCGGCGGCCTCGGCTACTGGCCCGCGTTCTGGATGCTGGGCCCCGGCCAGTGGCCGGAGAACGGCGAGATCGACATCATGGAGGACGTCAACGCGCTCTCCCAGGTGGCCGGCACCATCCACTGCGGCACCTACCCCGGCGGTGTCTGCAACGAGGGCGACGGCATCGGCAGCGGACTGCGCGCCTGTCCCGGCTGCCAGAGCGGCTTCCACACCTACTCGATGATCCTCGACCGCACCAACACCTCGGCCGAGACCATCACTTGGTACCTGGACGGTGCCGCCTACTTCAGCGTGAACGAGAGCCAGGTCGGCGCCGCCACCTGGCAGCAGGCCTTCGACCACAACCTGACCATCATCTTCGACCTGGCGATCGGCGGCGGCTTCCCGAACGGCGCCTGCGGCTGCACCACGCCGACCGCGGCCACCAGTTCGGGCGCCACCATGAGCGTGGGCTACGTCGCGGCCTACACCACCACCGGATCGGGCGGCGGCGGGACCGGCGGCCCGGTGGTCGGCTACGGCGGACTCTGCCTGGACGACCGCTCCGCGAGCACCGCCGACTTCAACCCGATCCAGGTCTACACCTGCAACGGCACCCCCGCCCAGCAG